>JABDKD010000016.1 GCA_013003215.1 Pyrinomonadaceae bacterium
ACCGCTCCGAAGAATTCGATCGGTACGATCTGGTCCGGTTCGACAACCCTGTAGAGAGCGCGTGCCAGCGGTGGATTCTCATAAAGTGGAACCTCATGTTCCGTCGCAACTTCTCTAATTCGTTTTGCGATCAGATCGGCGCCCTTTGCTACCACAATCGGAGCCGCGTCCTTCTCGCGTTCATACCTTAGCGCTACCGCGTAGTGTGTCGGATTCGTAACCACAACAGTCGCTTCCGGGACATTCGAAATCGATCTTTTCTGCGACAGGGCCCTCGCCGAACGACGTCGTTGGGCCTTGATCCATGGATCACCCTCCTGGCTCTTAAATTCATCGCGTATCTCCTGCTTCGACATTCGCAGCGACTTTTCATGTTTGTATTTTGCGTAAGCGTAGTCAGCACCGGCAAGTACAATCATCACGATGCCGTACCTTAGCGCAAGGCTATAGAGGGTTGACGTGAGTTCATTGGCAACGGTTGCAACCGGTGCGTTCACAAGTGTCGGCGCCTTTTCGATCATCGGGTATAGAACCCCGTATGCAACACTGCCGAATAACGCGAGTTTAACTGTTGATTTGGCGAGGTTTACGAGACCGTCGAGGCCAAAAACCCGCTTAATGTTGGAAACGGGGTTGAATTTTTCGGGTTTCGGCTTTAGCGCTTCCGGCGTAAATGCGAACCCTGTTTGGGCAACATTTCCCGCGCCGGCTGCGACCATGCCGATCAGGATTACCGGAAGAACAACGATCGCAAGCGTCGTTACCGCATCGGTCATTAAGATCTGAACACCTGCGGGCCCCAGTTCAGTAAGATGCGGAATCTTCAGGCTTATGTCGTGAACAAAGAGCGCAATCTGTTCAAAAATATCGCTGCCGAGGATATTGATTAGGAAAAGGGCCGAAAGGAAGGCGAACGCTGTCGGAAGTTCTGCGCCCTTGGCGAATTGCCCTTTCTTTTTGGCGTCTTCGCGTTTCTTTGGGGTGGCTTTTTCTGTGCGTTCCTGTTGTGACATCGTTACAAGGTGCCGATTACCTGGTCAAGGCCCGTATAGATTCCGCCAAGCACCTGCCTGAATGCCGTTGGCAAAAAGTAAACAGATGCGCCGAGAATGGTAAGTCCCAGCCCGATCTTAAGGGGGAAACCGAGGATAAAAACCTGGAACTGCGGTGCGGTTCGTCCGAAGAATTCGAGACCGAACTCAATAACTACAAGCACGATGACTGCGGGTGCTGCGAGTGACAGGCCAACTGCAAGGGTTGAAGCGGTCATGCGAAGGAGAATATCCACCAGTTCGCCGCTGACGTGGAAGTTGCCGGGCTGGACAAATTCAAAGCTTCTGACCGAAGCGATCACAAACCAGTGGTGCCCGTTTGCTGCCAGCAATACGACTACACTCAGCATCTGTGCGCCGATCCCGAACGTGGTAGTCTGCGCCCTCGTGTCCGGGTCGATAATTCCAGCAAGTGAGAAGCCCATTTGGTTTCCCATAAAGTGAGCAGCCATCTCGAAGCATGTAAATATCACCCGCCCGACATATCCCATCAACAGTCCGATCAGCAGTTCACCCAAGAGAACGAGAGTGAGGCTGTACATATTCGGATCCGGCGCCTCGATTCTGTTCATCAGAAAAGGACTCAGCGCTACAGACAAAACGATTGCCGAGATTACCCGTATGTTTATGGATACTGATCTGTGGGCCCAGAATGGAGCGAAAGTTACCAGTCCGCCGGCCCGTGCGAGCACGACGAGAAAGATCAGGACGGTGTCTATGGGGACTTCAAAATTGTCCATTTATGGCGTTCGGGCCGTTATTGGATGTAGGGCGTGAAATCGAGAAAGATGGATTCGGCGAATGTGAGGATTACCTGTAGGATCCAGGGGAAAGTAATCAGGAACACGGTGAATATAACGATTACACGGGGTGCGAAAGAGAATGTCTGATCCTGAATGGAGGTCAAAGTTTGGATAAGGCTGACTATGATGCCGACGATGATTGCCATTGCGAGCATCGGTGCCACGATCCACATGAGTGTCGTCAGGGCATTCTGAATCAGACTTGTAACAAGGGCGTCATTCATACTTACACCACACTCTTAACTAATGAGCTGATAATGAGATACCACCCGTCAACCATCACAAAGAGAAGTATCTTAAGAGGCAGCGATACGATCACAGGGGGGAGTTGCATCATACCCATCGAGAGCAACACACTCGAAACCGCAAGATCGATCACAAGAAACGGAAGAAAGAGCACAAATCCGATCTGGAATGCGGTTTTCAGTTCACTGATCATGTAGGCAGGAACCAACGCAGTGGTCGGTACGTCAGCTGCGGTTTCCGGAGCCGGTCCGTTTGAGAGTCGTATAAATAGGGCGAGATCCTTTTCACGGGTGTGCCGGATCATGTATTCCCTCAGGGGCTCGATCCCTTTTTCGAGCGCCGCAGATTGAGTTATCTCCCCGTCAATCATGGGTTTGAGCGCGTCCTGGTAGACTTTGCTCAGGGTCGGCCCCATCACGAAAAGGGTAATAAACAAAGCAAGTCCGAGCAGCACCTGGTTATTTGGCGCCTCCTGAGTTCCAAGTGCTTGTCGCAGGAAATGAAATACTACAATGAGCCTCGTAAAGCAGGTCATCGATATCAAAAGTGCCGGTATGAAGCTCAACACGGTCAGCAGAACGATGATCTGAAGAGGCATTGAGCTTGCAACAGTATCTTCGAGGTCAATAGTTTCAGATGCCGCCGGTGTGTCAGGCGGAGATTCTACTTCCGATTGGGCGAACGCAAAATTGGCCGTTCCAAATACGATTAGCAGGACGAATACCAGGCTCAGGCGCTTCATTATGAAAGCCTCCCCAAACCAAGCAGCTGCGATTTCTCTGCCTTGATCAGCGCGTCATCGAAATTCGCGTTCTCGCGGGAAAGAAGCTCGGAAACGGAGACCGGGCGCCCTTCGAATTCAAATTCTTTCTCCGACTCTTCAATTGCTTCCTCTTCCTGTAAATCGTGTCCGTCTTCAGCAAGAAGGGTGAATGAATTCTGTGTTGAGCCAACGAGCAGAACCCGGTCGCCAAATCTAACGGCCGAGATCGTTTGGCCGTTACGCGGTGTTACCGATGTAAGGATCTTTAGATCCGGCGAATCGCCCGACTGACCCGACGCCAACCCGGCAAGACCCGTCTTCTTGATAACCCAAGTTCCTACAAACAAAAGCCCAAGGATCAGTAGGACCGATCCTATAGTTTTAAGCCAGATACTTCCGGCAGCTGACGCCGGTTTTGCGGGAACAGCTTTGTTGGTCTTCATGAACGGTATCGAATCGTTCAGAAGCGGCTTTTTCGCGGTTTCAGACTTTGGCGGTGATTCTGCCTGCTTTTCCGTCTTCGCGGCGTTCTCAGACTCCGACTTCAGCGGCTTTGACTTTTTGTCGGTCTGAACGGGCTTTTCTTTAGAGACCCTTTCCGTCTTATCCTTCTTGGACTTAGACTTCGAGGCCGCGGTTTTCGATTTTGATTTCTTAGAAGAAGATGAATCAGAGCCTTTCTTTTTATTCGATTTAGAAGGGCCCTTCTTCCTGGTACTCGTGGACTTCTTGGCCTGTTTTAACTTTGTAGTCGTCGTTTTCTTTTTAGTCTGTTTGAGTGCGGGCGGCTTTGAAAGGGGAGTCTTCGCCCCCGGGCCCGGGTTGGAATTCGGTTTGTCCTGTCCGGAGATTGCCGATAGCAATACCAAAAGACAAGTCGAGATAAGTAATGTCCGTCGAAACATTTTTGCACCTCATTTGCTTACTTTTTCTTGTTGACTATTTCGTTGATTCTTACTCCTGCGCGATCGTCAATGACAATGATCTCGGCCCTAAAGACGGGTTCTTCACCAACTCGAATGTCAATGCCCTCACCTGTTGAGCGGGATAACCGGATTACTGTGTTTTCTTTCATATCGACAACTTCACCAAGGGTCAGTTTGGTTCGGCCGAGTTCGATTGAAAGCGGCACCGGCACATCATGGAAATGCTGCCAGGAGTCGAGAAGGGATTGAAGTTCTTCGTTCATCTGAATTAAAGCTGGACAATAAAGTCGGTGATGTATATTGCTTCTACGTGGCCGTCTTCATCCGCGGATTGAGCGGCTTCGAGCAACTGCTTGCGGAGCTTCGACTTTCCTTTCACGGTGAGAACATCTTCGGATTTCTTGACCGAAAGTACCGCGAGCATCGCATTCTTTACCTTTGCGAGAAAAATCGGGTCCGGATCGTGTCCCCCTTCCTCTCCTCCGATTCCGAGGCTTACGGTCATTCGCAGATACCGGGCTTCTTCGACATCGGCGAGGTTCACGATAAACGGCTGGAGCTCAACGACCTGTTTGACGTCTTCGTCATCCTGAAGCGCCTCGGCGAGAGAACGGTCGGCGTCACTTCCGGATGGTTCGTCCTCACTGTTGTCTTCTTCCGGTTCCTGTTTGGACTTCTTAGACTTCTTCTTTTTCTTGGATTTCTTTTCGGATTTTTCGTCGCCGTCTTTGGCACCATTCATAAACATGAAGTAGTAACCGGCGCCTCCGCCAACCAAAAGCACAACGACCAAGCCGATGATTAAGAACAGCTTGCTCTTTCCACCGCCGCCTTCGGCAGCTTCATTTTCATTTGTGGGTTCTGACATAGGAAACCTCCCGGAATTGTCATTGCGAACGTCATGCCATTGGTGTCAATGCACCAAAGTCCCTATAAACAGGGCGTTTGGTGCATCCGGGCATGAATCGTTTTAACTGTTTTTCGACGGTTCGCGTCAATCAATTGGCGCTTTTCGCCCTACGGCTCATCCGCCGGACGTTCTTTTCGTTTTGGTGCATCGGGGATTCGGTCCGGTGTCCCAACGGTGACGCTTCCTTCTTTTTTGAGCTTGGCGTCGGCAATTTCAGCCTTTGTCCTCTTTTTGCCGGACTTCTTTGGCTTTGACTCATCGGCATTTTCACGGCCGGTTTTGCCGGTGCCTTTGTCGGACATATCGCGCTGAATCTGCTCACGCATCTTCTTTAATCGCTCGTCCCGCTTTGATTCGCTTGAATCAGCGTCATCAGAATCGGGCATAACCGGATCCTTGATTGAGTCGGCAGGATCGGAATCAATGGGCTGCTGGCGAAGGACCGTAATGCTTATACGGCGGTTGGCTGGATGGTATGCGTCTCTTTCGATAATCGGATCTGTGTCCGCAAATCCAACTATTCGATTTATCTGTTTGGGGTCGAGGCATGAAGCTACCAGTACGCGCCGTGCGGCGTTCGCACGATCTGTGGAAAGTTCCCAGTTCGTGTATCCGTTGCTGGAGGGGAAGACCCTTCGATCTGTGTGCCCGCCGATCTTGATCGGGTTTGGAAGCTGGCAGATCTCAGTTGAGATCTCCTCTAGAATCCTTCTTGCGGAATCGTTGAGCATCGAACTTCCAACTTCGAAAGAGATGTTATCCGCCTTGTCCACGATCTCGATCTGAAGCCCTTCTTCAACGACTTCAACCACTACCTTGTTTTTGGAGTTCGCGAATTCAGGTTGCGAGTCAAACTTCTTCTGCAACTGTTGGGCGATACCGTAAAGTGTTTGTTCTTCATCAGTTGCGGACAGTTTGGAGGGTTCGCGGCTGATCTTTTTCTTGCCTGGCATGATACCGCCTCGAGATGAGGTGAACGCACCCGGCGATCTAAAATAGCTTGCAATCTGTTCCTTCAGCTTTGTATCAGCCTGGGAGACAAGCCAAAGGACAAGGAACAGTGCCATCATCGCCGTCACGAAATCGGCATAGGCCACTTTCCAGGACCCGCCGTGATGGCCGCCATGCCCCCTGGCTTTCTTGACCCGCGCACGTCGGGGTTTTACTTCTTCCTGTGGTTTTTTGTTCTCTTCCATTTAACCGCTAGCGTGGTTTTATGCTTCGGAGCGCCTCATCTATCTCATTAGAAGAAGGACGATCGAAGCTGAAGATCGTTTTTCTTGCAAACTCGACAGCGGTCGAGGGTGCGGAGTCATTTGCGTACGCAACCAATCCCTGCTTCATGCACAAAAAGTACTGCGCTTCGTCCTGTGCGAGGTTCTCAATGTGGGCGGCAATCGGCGAGAGAATTCCATAAGCGAGCAACAAGCCGAGAAATGTTCCGATGAGTGCGGCTCCAACGTGATGCCCGAGCTCTTCCGGGGGGCCGTCTAGATGCTGCATAGTTACGACGATACCCAAAACAGCGGCGACGATCCCAAGCCCGGGCATCGCGTCAGATACTCTATTGACGATCGCCGGTGCGAAGGCGTTTTCGTCATGATGTGTGTCAATTTCTGTGTCGAGCATGATTTCAAGCTCTTCGGCATCGCAAGCGCCGTTGACGATCATTTTGAGGGCGTCACAAAAGAAATCGACGGCATGATGGTTTCCGATAAATGACTTGTACTTTGTAAAGATTCCTGAAGACATCGGGTTGTTGACATCTTCTTCCAGCGAGAGCACGCCTCCTTTTTTGAGATTCACGTAGACGTCGTACTGCATCTGAAGAAGCTCGAAATAAGCTGCCTTGTTATAAGGCGAACCCTTAATAGCGCCCATCAGTTTTCCCAGTGTATTCGTCAGCAGCTTGAGCGGATTGGCCGCGAGTGTAGCGCCGAGTGCCGCGCCTCCAATGACGATGTACTCGGACGGCTGGACCAGAACGTACAAAGGGCCGTTAATCATCAGGAAACCCGTAATGATGCTGCCCAGGACGATGATAATGCCGATAATTATAAACATGGTGTAAAGCGTGGTGAGCGAGCCGAATTCGCGGAAAGTTGTCCCCAAGAAATTACGGACTGCGAAACTCGGTGAGCGCGGTGTCTTAAAAAGGCAGGCCGCAGTAAAACGTAGAATTTCTGCGTTTTGACCCTCTGAGGCCTGCCTTTGGTGGGTGGTAACCGCTAATAGTGAAGTGGGAGAAAAGCGGTTCCGCGCTCAAGTTACTTATCGGCACGGCAATGAGAAACTTTAGCCGGGACCCAGGAGAATCCTGTCCCCCGACCGAGGTTATTTAGATGATATTCAGGATTTCCTGAAACGTCTGGTTTAGGCCGGCGATCACGCGGGAGTTTGCCTGGAAACCCCTTTGAGCCTCGATAAGATCAACGAACTCGTTCGTGATGTTAACGTTGCTCTGCTCAAGATAACCGCCTGCGATCGAACCTCTTCCACCAGTTCCAGGGGCACCGACAGTGGCCTGTCCGGAAGCGAGCGTTTCGGCGAACATGTTTCCACCGGTTCTCTGGAGACCGGCGTTGGAATTGAATCTGGCGACGGCATATTGACCGATCACTCGCGATTGACCGTTGCTGAAAATACCGAAGATGGTACCTTCTGCGTCAACCACAGCAGAGCTCAATTCACCGGCAGGAAATCCATCCTGCAGAGTCGATGAAACCGCCGAAGGTAGGGCATAGCTCGTAACGTTGAATGCGCCCGGCGAACCATCCGCGTTGGTTTGCCGGAGGTTCATCTCAACTGACGCAAGAGTTGCGCCATCAATAAACGACTGGTCAGGCTCGATCGAGAGTGTCGTTGGGGTTATAAGATCTCCGTTAGTGTCGAAATCAAACGTAACCGGAGTTGCGGTCGGCGGGTTTCCGTCAACTACTGAATTTGCCGGATTTCCGTCAAGTGATGGTGACATGAGGAAGGTGCCATCCGCCTGTCTCTCAAACTCGAGATCTAGCGTGTGCGCCGTCCCGCGGGTGTCATAGACCTGCAGCGAAGCGTGGAAGTTTGCGCCGGTCAATGCATCTGCATCAAGGTTCATTCTCAACGTACCCTCAGTAGTTACCTGAGGCTCAAGAGTTTGACCGATCGGAATCTGAACGCTGGTGAGCACGGCATCCTGAGTGATCGCTCCGTTTGTCGCCATATAGCCCTGAACTCGCGAGCCATTGGGCGTCACGAGAAATCCGTCGTTACTTACGGTAAAGTCTCCGGCACGCGTGTAACCGGCAGTACCATTCTGATTCTGCAGCGTAAAGAAGCCGTCGCCTTGAATCGATGCATGCAGTGACGAAAAGGATTCGTTTACGTTTCCCTGAGAAAAGTCCGTATGGACTGATCCAACCTGGACGCCGTTACCGATCTGACGAGTGTTTCCGCCGCCGTTCAGGCGGACGCCGAATGAATTCTCGAAAACATCCATAAACGTGATGTTTCCGCTTCGAAATCCAATTGTGTTTGCGTTAGCGATATTGTTCCCGATCACGTTGAGAGCGCTGGACTGAGCGTTCAGACCGGAAAGTGAAGTGTTGAACGAAAATGACATAGTTTCTCCTTTGGTTTATTTGATGGACGACAAGCTTTGGCTGCTGGTGGTACTGGTATCGATCGGCTGTTCCGCCATAATCGTGAGTCTCTCGATCGCATCCCTGATCCCGATTAGCTGATCCAGAGAATTAAATTGTGCGAGTTGAGCGACAAACTCAGTTCCGTCCTGTGGTGAAAGGGGGTCCTGATTCTTGAGTTGTGCCACTAGCAAGGTCATGAATAGGTCTTTTTCGGATCCTGCCTCAACTGGTGAAGCGGAAGTTCCGGGACCAAAGCTATTGTTGTTGATGTTGTTAATTTCCATATTTCCTCCTGGTTCAGGCCCGTATGCTGACGAGTCGTTCTGCGGAATCGTCGTCGTCGAGTCTGCCCTTCGAGGCGTCTCCGTCAGAATCCGAGGAATCTGCAGAACCCGATTCTGATTGTCCCTGGGTTGGGTCACGGTCGGAATCACGATGGCTGTGTTCGGATGAAAGGCGATTAAAGATGTTCAGGTCCTGAACCTGCCAACCGGAATCTTTTAGCGATTCCCTGAGCTGTTCAAAACTTTCGTTGAGTATCTTTACCGCCATCTCGCTTTCAGCAGCGATCTCGATATCGAGATTGCCGGACGCATTCTTCTCGAGACGGATGTCAATAGTTCCAAGTTCGGCAGGTTTCAAACGGATCTTAAGCAGTGCGGGTTCGCCGTCCTCGAGATCGGTAGAAATCACTTCGAGAATAGGTTTCTCGATCTGATCTACCATCACTTCGGCGTCGATCGGCGACTCGAGCTTCGAATCCTTAACCGTGTTTTCAGCTTCAACCGCGAATCGTTCAAATATCGCGTCCGAAACTTTCAGGTTCTCTGGAACCTTGTCGTTCTCGCCGGAACCAAATCCCGCACCGGTGTGCGTTTCAGTGCCGGTTGAGTCGAGATCGAGATCCGTTGTAACGGTCTCTGAGTCGATTTGTTCGATCGATTCAACAACCTCGCTCGTCTTACTCTCTACCGTTGACGAACGGAGCTTTGCCAATTCGTTGATCGGCACTCCTTGAATCCTCGTCGCCGGTGTCAGGATCTGCGGCTCTGGAGCATCAACCGGATTAAGAAGTATCGGCGGTGTGTCTACGACAGGCGTACCCTTCTTTTCACCCGGGATGATATCTACAGTGTCGATCGTTGAGAGCACGGGGGACTGGTTCCGCTGGGCGCGCATCTCATTGATCTTCGATCCGGGGATAGTGTCCATGCGTGTCGGAGGTGTGTCCCCCGGCTCGATCTTTGGTCCGATCATTGCATCCGCATCCGGTACCGGTGGAAGTTCAGGCTCTATCCCGTCATTCAGCACATCAGGCATCTCCGGTAGCGCCTCTGCATCTTCCAACATTCCCGGACCCTCAAAGGCCGGAAGGTCGTGTGGCGCGAACCGTCGTTCGGATCCGAGTGCGGACATTGAAGTATCCGTTTCTCCATCGACAGGCACCATTGATTCCCCGTTCTGAGCAAACGGCATCGGTACCAAAGCGCTCAAAAGGGAATCAAACTGCCCGTCTTCTTCGGCAGGGAAGACATCATCGGGCATAGCCGGTCCTCCCCGTACAAAAGTGTCTAGTTTTCCAATTTGCATCATAATTATGAGTTGTTCTCACCCGCTATTCGGGCGTATTTTGCGGAGGTGATCTCATCCACCGCATTTTGTTCACGTTTGGCGAGCTCCTGATCATAGAGTGCCTTCTGTTTTTCCCGCAGTTTGCCGGTGACCTTTACTTCACGAGCAGCCGCGGAAAGCTGTCCTGCCTGTTCACGACAGGCAAATCTCTTTTCTTCCAGATCGCGTTCGGCTTCGATACGAAGCTTTTCGAGCGAGGCAAAGTGCTTCGCATGGAGGTCCATTTCAGAGGGGTCGGCGCTTTTTCCGCCCGCAAGGTCGGAGACATATGTGTCCATTGCCTCCACGCGGCGTCGGTGGATTTCTTCAAGCCGTTCCTCCGCAGCGGTTACCTCCTTTTGCAGACGCGCAAAGACGGACTGCTCCTTTTCCTCGCGCAGTTCGCGAACGTTGTGTACCGATTCAAGTTTGAATTTGAATTTCTTCATTCTGTTTCAATTGACAGTAGCCTGGATATTGAGTCTTCAAGGTTTGCGTTCTCGTCATGGGCCTGACGCAGGAATGCAGTGATTTCATCATGACGCTCGATGGCACGGTCGATCTTCGGGTTAGAACCCGATTCGTAGGCACCGATATTGATAAGGTCTTCAGCCTTTGAATAAGCAGAAATAAGCTCACGAACACGGCCTGCCTGAAGCTCGTGCTCTTTTTCTGTAACTATTGAAAACAAACGGGATGCGCTTTCAAGCACATCGATGCAAGGATAGTGGTTTTGGGCTGCGAGCTGTCTTGAAAGAACGATGTGACCATCGAGGATGGAGCGGACCGCATCCGCGACCGGTTCGTTCATGTCATCACCCTCGACGAGGACCGTATAGAAGCCTGTGATCGAACCGCCGCCCACAAATTTCCCGGCTCTCTCCAATAGCTTAGGCAGAAGCGCAAACACGGATGGCGTATAGCCTTTTGAGGACGGAGGCTCGCCGGCGGCGAGACCAATCTCACGTTGAGCCATACAGAACCGCGTCACTGAGTCCATGATTAGCAGGACGTTCGCGCCCTGGTCCTTGAAATACTCGGCAACGGTCGTAGCGGCTAGGGCCGCACGGATTCTGACAAGCGCCGAGTCATCGGAAGTTGAGGAAATCACAACCGATCGTGCGAGGCCGTCGGGACCCAATTCGTTTTCGATAAACTCGCGAACCTCGCGTCCGCGCTCACCTATCATGGCGATTACGTTTATGTCGGCCTCGGAACGTTTCGCCATCATCCCGAGAAGTGTTGATTTGCCGACCCCGGAACCGCCGAAAATACCAATTCTTTGTCCGGCACCGACCGTGAGCAGTCCATCTATCGATCGAACACCTGTTTCGAGGGCAGTATCTATCCGGTCGCGGGCAAGGGGATTTGTCGCGGGACCGGTTAAAGGATAGGACTTCTCGGCCGAGATCTTTCCTAGCCCGTCAAGTGGATCGCCAAGGGCATTGATGGTCCTTCCGAGGAGTTCTTCACCGACTTTGAAACTACTCGAATGGCCGGTTGCGATGACGGTGTCGCCTGCCCGTACCGGAGGCATTTGCCCCAACGGCATCAAAAGGACACGGTTATCCCGGAAACCTACTACCTCCAGTTTCGTGCTTCTCGAAGTGTTTTCCGATGAAGAGAGATAACAAATGTCGCCTACGGACACGGCGGGCCCTTCGGCCTCTACAATCAGTCCAACCGATCTGCGGACTCGTCCTACCGAGCGCAGAGGATCGATCGTCTCAAGTTTTTTGAGGTAAGTTGCGAGCATGGGAGTTTGGGAGTGCGGATGTGCAGGGAAGCAAGGGTGCAGGCGGTTAGGAGGGAAAGAGATTCACTCCTCCAAAAGGCCGTGTGATATCTCGTCGAACTGTGAATTGATACGGCCGTCAATATCACCGTTATCCGTGTGGATTAAACATCCGCCGATAGAGATCGAAGTGTCCGAGACGAGTTCAAGGGTGCCCCTGAATTTGATCCCCGGCCTGTTTTCTTCGACGTAGGTCACGTCCTCCGGGTTCAAATGGACTTCAGCGAGGCTTCGCTCCTGAAGCTTTGCGAGGGCGTTGTTCAAAAGATCGAGCACTATGGTCCGGTCGGTTTTTATCTCGCGGTCGATCACCTTCTTTGCCACCGCCAGCGCAAGTTCGACTAGGTCCTTTTCGACTCGTTCTTTTATTTGATTCTCAAGCGCGGCAAACTTGTCGAGCGACATAGCGAATTGTTCCCGCAACTCCGCTGTTTCAGCCCCAACTGCGACCTGAAGCTTCTCAGCGAAAGTCATCATCGCGGTCTCAAGTGCTTCCTCTTCAATCTCTTTACCACGTGCTTCAGCATCGGCAATGATTGATGAGGCCCTATTTTGAGGATCAGGAATACGGTTTCCCGCCGGATTAAGGTCGGTTCCGCTGGATGCCGGCATAAGTCCGGCCAGTTCAGGTAATTCAAGTGGCTTTAGTCCCTTGCTTTCAGATGGGGAGTTGCTAAGTTCCAGGTATTCAGGCAGCGAAAGACTGATCTCAGAAGTAGCCTCTTTTTTGAGAATCTTACGTGACATATTCGTCTTCACCTCCTCCTCCGCCGCCCAGCGAGACGACTCCTTCTTCATCCAGCTCACGCAGGATCTCGATGACCTGTCTCTGGGCTTCATTAACGTCCCTGAGTTTGACCTGTCCCATGAAGTCCATTTCTTCCTTCATCATTTCTACGGCGCGACTCGACATATTTACATAGAATCGTTCCTGTAATTCGTCTACCGTTCCCTTTAGTGCCAGGGACAGTACCTTCTTATCGACGCGCTGCATGATCTCCCTGATACCGATGTCATCGATCAGGAGCAGGTCTTCGAATGTAACCATCATGTTGCGGATCTCGGTCGAGAGCTCTTCGTTATCCGTCTGGATCTGTTCAAGCATCTTCTTGGAGTTATCGCGGTCGAGCCGGTTGAAGATCTCGGCCACAGATTTCACTCCTCCTATCTCGGAAGGGTTCATCCCGCTGACACTTGTCAGTTTTTGGTTGAGGACTTGGGAGATTCGTTTGACCACATTCTGGGAGACGGTCTCCAGAGCGGCCAGTCGAACAATTATTTCTCCGCATATTTCATCGGGAAGCTCGTGGAGCACATCGGCCGCTGTCGCGGCATCCAGATGGGCGAGGACAACGGCGATGGTTTGGGGATGCTCAGATTGAAACAATTTTGCGAGCTGCTCGGGGTCGGTTTGCTGAAGCGCATCGAAATTTGCCGAAGATTCCAGCGAATGGACAACCTTATCGGTCAGCTTTTTCGCCGTATCATTGCCAAAACTCTTGACCAGAAGCCGTTTGGCATAGTCGACTCCGCCGGTTGTGACGTAGTTTCGCGCGACCAGAAGCTGATTAAACTCTTCAATCACCTCTTCCGCCGTTTCCGACTTCACATCCGGAAGCAACGCGAGTTCTCTTGAGAGGAGCTGAACTTCCTCTTCAGTCAAGTGTTGGAATAGGACAGAGGCAGCGTCTTCACCCAGCGAAAGACAAAGTATGGCGGCTTTTCGCGCACCACTTAACTTTTCCGCCCTTGCTTCAAGCGAATTCCCGTTCTCATCGTGACCAGATTCCTCTCCGGAGTTCTCTACGTCGATTTCTTCGACAGGGTCTTCTGTTTGTGTTTGTGCAGCAGTGTCCATATCTACTCACGCAGCCATCCGCGCAGGGTACCTACAACAACTTCGCTGCTGCTGTTTCCGCCGGATGTAAGAATATCTTTCATTGCCTCTAATTGACGCGCAGACTCGCTACCACTGTTTGTGATGCCGGATGAGTCTGAGGCACTACTCATTTTTGACTCGAGCTCGGCAACCGTCATTGGGGAGCCGTCTTGCAGAGTGGCGCTGTCCGGAGCAGCGTTAAGCCTTCGGTCGCCCGCAAGGGCACCACGGCCGTCTTCAAGCTGATCGGGACCGGAAGGTGCTGCGATTGCTGCTTTTAGCGCCTTCTTGGCCGGTCGGAATACGAAGAACAGTAAGAGAGCGGTTACTATCCCGAGTACGCCATACTTGATCGATGTCGAGACGATTTCCTTGTTTGAATCAAGGAATGTTGCCGCGGCTGCCTGTTCGCTGCTAATGTCTCCCTGGTCGAAAGGCATCGTTTGAACAACAACCGAGTCACCTCGTTCCGTGTCTGCTCCGACAGCCGCCGATACAAGTCTTTCGATCTGCGACAATTCGTTGGCCGTTCTTGCGACCCGGTTTCCCTCGACCTGCTTGTGGTCAACAACAACCGAAACGTTTATCCGGTTCACGCGACCTCCGCCCCCGACCGTTTTTGTAATCGTCCGATCGATTTCGTAGTTCGTCGTGGTTGCATTGCGTTCATCATTGCCGGTTTTCTTGTTTTCCTGAGAAGTCTGTGGCGCCGGTACCGCAGGATCATTGGCCCTTGCTCCCGCAATATTATTGCTTGGGCTTATTGATTCCTGGTTCGATTTTTCGGTAGCGGTTCTTTGAGACCTGACTACCTGTGACTGGGGGTCAAATTTCTCTTCGGTGGTTTCAACCTGGCTGAAGTCGACATCTGCCGAAACATCCGCCATAACACCGCCGTCACCCGCAATCGGGGTAAGGAGTGCGACGACCCGTGCGGCGGTTTCAGTCTCGAATTTCCTTTTTGACTCAAGCTGATCGGCAAAATTACCTGCATCTGATTTTCCTGATTTGGCCGTGACAGCAGCCGTGAGCAGCCGTCCACGTGTGTCGAGTACCGAAACCGAGCTTGGCTCGAGCCCCTCAACCGAACTCGATACCAATGCAACGATCGCGTCTGTTCTGTCAGCCGAAAGCTGATTCCCCTGGCGTACACGAAGCATCACAGATGCCTTGGCTCCCTGAGCCTGTTGGGTGAAGACCGATTCCTTTTGAGGTGTTACGTGGACTCTTGCTGTTTCGACTTCATCCATTCCCTCTAAGGTCCTTGCAAGTTCGCCTTCTACGGCCCTTCTGAAATTTATCTGCTGTGCAAAGTCCGTGGCGCCAAAGTTTGTCTTATCAAACAGATCGAAACCTACATGACCTCCTGAAAGAACACCGGAGCCCGCCATCTTAAGGCGCATTTCCGAGATCCTGTTCCGGGGAATTTCAACCGTCGTGCCTCCGTTCGTGGTTGCATGGGGTACGCCCTCTGCGTCCAGCTTCTCAATGATTACGCTGGCGTTCTCCGGTTTTAGATCCGAGAAAAGAACACCGTATTCATCTTGCGTGCCCCAATAGGCGATCGTTCCGACGAGTCCGAGAGTGGCAATCGCTGCGACCGCCGTCATCACACGACCTCGCATCGGCATCTTGTTCCAGATATCTGTTATTTGGTTGATTGCGGACATGGCTTTTTTGAAGGAGTCAGGAGTCAGGAGTCAGGAGACAGGAGGGTTAGGTTTGAGTTCATGGTTCAAGGTTCAAAGTTCAAAGTTGAGCTCAGAGTTCAGAGAATGATTTGACCACAGTAGTTGAGGCGTCACGCTCAGTTTTCAGTTATCGATCAGACCTGCATTCTCATAATTTCCTCGTAAGCCCCGATGAGTTTGTTTCGCACCTGGAGGCCGAGCTGGAATTTCAAGTCTGCTGTTTGGAGGGCGATTATTGTCTTGTGGAGATCCGGTGTCTTACCGGCGACGGCGTCTGCGATCTGTTGGTCCGCTGCCTTTTGAGTTGTATCGATCGATTCAATTGCGTCTTTGATAGCGGTGCCAAACCCCTCGCCGTTTGCTATCGCTTTGGGGGAGTTCTGCGTAGCTCCGCTGATCTGCGAAGCTGCCTGGGAAATTCCGTTGATCAATTCGACTGCCATGTTTAAGCGTCTCCTAGGCTAATGCTGACCCTGGCAAGTTCTTTTGCCGTGTTAAAAACGGTTGCGTTCGCCTCAAACGATCGTGCGGCAGACATCATATTCACCGTTTCTTCGAGCGGTTGAACGTTTGGCATCTTCACATAGCCGTTTTCGTCAGCGTCGGGGTGTCCCGGTTTGTAAGTCTGAATGTATTGATCTTCGTCTGCGAGCTTAACTTCTGTTGAGACTCCGACTGCTGCGGATTCATCAGCGAAGATGCCCTTCTTTTCTGCGTTTGAGCGCCAGGACTCCGAGATCTCGGTAGCGTTCATGACCACATCGCGGCGGCGATAAATGGTTCCATCAGACGATCTCGTTGAATTTGCGTTGGCGAGATTCGCGGCGGCTGCTTCAAGGCGTTCGCGCTGAGCGGTCATACCTTCAGAGGCGATTTTGAAAATTGTGAATACAGACATGATTAACGTCCTTCGTGAATAGCGGCCCTTAAAAGTCGAAGGCGGGACTGGAGCATCTTCGCACCGAGGTTGAAGTTGATACTTGTTTGCGCCAGTTCCGCCATCTCGCGACCCGCGTCTACGGTGTTTCCGTCAAGGCCAATTTTTGTGGGAGTTTGGTCGACGGTCCGTAGTGCGGCAACCGAGTCACCCGAATCCGCAAGCGTAGATTGTGGGAGATTTACTTTGCTTGCGGCGTCACGGAGGAAGTCCTCAAAATCGAGTTCTTTTGCGACATATCCGGGAGTATCGGCATTAGCGATATTGCTAGAAATGATTTGAGCCCGACGACTTTGCACATCCAAGAACGTCTGTAACAGATTTGTAATGTTATCAGCATCTATAAAAGCCATCGGGCTTGCCTCCGCCCAACACTCTGCGAAACCCGTGCCAAAGCATAAAACCTCGCAAATCCTTGGTCTTTTGGCCATTTGAAGCAAAGTTTTGTGTCAGGCGAGCGTCAGTTGGAGGTGTTGGTCGTCAGATTATTGACAGAAGGATAACCTGCGAAACACGCGAAAAAGGGGAACAGGGATGAAGGAGATGAAGGGGATTGACTGAGGACGAAGAACTAAGAACTAAGAACTAAGAACTAAGAATTAAGAATTAAAAACTGATAACCGTAAGCGCATTCCAGGGGCAATTGACTCGGGCCAAACCACTGGAGCGCAGGCGTCCCGTCTGGAATGAGCAGAGCGAATAAGGCGATCAAAACCTCAATACTTAACAGAATCGCCGATGGTGTAGTCGGTAGCAATTAACTGAGAATTGAAGACTTTGAGCTATTCGGAATTCCCGATGGCGGGTCGAATCTAACAGAGGGGATAACGGGGAATTCTTACTGGAGTTGGGTGTTCAATCTTCAATCAACAATCAACAATCATCGATCACCAATCATTCTTCAATCCCCTTCATTCCCTTTATCCCTGTTAAATTTCACTTCGCAAATCGGTAAAAAAGGGGTATTATGTTCTCGAATTGACCCTTATTCGGTATTCCTGCCGAGATTTTCCCAAACTTTCACATTCAACTCCTACTGCCATGAAAACTAGAATTCTTGTCGTTGAAGATGACGAAAGCCTACGCAGCGTCCTTTTAGAATCCATTGAAAAAGAAGGCCATCAGGGCTTTGGCGCCGAATCTGTCGAAGCTGCCGAGAAACTATTGGAAGATTCCCGGTACGATGTCGTGCTCACGGATATCAATCTTCCGGGAAACAAAAACGGTCTGGATCTGCTCCCGGTGATATTAGCCGGAAATCCCGAAACTTACATAATGGTAATGACGGGATACGGAACGATCGAAAATGCAATTATCGCTCTGAAGCGCGGTGCCGCAGATTTTCTCCGAAAGCCGATTATTCTCAAAGACCTCGTTAGTGCGATTCGGGTTGCTGTTGAAAAAACAAAAGACCGACCTGAGAGACCGGCACTCGAACCCCCGCAGTCAGTTTCAGCCGCCGCCGCTGCAACAGCGGTCAGTCATCACTCCAGGAGTGAAATCATTGCGGAGTCCCAGGTGATGATCAGCCTTTTGGAACAGGTTGCGACGGTCGCTCCTTATAAGGTAAACGTTTTGGTGACAGGAGAAACCGGGACAGGTAAGGAACTGATCGCACGGGAGATACACATAATTAGTCCGCGCAGCAACGGCCCGTTTATAGCACTGAATTGTGCCGCAGTACCGGAAAATCTCCTTGAAGACGAGTTATTCGGACACGTGAAGGGTGCCTATACGGGTGCGCAAGCAGACCGTAAAGGCCGGTTTGAACAAGCGGACGGCGGCACGCTCTTCCTTGATGAGATTGGCGACATGAACATGTCGCTCCAGGCAAAGCTCTTGCGAGTGCTCCAGGAGAGGGAATTCGAAAAACTGGGAGCCAATAATTCAAGCACCGTAGACGTTCGTGTCCTTGCCGCTACGAGTGCGGATCTGGAAGAGAAAATCGAGCAAGGTGAGTTTAGGGCGGATCTGTATCACAGGCTCAATGTTGTGCACTTGAATATCCCGCCGCTCCGTGAAAGGCCGGATGATGTAATCCCTATCGCGCGAGGCCTCCTCTCGAGATTCTGTGCGGACGCGGGACTCCCGGATATGGAGATCAGCGAAGAGATCGAAGGGGTTTTGCGCTCGAATTCCTATCCGGGCAATGTCAGGCAGCTGCAAAACGCGATGGAACGAGCAGCGGTGTTCGCAGGGATGGACGAACTTTCCGTCGAGCACCTTCCCGATGAAATTCGAAATCAAAGTGAATTCTCGAGAATCAAGCATGGGTTTGTGCCGACATCAATTCCTGATGAGGGAATCGATTTTACCGAAATCGTTTCTAATATCGAAAAAGAGATCCTGCTGCGAACATTGGATAAGACCAACGGAAACAAAATGCAAGCGGCCCGTCTTCTTAATATGAAGCGGACCACGCTTGTCGAAAAAGTTAAGCGTTTGGATATCGACAAAGAATTCAAGAAAGCGGGATGACCGCGAGGCGCTAAGCGCTCAGTTCAAGGTTCAAAGTTCAAGGTTGGGAGTCGGAATTCGTAAAACGTCGCGATTGAGAGATCAAGTAGCCTCACCAAAGTTCAAAATTGTCCATTTCTTCTGTCGTCGCTGACGCGACGAAATCAGATTTTGTGATCCGATTCCGGGGGCTGCGGCCTTCGGCCTGACCCCCGGCTAGCAGACTTCCTGTCCCTACGGGACGGTTAAGGAATCCCGGATTCTCTGAACTCTGAACTCTAATCTCTGAACCCTAATCTCTGAACTCCGTTCTCTGAACTCTGAACTCTGATCTCTGAACAGCGCGCCTCGCGATTAAGCTTCGAGCTCCAGCGCCAGTCCTTTCTTCCTCTCATTCGAATAGTGTTTCGTATTGATTCTCGCTTTGGCGAGTTGTGCGAGCTCTTGGGCGGTATCTTCATTGGCGGCCGTCAGGAGTTTTCTTGTTTTCGTATCCTGCGCGAGTGTCTGGCTTACAACAGTCGATATCTTATCGCTTATATTTGCCGGGACTCTTCTGTCCAGGGTTTCTCTCAAATCAGTTATCTGTTGTTGAAAAGTCTCCAGCCTTTCACCCAGTTCGGAACGCTCCTGATAGATATCGATGATCCGTGAGAAATTGCCTTGCTTTGCCGCGTCGGTTTCTTCGCGCGCAAGCGAGAGCAGGTTCTCGAGATCGGCGCACTGCTCTGTAAGCAGGTCGATCAAATCGTCCGATTTTTTGGCGATATCTTTTGACATTCTAAACCGCGACTTTAATGGTGGAAGGGGCTTGAAACTGGGGTGAGGACGAAACTTGTGTGGTCTTCGCGGCGTTTGATTCCCAAGCGTCGCGGACCGGTTGGAGCAACTTTGCGGCCTGACGCATAAGATCGGCATCAAGTTCCGCGCTGGCTCTTATCACCAAGACTGTAGTTGTTGCGTAAAGGTTGTCGAGTGCTGCGGCAACCTCACCGCCTTTTTCGAAATCAAGTATTGACTGCAGATAGCTGAGAATATCGAGGGCCCGGGTCGAATGTTCGGCCTTCGCGATGATGGACTCGTTTTCGATGTCTTCAGCAGTGAGATTCAGGAACTTAATCGCTCCGTCGTAGAGCATTACGATTTGTCTGATCGGATCTGTCTCGCGGTTTGCGATCTTTCCGTAGCTCTGCATTGCCTTGGGATTTGCGTTCATTTTATTGATAATCCTTGTCGAAGTGGTATGGGCTGGCAATAAACTTATCGGCGGATTCCTTTCAAACTTTAGTGTTTTCAATGGGCCCAAGGATTTAAGTTCAATGCTGAAGTAATCGTTGTGATGCTGTAAAAGCAGGGAAGCGAAATTTTGTTGAAGAAGCTTTGAGTTTTGAACCTGAAAGCAAGCTTGTGTGGTTAGTCGTTATTGTTGTTGTTCAGCGAATCAATGATGCCTTTGAGTGCCGTGCCCTGCCCGTTAAGCTGGCCTATGGCGGCGTCTGCGGCGGCGAATTGACGCGTCAATGAATCGCGCAACCGATCGATATATTCGAGGCGATTGTTTATGGAGCCGTTTATCGTTTCAATCGAACTTTGATATCCCTCAATTGCGACTTGAACCGATCCTATAATGCTGTCGCCGAGCCCTTCTGCGACCGAAAGCACACTTTGAAAGATTCCGCTGTCCGTTTCGGTCAAACCATAGAGCACTGCGCGGACATCATCTGTATTTGCAGAAAGTTGTTCGTCGAGGACAGCGACATCAAGTTCCAGCCTTCCGCCTTCTACCACTTTGACTCCGATATCTGAAAGGCTCGTTAGCGAACCACCGTTGTTTTCGGATACTGTACGAAGCACGTTGCGCAATTGCTGCTGAGCAGCCCGCAGGGTTGAGTCGCCCGCGAGTGCTCCGGTTGGCCGTCCCAGAGAGTCAGCATTGTATTGTTCGTCGACAAAGTCCTGAATCGCATTGTATTGGTTAACGAAAGTTTGAAGACGGTTTTGAATATCGATACCGGCGACCACTGCAACTGTGGATTCGCCAATTTCCTTGAGATTTAGTGTTATGCCGCTAATAGCATCGTCAATAGTATTTGTTCCACGCGTGACCTGAAGCCCGTTTATAGAAAAAAGACTGTTGAGTTCGGCGAAATCACCACTTACCGGGTTTACCGACGACAATCCTATCTCGTCAATCGTTTTGGTATTCGATGTTTCAAACAACTCTACCCGGCCGGCTGATCCGGTTTCTTCTGAGGTGAGGACAAGTTGATAACTGTTTCCGTCGCCGTTTACATCGATGATTGATGCATTGACACCCACGTCCGCCGCATTGATCGCATCACGGAGACCCGCGAGGCTATCGTTGGAGCTGTCGATCGTGAACTCGACACCTTCCGCGCTTCCCCCTGTTCTTAGCTCAAAAGTAGCTGGTTTATTCGGGTTCTTAAGCACTCCTTCGTCTTCTGAAGCGTATGCAACGGAAGTTTGGGTCAGATTAGAGGCGAGGCGTGAAACGTTGAGAGCATAGGATCCAATAGCTGTACTTGCGGCCGCAGTTGCGGTCGCAATCGAAGCATTTGAAGTTGTAGTGGCGCGGCCAAAGCCCAAATCTCGATTAGTCAGAGCTTCGGACGCGGTGATGAGGCCGGCAAGTCCGGTGTTCAGCGTTTTTAGGGCTTCGACCCGACCTCCGTAATCGGAAACCTTTCCCTGCAGCAGGGTAATGCTTCTCGAACGGCTAGCCAGGATCGCATCGCGGATCAGATCAAAATCGATCCCGCTGCCCAATCCGCTGAATGAAACTCCGTTTGCCATATCGTCACCTATTTAGAACGATTTTCTATACTGTTTGGTCAAGGAACTGGCCCTGTATTTGAGCGGACAGTTTCAACGAGACCTCGTTTGGAATTTGGCGAATCGCTTCGCCGGTCGTGTCGTCTACCATGGTGATTACGAGACGGTTGGAGGCGTCGTCGTGCCGGTAGTTCAAAGTAATGTCGTACTCAGCCAATGCGCTTTTCAGTTGTTTCAAACGAGCTGAACTATCGCTCTGGCGTTCTTGTGAAGGCAAGCTCCGATTACTTTCGTTGTTAATCTTAGAGGCACCGCCGGCTCTAGATTCGATTTTGCCACTCGCTTCCGGCGGATGAGTTAGTGGATTTATTTGCATAACAGCCTCCCGTTAAGGGTGCTCTAGGACGAAGGTCATCATGTGCTTAACGACCTTCGCCCGAGAGCTGTAGGAGAATTAACTATCCGATCTACCTGAGCAACGCTAAGATTGCCTGGGAGGATTGGTTAGCTTGAGCCAAAGCCGAAACACCAGCTTGCTGCAAGGTGTTCAGACGGGCGAGGTTCGAAGCTTCGACGGCGATATCAGCATCTCGGATCGCTGATTCAGCAGCCTGGAAGTTCGTGATCTGAGCCGAAGCCAGATCGATAGCCTGTACGAGGTTGTTTTGACCTGCACCGACCTTACCTTGTACCGAACCGAGGATTCCAACTGCTGCCTGGATAAATCCAAGAGCGTCTTTACCACCCTGTTCGCCACCCGTAACGGTAGCTCCCGTAACTGCTGTTTGCGTCTGCAGTGTGTCGATGTTGTTATCGGCAGCAACTGTTGAGGTACTCGAAACACCCAGGTTAAAGTCCTTGAGCGAAACGATCGATACTTCAGAGCTGTCAGCTTTGTTGATTACAGCGAATACACCTGCGGCGCGAAGCTCAACGTCATTGTTTACTGCTGCAGCTGCTGCTGTAGCACCGGCCGCTGCTGTGACAGCTGCCGTAAACGAAACGTCTTTTGACGAACCGGAGAACCCGATTTGCTCGCCGCTAAAGCTAAGCGTTTGGGTTGCCGGTGTTCCGGCAGCTCCGTTAACAGCCAAAGCTTGCGAGTTAGCAGAACCTGAGATTGCAACATCATCAGCTGCGGCTGAAGCACCGCCGATACCGGTTTGACCAGCACCGTCAGCTACGTCAGACGAAACTGTGAAGAACGAAGACGAGGAGAGCACCAATGCGTTACCAGTGTCGAGCGAAGCCTGAATACCGGCTGCTTGAGCATTAGCATCATTGTTGATCGCGTCGATAACGTTCGAAGCCGAAGCTCCTGCTGACAACGTAACCGTAAAGGAAGACAATTGTCCGCTGGAACCAACGTTCTGGAACGTAAATACTTCAGCGGCCGTAAGACCAGCGGAAATATCCTGGGCACCAGTTACGTTTCCTGTTCCCTGACCGATGTTGATGTTTGTTAGCGAAAGACCCGTCTTGTCGACGCGGCTGCTTGATAGATCAACGGCAACGCTGTTACCAGCTGCGGAAGCGTTAGCTCCACCACCGATAAATACGTTGATCGCACGGTTAAATCGACCTTCGTCGGTTCCGCCGGCGCCACCAAGCCCGATGTTCTGAGCCTGACGATCGATCTCGCCGAGTACGCTTGAAAGCTCAGCTTGCAGCGTGTTTCTGTCACCCGTGAAGGTTCCGGAAGCCGACTGCGAAGCAAGTGAAGCAGCACGATCGAGAAGACCCGAAATCGTGTTCAAACCACCGTCGATAATCTGAAGAGTTGAAAGACCGTCGTTAGCGTTTCGAACACCCTGTGAAAGGATGCTGATGTCGCTACGAAAGCTGTTAGCGATAGCAAGACCAGCTGCGTCGTCACCGGACTTATTAATTCTAAGACCGGACGACAAACGCTGCAGCGTCTGGTTGAGCTGCGCGTTGGTCGAGCCCAAACGGCTTTGAGCCGCTTGCGATGAAAGGTTGTTAACTAGTGAAAAGTTAGCCATTTTTAGTGTTCCTCCGTGAACAATGAATTGGACCGTGGCGTCCGTGCCTTGGTCGTTGGGTTTGGAATACGTCGGATTCGCTTACACGCTCCGACAGAAAACTTATCGGCATTGGGCGCAGGAACTTTAGCGATCGGGGGAAATATTTTCTGCTAAAGTCGGAATTTCAGCGCCGTTTCTTTCAATTACGAGATCAACTCGACGGTTTCGGCTTCTGCCTTCTCGGGTCTTGTTGTCAGCAATTGGACGGAATCCGCCGTAACCGGAGGCGGACAATCGGTGAGGCTTAACGCCAAAATTGATCAGAATACTCAAAACTGAAGAAGCACGGGCTGTGGAAAGCTCCCAGTTCGATTTGAATCTTTGGTTGGATATGGGTGTCGAGTCAGTGTGTCCCTCGACGCGAATTCCCCCATTCATTTTCGAAAGCTCTGCGGAAAGGATCTGAAGTGTTTCTTTTGCTTCATCCGTGACTTCGCTTTCACCAGGAGCAAAAAGAGCCGTGTCCGGCAAAGAAACAGTTATGCTCTTGCGCGAACTCCGGAATTGCGCCTTCTTGGCAATTAGAGGATTGTTGAGAATGCTGAGGTTTTCATTTTTAGTCTCTGGGGTCTTTCTCCCGGGAAGCACGCCGTTCCCGCCGTCCGGAATTCCTTTTAATGCCGATGCGATAACCTTGGCACGCTGTTCGTCCGCGGCGGCAAAAAGCACGATAAATAGTGCGAGTAATATGGTTACGAGGTCAGCATAGGGGATTATCCATCGGTCGCGCGAGACCGAGGGGTCGGGGTTTTTTGCTTTTCTGGAAATAAATCTCATTTGAGCAGATTGAACCGGTTGATGATCGCCCGGGGTGTTTCGTTTTCATGGAGAGAAATCAAAACGGAGGCGATTTCTTCACGTCGCGAAATCGTCTCGTCGAGCCGGTCTTTTAGCCGGGATGCGACAGGGAAGAAGATCAGATTTGCGAGTGCTATTCCGTATATTGTTGCCACGAATGCTGCGGCGATCCCGGTACCCAAAACCGATGGGTCGTCGATCATTCGCAGTACGCCTGTAAGACCGATTACCGCGCCCAAGATCCCGAATGTCGGCGCGTATCCTCCTGCCGCTTCGATGGTTCGGACGTTTTGCATCCCCTTCTCAAACTCGAACTCGATTCGGGCTTTTAGGACGTCGTACATTCTTTCTTTTGAAGTGTTTTCGGCAAGAAGAACAAATGCATTTGAAACAAGGACATCGTCAATCTGTTCGGCGAGCTGTTCGTATGTCTTTAAACCGTTCTTGCGTGCTGACCGCGCCAGCCAGGCGAGGCGGGCGACGATGAGCTTGTGTTCTTCAGCTGAATCATCGCGAAACTGAAGACCCCAAACATCTCTTGCTGTAGCGCGGATACCTTTTAGACCACGTTTAACAAGAACCGCGCTAAGCGTGCCGCCCCCGACGATCAGAGCCGCTGCCGGATTCCAGAGAAAAGAAAGGCTGAGCTCTTCAAATAGTGCACCGGCCGCGATTACGCTAAGTCCGGCCGAAATTCCGATCCAGATTGTCCAGTCAATTTTCTTCATTTTCCTTCTTTCTGCTGAAACTGAATTGATAGTTTTTCCAGTGCCGAGGAATCGATCTCCTGCACCACCTTTTCCGCTGCCTGGTTCGCCGCCTCGATTTCCACAAAAACTTCGTGCCTGTGAACCGACGTTTCTTTCGGAGCTGTTATGCCCAAACGCACGCCTTCCCGGCCGACCGAAAGGACTTCGATCTTTATTTCATTACCGATCACGATTTTTTCGCCTTTGCGGCGTGAAAGTACGAGCATTACAAAGTTAGCGCTTGCGCGAGCTGTAGTTCGGGATCAGGGAAAATGACCTGTGCGGCACGGCGCGTGTGGGGGTTAAGGAGGATCGGGGCCTTTAGGTTTACAGTGGTTTTGGTCCAGTCGGATGAAACGTTAACGACTGCGAAATATAAAATATCCGGGTCAAGAACATCATTCCCGTTGGACATGTGAGATTCCGGCGAGAAGTCCGGAAAAAGCAGTTTGGTTTCAACAACGATGAACCTTGAAGCGTCATCATCAAGCGAAGCGAGCCAATAAAAAGGATTGAAATCCGGGTCTTCTACCAAAACGGCGCGCTTCATATCCGGCAAACCGATCATGCCCTCAACGAGGTCGATCACGGTCGAGTCGCTATATTCGTAGTCTTTTCCCTTTATCGAAATCGATGGCATGCTTTGAGTTGACTGAGTTGACTGAGTTGACTGAGTTGGCCGAGTTGGCCGAGTTGGCCGAGTTGACTGAGTTGGCTGAGTTGGCTGAGTTGACTGAGTTGAATGAGTTGAGTGAGTTGACCAGAGATGACTCAATTTCTGGCAGGTGACCGAAGGGAATTCTTGAACTCAGTCAACACAGCCAACTTCGTCAACTTAGCTAACTAACCCAGGTAATCGATCAGAGAGCGTTGGCCCCGGGCGGTGATGGCGAGGATTGCCTCGAGGGTAGTTTGGGTGTCGGTGAGGGCCAAAGCGGCTTCTGCAAAGTCGGCGTCCTCGGCGTTGGAGATACTTTCTAGTACCGACAAGTCGACCGTTGACAAGCGCTCTCGTGCCTTGTCTACGGAGTTCATATTGACCCCTATGGTGGAACGGCGTTCCGCCGCGAGGTCCTGATAGACAGACATTCTGGTCATCGCGTTTTCCAATGCAGCCTGGTCAGCAACCGGGTCGCCGGTTCCGCGAAGAGCCGCGATAGCAAGGTCAAAATCTTCAGTAATCGTTACTCCACCTTCCGTTAAGAACGATTCCGCGGTAACCCCGACAGCCATAGCGTTTGTGCCCGGTTCGATTTGCACGAATTGGGCCGTTGCCGGCTGCGCCGAGGGAACACCGGTTACGGGATCGAAGGGCGGAACGGTTTGACGAGTACCGCCGAACAAAAACTCGTTGCCGTTTCGCGTATTTGCAAAACTGATTACTCCATTCTTAAGAGCCTCGAGTTCGTTTGCCAGCGCATCTCTGGACGTCTGTCCGGTAAGGTCGCTTAAACCAGCTGAAAGCAATGATTTAACCCTGTCCAGATTAGACTGGTAGTTATTAAACGCATTATCGGCTGCAGTAAGCTTTTGCGTCGCCGTAACCGCTATCTTCTGAAAATGTGCGATCTCAGCTCGGCTGGTTCGCAGGTTTATCACGAGCTCCGCACCGATCGGGTCATCCGAAGGCCTGTTTATTCTTTTTCCGGTCGATATTTGTTCCTGCAAAACACTGAGCCTGTGGCGCGTTTCGTTAATGCGCTCGATCATCGTGTTCGGGATCCGGCTTGTGGGTACTCTATATGGCATTGTATGACCTCATTAACCCGCTAACGAAAGTATGGTCTGGGTAACCTCGTCGGCGACTCTTATGAAACGCGCTGCGGCTTCAAAAGCTTTTTGGTACTGCAATAGGTTTATCGCTTCCTCGTCGAGCGAAACTCCTGAAATGGCTTCGCGTTGTGCGGTTGCCTGTGCAATGATCGCGGCCTGGGTTTGAAGGCCGTCCTGAGCCACCCTGACCTGTTCACCTGCGTCCGATATGAGTGAACCGTAGATAGAACTGAACGAACCGGTACGGCTGCCAACCACGGTGCCTGTATCGGTCAGAAGTCCGGCTATTTGCCCGGCCACGGTGCCGTGTTCTGCCGGCTGCGCGATTGGCGAAGCAACGACGAGTCGTGCATTTGCGGCGATCAACGGATTGATCGTGATATTTGAGGCGGTTACCGGGGAGCTCTGGTCAAAGAAATCAATACCGGCGTTTCCATCCAGATCCGTGCCTGACGTGTGGAGGCTATTTACCCGGGCTGCGACCTGCTCCGCCAATCCGTCAAGGGCGGCGAGGTTGTCGGAGATATCCGAGACAGCTGAGTTAAATCCCTTGAGGACGCCCTCATTGAAGATAGCTGGCTCGCCTTTGAACTCTGCCACAGCCAGTCCGGACGGGGGCGTGTTGGAGATGGTCAGGGCATTGAACGTATCACCGGTTACAAGTGACCGGCCTTCTCCAATCGTTACATTTATCGTGAAATCGGAGTTTACCGTTGTACGTGCGCCGGTCAGTTCGGCGATCTGATTTACAAATTCGTTTCTCTGGTCGCGCAGCGCGTCTGCCTGACCACCGGAGTTCTCCACCTTTCGAATCTCGATATTTAAGGTGGCAATCCTTTCTGAAAGGCTATTTACTTCTTCAACTGAGGCACGGAACTGAGCATCCGTTCCACTTCGTATTTCCTCCAGACGGGAATAGGTCGAATGAAATGTGTCCGCAAGATTCTGTCCGCGGCCGGCGACTGTCGCTCTCAGCGGTACAGAGTCAGGATTTGCCTCAAGGTCTCGAAATGCACCGAAGAAATCAGCAAACGCAGATTGTATGTCGGCTCCTGCACTTCCGTGAAGGGCGGTCTCGACGGGAATCAGCGCGTCGCGTCGAGCGCTCAGATACCCCGCGATACCGATCTCCTGCTGAATGCGCGATTCGATAAAACTGTCTCTATATGCCTGGATTCCCTGAATCGACACCCCGGCACCGATTGAGAACCTGCTGCCTGAAGCGCTGGCCACTTCTGCCAGGTGCAGGCTGCGTCTGGAATAACCCGGCGTGTTTACGTTTGCAATATTCTGCCCCGTAATATCAATGCCCAATTGATTCGCAGTGAGTGCACGGCGGCCGATCTCAAATGCGTTAAAGTTAATTGACATCAGTATTTACCTGCTGTTTCAGAACGGGTTTATTGTAGGTGGTAGGCGGTACGCCGCATGTTTGAATACAAGCAGCCGCGAATGATGAGCCCGCCAGCGCCAGATTTGCGGTCCGGTCGACGAGGCGTTTGAACTCGCGTGCTTTCTCGATAAGATCGCGGGCGCACTGGTCAAACGCATCTTTTGTCTGAGCATCAAGCTTCTCATTTTCGGAAGGCCTTTGCTCAGCAAATTTCGTGAGAGAAGACATGATATCGAGCAGCTTCGAGCGCATTCTTGTAAGTTCGGATTCGCCGCGTTTTGTCAGCTTCTCGATTGAAGGCAAATCGTTTTGAACCATCGCAGTAGAAAGTTTGCGTGTTATGGCGTCGAGGTTTTCATACGCCTCGCCCTGTTCACGCATAAAGCCTGTGACTGTTGCCAGTATCTGGTTCCTTTGTTGGTTCATTATCCTTCTTCCTTGATCAAGGCGCTCGCAATGTCGCGTGACGCCGGGTTGAATTCTTGCCTCGCAATTGCATCTTGCATTGCGTTGACTCTTTCAGATCGAATATCGGGAATGCTGGAAACAAGTTTCGCTAATTCCCGGGCTTCCGCCGATCTGCCCGAAAAGTCCACCCGGTCTGCTTTGGGCGCAGACTCTTTACGGTTGACTTCAGCACGTTCCGGCCGCTTGTTTTGGATATCCTTCGAAGCGGAACCAAGTGTTTCCGGGACCTTGTTTGTGTTGTCTATTGAGAACTTATTCATATTTATTACCTGTTTTTACAACCCTTCAACTTACTTATCGGCCGCCACTACGCTGGACTTTAGCTAATAATTCAAAAGGATTAACCGGTTTTCCGTTCTCTCGAACTTCAAAATGAAGATGTGGACCGGTGGCTTTGCCTGTTGACCCGACAGCTCCGATCGTTTCTCCTACAGATACTTTTTGTCCCTTGAATACGTTCAGGGATTGAGCGTGTGCATATCGGGAAGTTCTTCCATCGGCGTGCTGAATGATCACCATATTCCCGTATCCGCCTCTTCTGCCTGCGAATACTACTTCGCCATCCGAGGCTGCCCGTATCGGAGTTCCGCGCGGTGCCGCGATATCAATTCCTCCATGAAACTTCTGAACTTTGTCGATCGGATGGAATCGGTTTCCGAATCTTGAAGAAATCCTGCCTGCGACGGGCATAATAAAGCGGCTGTTTGAATCGACAGGCGCCATGTTCTTTGGATCTGTGAAATCAATACCGTTTTCAGGGGCCGTAAACGCGGCCCTCCATGATTCATCAGGCCTCTCGGGGCCGGCATCCATGGAAACAATTTCGAGATCTGTATTTGAGGAGATGTTTGAAACGGGTTTTGGCGCAGGCGCCCTGTTAATAAGGTTTGCGATTGGTGTAATTTGCTGAACCGTTTGTTCGGCTGACTGCTTTGGATTGGGAGCGCCTTGACCAGAAATAGTTGAAGGATTGAGACCAAACTGGCGCAATATTGTGTCAGCGATCCCGATTCCGCCGGATTCGGCCATTGCCGTGGCCATTTGTTCGGAGAACATTTTTTTGGCCAGATCGGCACCGCCGTCTTTTCCAAAAAGGCCGCCCTCTTCCGAGCCGATGTTATTCAATGCCTTCGTAAGTTGGGTCAGCAGAATCGCTTCGAACCCTTTTGCGGCATCTCGAAGTTTCCGGACCTGAAATGGTTCGTTCTGGTTGACCGTTGGATTTTGAAGGGTGGCTGTTTCCATTACTGCATTTCGAGATCTGCGTTCATAGCGCCGGCAGATTTGATTGCCTGGAGTATGCTGATCGTGTCCCTGGCAGAGACACCCATCGCCCGTAGTCCTCTAACAACTTCATCAACCGTCGCTCCTTCTGGAAGGATCACGGATTCAGCTGCTTTCTGTTCTACATCGACCGTTGTGTCGGGTACGACCGTCGTTCTTCCCCTGGTGCTGAAGTCACCGGGCTGAACCACATCGTATTGAGTGCCGATCCTTACCGTTACGCCGCCCTGAGAAATTGCAACGGCGCCGATCCGGACTTCACGGCCCATAATTATTGTGCCGGTGCGCTCGTTTATTACGATCTTTGCGATCTTGTCAGGAGTAACTTTCAAAGACTCAAGCTCGGCAATAAATGCGACCTTGTTTGTACCGAAACTTGCGGGCACTTTTACTTCGATGTTTCTGGCATCGAGTGCAGTGGCGATCCCTCCGCCGAAGTGTTTGTTGATCCTGGTGTGAAGTTTCGCGGCGGTAGAGAAGTCATCGTTTCGAAGTACGAGGGTCAGCTTGTTGCCTGGAGCAAGGGTCGCGTTGACCGTTCTTTCAACTGTTGCGCCGTTGGGAACTCTGCCGACGGTCGGGTGGTTGATTTCAACTGAATTACCCGCCCGACCGGCTGAGATACCTCCAATGCATACTGATCCCTGCGCGACCGCATATACCAGGCCGTTGACCGCCTTGAGCTCCGTCAGGACGAGTGTCCCCCCTTGAAGCGAGCGGGCGTCAGCAATTGAAGAAACGGTGACGTCGAGCTTTGAACCCTGCCGGATAAAAGGCGGCAGCGAGGCAGTTACCATCACGGTGGCGACGTTTTCCGGTTTCAAAGTGTCGGCATTGGTAGAAATCCCCATGCGTTCGAGAAGGTTTTGCACGGTTTGACGTGAGAACTGGTTCTGCTGCACTTTGTCACCGGTCCGGTTAAGTCCGATCACAAGCCCATAGCCAATCAACTGGTTGGACCTGACCCCCTCAATATCCGCCAAATCCTTGACGCGAATACTCATGGGGTCGTCAGTTTCCTGACACAAAACCGCTATTGGCAGCATCAGCGTAAGCAGTGCGGCAACGAACGAAAAGCGGAAATGGGTCTTTGTGAGTCTAGTTAAACTGTGCATTTGTAGTAGTTTAGGAGAATATAATTGAACTTAGAACGGGTTGATCAGATCGAAAAACCGGAATAACCAGCCCGGTGCATTATCTTTAGAAGCAACTCCCTTGCCATTGAACTCAACCCTGAGATCACCAATGAGTAGGGTCTGGATAGCATTGTCTGCGGAAATGTCCTTTTTCCGGATGATTCCGGTGACCGCAAGGAGTTCCGTTTCCTTGTTGATCTTTACCTGCTTCATCGCTTGAATTCTCAAGTCACCGTTCGGAAGGACCTCGACCACACGGGCGGTAATCCGCGCGGTTACATTTGAGTTGCGTTTTGTAGAGCCGGAACCGGAGAACTCACGGTTTCCCAGGCCGGTGATCACCGAGCTCACGTCTGCCGCGCCGGGAAAAGGCAGGACTCCGGCGAGTGTCGAAAGGCCCCCTGCCGTTCCGCTTTCGCGGTTTCTGTCTGCTCCTGAAGAGACGGTGGCGGTGCTGGTTTCGACGACATCTACAAAAACCAGGTCGCCGACGGACCGAGCCTTGAAGTCAACCAAAAGATTCGTGTTCGGGGCGTTGTCGGAATAGAGCGATCCGTTCTCAGTCGACGGCTGGCCGATATAGTTTTGTGACTTGATCGGCGGCATGTTTTCCATCTCGACCACTTTTAGTTTTGGGGCCGAGTTTTTCTTCTTCTTTCTCTTGTTCTTTTGGCCAAACGCGAATCCGGCCGAAAGCGCGAGCACGATGAGTGCGATAAATGATTTCTTATACATAACGTTAGAAAAAGATCTCAACGACGCCTTCGCCGCGGATCTTTGCTTGTACAGTCTTTTTTGACTGAAGGTTTTTAACTGATATACGGTCACCTATCCTGCCCGATGCAAGAGCTTCACCCGATACGACGAGCCGCATTCTGCCGGAAGTTCCGATAATCCGAACCCGGTCGCCGTTCTTGACCACGATGTCGGCAATAAAAGAGGATTTTGTTACCGCGTCACCCGATCTGATCTCTTTTGAGGACTTAAGACCGATAGCCTGGGCCCGGGTGAACAGGTACTCCGTCGAGGGTTTCCTCAGCCGTTTTCTAACCGGAATGAGCTCCTGGGGCCTGATCTTGGTGTTTGCCGGTAAGTCGGAGGTTGCTGTAAGCACTTCCGCGTAAGCTTCAATTTCGACGGCCGCCGAGAACCTGGTTGAGATCCGGGAATCGACCCGGACCGTGATTACGAGCGAAAACGGCTCAAAGAGGTTTCGCACCTTTTCCAGGCCTGTTTCTATTTCGACTGTTCCGAATGGGACTTCGGCAATGTCCGGTAAATCCAGCCGTGTGATCCTTACTTCTATCGGATTGTTTTTGAATGCCGTTGCCAAAGTATCCTCAACACGTTCTCGAATCAGTTCTTTAGGAACCTGCTGCCCTTCGCGTCTGACATAGGCGACCCTC
>JABDKD010000029.1 GCA_013003215.1 Pyrinomonadaceae bacterium
TCCCTAAACCTTACATTAACTGCTGAAAGGAGGAGATTTAACGATGCAACAATGACTACAAGAAACACGAGAAACGCCGGCACCAAAAGCACCCTCCAAGTAACCGGGGCGCCAAAATATACCATTCCACCGAAAAGGACCAAAAGCGTCAGCATTAGGTCAACAAAGTAAGCGCCCACGGCTGATAGCGGTACGATTGCTCGAGGAAAATAGATCTTTGTAACCAACTCCTTATGGTTTACGAGACTAGCGCTCGCAAAATTCACCGAAGAATTCGCAAACGTCCAAAATGTAAAACCGCTAAGCGCGAAGATCCAGTAAGGGATCTGCTTCATCTCCATGCCCGCGACCCGGGAGAAGATAATCGTAAAAATAAAAGCTGTCAGGGCAGGCTGAATCAACGCCCACACGACACCGAGCAAGGTCTGTTTGTACCGAACTTTTACATCCCGCCAAACCAGCTGATAAAAAAGCTCCCTGTATCCGTAAAGCTCGCGGAGCATCGTCCCCGCTTTAATTTCACCTGGAAGAATGTGGACTTCACTCCTCATTTCACAATTCCTTCACCAACATCTTGTATCTTCCCGTGCTTGAGCCGCATCCGTTCGAGCTTTCTCTCCTGATTCCATTTGAATATTCGCCTTGGAATTGCAATCCGTAAGGCTAAGTCAAAAATACGAAAAATGCTATCTGCCCCCGACATGTTTCCCGCCAGTATTTCAAAGGCTTCCTTTCGGTATCCCTGGCGAATAAAATTGAATCCCGCCTCAAACCAGACTTTGTTTGTAAGGCTCATTTTTAAATCGTGGTCCAGACTGCTTCGTTCGAGTGCAGCACCATGCGCTTTCATAAACTCTGCAAACAGCTTCGGCAAATTGCTGCTGGTATTCGAGCCGTGGACCCGCCATGCTGAAAGCGAATTCCTGCTAAACGAGAAATCAGAAGTTTCGGCGAGTCTAAGATATAGATCAAAATCTTCCAATGCCGATTCTTCGTTCCATGGTTTCTCAGGAAGCAATTTTCTTCGGTATACGACTCCGGGCGATTGGAAAACGATGCCGCGACGCAGAAATTCAAGGGGAGATCCTTCAAAATCCACTGTGTTTTCAGGCGTACCTATGATCCAGTCGTTTTCATCGATCGTGTAGCCATCACCAAAAGCCAGGCATGAATCCGGATGCTTATGCAATAGCGCAAGCCTGTCTTTAAGAAAACCCGGCAGCCAAATGTCATCTGACCCCAAGTACGCAAAAAACTCACCTTTGCACATTGCAATACCTTCATTTAGAGTCTTTGGAAGCCCCTGGTTCTCCCTCGAAATAAGCCTGCAGTTAATTGGGCTTTCATTCAATACGCGTTCAATGGTCTCAACCGAATTGTCGTCCGAACCGTCGTCTATGACGATCAACTCTGAAGGCAGAAGCGATTGCGAAAATATCGACCGCAGAGTTCGCTCTACATAGGGTTCGTGGTTAAACGAAGGTACTAATACTGAGATTCCGGACATAGGTAGGTTAGAATCGCTAATTGTTCTATCAATTAATAATAAAGCGTCTTCCAAAGTCAATACAGAAATGAAAGTCCTTTTTGCATTAGATAGTCTAAACCGCGGCGGCGCCGAGACCCACGCATTGGATGTCGTACGAAATGCCGGGAAATTCGGAATTGACGCTGTGTTCACTGCTTTCGGAGACGGGACCTTGAAGGAAGAGTTTGAGTCGGCAGATATCGACTTCCGGTATTTTAACCGCCGTTCCGCCATTGATTTCTCACTGATCAGAAGGCTTAGAAGGGTTATTAAGTCGGAAGGTGTAGAGATTGTTCACGGGTTTCAGCCCGTGGAGACGATTCACTTGTATTTGGCGGCGCTTGGAACTGAGGCCAAATGTGTACAGACCCATCAGGGTTTTATTGCAGGCTCGAAGAACCGTCGATCAGCCAGGCTAATTAGCCCGCTCGTAGACGCCAACATTAGCGTAAGCAAAACCTTAAAGAACTGGCTAAAAACTGAAATCGGTCTAAACACGGCCGGTTTTGACGTTGTCTATAACACCGTGGATGAGAATCGGATCTTAGAGTCGGAACCGATCGACAGGAACGAATTTGGTCACGACGAGTTTCTAGGGGGGATGATCGCAAACTTTGTCGCTACGCCGACAAAAGATCAACTCACTGTTTGCGAAGCGCTTTCGCAACTATTTAAGAATCGTTTAGACTGCTCTTTTATTTTCGTTGGTGGGATTGCTCATGGAGCAGAAGAAAACTACGACAAATGTGTTTCCATTTGCGAAACCGCTCGTATTTCAGATCGAGTCATCTTCGCGGGCCCCCGTGAAGATGTACCTTCAGTCTTGCGGTCACTGGATTTTTTTGTGTTTTCATCAAGAGTTGAGGGATTGCCTGTTTCGGTAATCGAAGCAATGCTAGCCGGAGTACCGTTGATCGTTTCGGATATCGAGCCATTGATGGAAGTTACGAATGAGGGAGAATGCGCAAAAGTATTTGTAACGGGTGACTCAGCGAGTCTCTCCAGACAATTGGAGAGTCTTTTGAATGATCCAGCTGAAAGAAATAGACTCTCTCGTGCAGGTCAGGACTTTGCACGGAAAACGTTTGGCCTGGAAGCGCACTTTGAAAACCTCATACAGGTTTACGAGAGAATTATCAGCCGAAAAAGTTGAGTCGGTGAAGAATCAAGAACTATGTCTGTATTAGTGACCGGCGGTGCCGGATACATAGGAAGCGTCACAACCGAGGCCCTTCGATTACAGGGGTTGACCCCTGTCGTACTTGATAACCTCGTCTACGGTCACCGCGATGCTGTTAATCCGCAAATCGCGTTTTATCAAGGAGATATCGGTGACCGGGTACTTGTAGAAGAGATCGTTCGGACGCATGGAGTAAGTGCATGCATCCACTTTGCTGCGTTCGCTTATGTCGGCGAATCAGTCGAAAAGCCGGCTAAGTATTTTGAGAACAATGTGGCGAAGACGATCGCTCTTTTGGAGTCATTACAGCAATCAGACGTCAAGAAGTTCGTTTTTTCGTCAACCTGCGCCAGCTACGGTGAGCCGCAGTACGTTCCAATCGATGAAAAACACCCGCAGAGCCCGACAAATCCCTATGGTTGGTCCAAATTCATGGTTGAACGCATACTTGAGAGTTACGACCGTTCATACGGTATGAAATCTGTGGCGTTGCGTTATTTCAACGCGGCGGGTGCAACGGAGTCACTGGGTGAAGATCACGACCCGGAGACTCATCTGATTCCGTTGGTTCTTAAGACTGCACTGGGACAGAGGGATAGTATTTCGATTTTCGGGGATGACTATTCAACCCCCGATGGTACAGCTATCCGTGACTATATACATGTGTCAGACCTAAGCCAGGCACACCTAAAAGCCCTTAAGTACATAGATCGAACCGGTAATTCTGATGTCTTTAACCTTGGAAACGGAGAGGGCTACTCGGTGAAACAGGTGATCGACACATCGAAGAAAATCACAGGGATTGCGATCAAGACCGAGGTCGCACCACGTCGCGCGGGAGATCCCTCAAGGCTCGTTGCGGATGCCAAAAAGGCCGGTACGGTTCTCGGTTGGAAACCGGAATTCCCAAAGCTTGAGGAGATTATTGAATCAGCGTGGAAATGGCACAAAAATTTCCCTAACGGCTACGGTCGATAGAGTTACCTCGTTTCATCACCCCTGAACATTGCCGGCAATGTTAAAAGGATGATGCGTAAATCAAGCCATAACGACCAATTCTCGATGTAATACAGATCCACTTTCACCATCTCTTCAAAAGGGATACGGTTTCTCCCGGATACTTGCCAGAGGCCCGTTATGCCGGGTTTCATATCTAATCGCTTTCTTTGTTGCACCTTATATTGATCTACCTCGTAAGGAATCGGAGGACGGGGACCGACGATACTCATGTCTCCCTTCACCACATTTAGAAGCTGGGGCAGTTCATCAAGGCTCGATCGTCTAAGATACTTTCCAAACCTTGTTACCCTCGGATCGTTTTCGACCTTTCCAAAGACTTTCACAGCACCGTTCTCAGATTCTTCCGGGGCTTCTCCCCTTATGTTTTCCTCGTACGCTTTTCGATGAAGTTCGTCATCGGCGTTCGTGTGCATCGTTCGAAACTTAAGGCACAAGAACTTTCTGCCATCCATCCCTACTCTTTCCTGTGAAAAAAGGATCGGCCCTTTCGAATCGACCCTGATCGCCAGAGCCAAGACAAACCAAAGCGGACTCAAGATCAACAGGGATGTAAAGCTGATCACCAGGTCGGAAAACCGTTTTACGAAACGCTCCGCATCTGTAAGCGGCTCTCTGAAAAGACGAACCATTGGTAACACGCCCACTTGCTCGACATTCGTCTTCTGCGGCATGAAGTTAAACACCGATGGTGCCAACCTGAATTCGACCCTGCTTCGTCTACCACTTTTCATCACTGTCTCGAAAAGCAGCTCGCTAGGGATATCGCTGTCGGTAATTATGACTTCCTGAATTTGAAGCGGCTCGATCAGATCAGGCAGATCTTCCAGATTTCCAACCACCTGAATCTTGTTTCCGTTCCTTTCGAGCGCCGCAAACTCGCTTGTACCGGGTCTCGTTTCCACGACCCCGACAACTCTGAACCCTAGGTCCGGCTGTTTTTCGAGTTCCTCAATAGTCTGTTTTGCTTCTTGATTTGTCCCCACGATCAGGGTCGGCACGAGATTGATTCCACGTCTTCTAAAAAGCGCCTGAACGTACCTGATTCCAAGATGAAATAGAGTGAAGACAACAAGTGCGATCAGAAAGTCGAAGATGAATACTGCCCGCGAATAAGAAAATTCTCTGAAGGCGAAGCCACCGCGAAACAAAAACGTTGTCGCGATTATGAAAAGCGAACCCGTCAGAACGGCTTTGAAGACCTTTATGAATTCGGCGACATATGAGTAAGCACCGGAAAACCTGTAGACGCGCTGGTACATAAACATCAGGACACGAATGGGAATTACAAACCCAAGGACCGCTGCGTATGGCAGAAAACCAGGTGACCACCACCATCCGTCGGGGGAAAATATGCTTACCCCTTCGCGCAGGTAGAAGGCCATTGAAAAAGTAAGGAAGGCCAAAGACGCATCTACGCCTGCTATTGCCACTTTAATCAATGGCATCACCCATCGAGGTACCCTGTTGGGCTCCGGCTTGAGAGACTCACTTCCAGACGTCATATTTTTCGGAACTGAATTCATCGGTTCTAAAAACGGTCTTCTATCATTATTATTTCGCTATCTTGTTGCAAATGCGGATAGATGCATACGCCTGACAATTCATGCCTATTGGGCTATTCTTTTCGCTTACCGTGAACGATGACGCATCCACAAAAAGAACTGTTCGTGTCTTGATTACAGCACCTAGCCTACTGGAGCGGGAAAATGTAAGCGGCATTTCAACAATGGTGCGCTTGATTATGACCTTCTGCCGGAACGAAGTCATACACTTCAGGGCCGGGAGCAGGGATAATCGGCCAAGAAGAGCATCTTGGTTTTTGGCGCAAATCATTCTGCCGATTAGGTTTGCCGTAATAGCGATCAAAGAGCGAATCGACATCGTTCACATAAATACCGCGCTGACAAATTCCGCAATAGTGCGTGATTTTTGTCTTACCCTTGTTTCGTTGTTCCTGGGAAAACGAATTCTCGTTCACATTCATGGGGGCGTTTACATTGAAAAGGAAATGCCCGGAGCATTATTGAATTGGATTGCCGGCGAAATGCTCCATTCTGCTGACAAAGTCTTGGTGCTTAGCGAGAAAGAACGGATATCTATAGAAAACCGTTGGCCGGGGGTGAGACCCCTCGTCGCGGCAAACGCAGTGGAACTCAATGAGGTGGATCTCCGCAAAAAATTCAGATCCCCATGCCAACTTGTCTTTTTCGGAAGAATCGATCGGGACAAGGGGCTGAACGAAATCATATCCGCTTGCGAGCTTCTGGAAGCGCGTGGATTGGACTTTGAGTTCAAGTGTTACGGGACGGGACCGGACATTGAGTCGTTTGCCGGCTCAATGAATGAAGTATTGGGCAGGAAGTTCGAGTACAAGGGTATTGTATTTGGTCAAGAAAAGATCAGGGCATTGAATTCCGCGGATATTTTTCTCCTTCCGTCATATTATGAAGGCATGCCAGTATCATTGCTTGAAGCAATGGCCGCGGGCTGCGTCTGTGTCGTATCTGAAGTGGGATCGGTTGGCACAGTTATAGATCACGGGAACAACGGATTCCTAATCGAACCGGGAAATACAAACGAGATCGCCCGGATGCTGGAAACGGTCATCGATGGCACGGCAGATTGCCGGAGAATTGGCAGGGAAGCCAGGAGAACTATCGAATCTCAGTTCGGAATCAACGGCTTTTCTGATCGGCTCGATCGCCTCTACGATGGGATTGTATGCCCCGAAAGTGAAAAAGGAGCCGGATATCGACATTGAATCAAGACAAAAAGCAATGGCAAGACCCAATGCTAAACCGGTTGTCAGCCTCGATGTAGACGTTTGCAATTACGAATCGGTTATTGAAAGAATCGCTGAAATGACCGAAGAGGATTTCGGTTCATATGTATGCGTTTCAACAGTTCACATGGTGATGGAAGGCCATGACGACCCCGCCTATGGTGACACCGTCAACTCAGCCGACCTGGTTGTTCCCGATGGAATGCCGTTGGTTTGGATGCAGAAGCTACAGGGGGCCGACGAATCGGGAAGGGTCCGTGGGAACGACCTGATGATTCGACTTTGCGCATATGCCGAGGAAAAAGGTTTATCGGTGGGGTTTTACGGCGGAATGCCGGAAGTTATTGAAGGAATCCTGGAGAGAGCTCGAAATGAGTTTCCGAAACTCGATATCGTGTATGCTTTTTCGCCGCCTTTCAGATCGCTCACGGCCGAAGAAGATTCGACGGTTGTTAAGGAAATCATGGAAAAGAAGCCTGACATTCTGTTCGTCGGACTTGGCTGTCCGAAACAGGAAATCTGGATGGCCGATCACAAGTCGAAACTAGACGCGGTGATGCTTGGTGTCGGTGCATCTTTCGATTTTTATGCGGGCAATATAAAGGAAGCGCCGGATTGGCTTCAGAAGCTTGGCCTGGAGTGGCTATTCCGGTTGACGCAGGAACCAAAGCGTCTATGGCGACGATATCTAATCCTGAATCCAAGGTTCGTTGTGCTCGCTGTTTCGCAACTGCTCCGACGGGGCACGACCGCTAAATCAAAAAGTGAATAAGTATCTCAAAAAACTTGATCTGATCGCGGGGATTGAAACCAAAGCGGGTTTTCCGAAATCACTAGAACGAACCTCCTTTGTTTTTCTTTTCATAATGCTGTTGGCGGCGCCGCATTCGATAGCGGCGACCCAAATAGCGGGCTCGCTTGGATTAGTCTTTTGGATCATACGGCACCTGTTCAGGCCACACCCGGAAACGAAGCCGACGGTACTTGCTTTCCCATTGATCGCATTGTTCGGATGGACCGCTATAACAGCGTTTCTTTCTTACGCCCCCGATATTTCGGTGCCAAAGATCCGCGGGGAATCATTGTTTCTTATATTTTTCTTCGCTTTTAATCATCTGCGAAATCGAAGAGCAGCGCGGCTGGCAGCGGGCGCCCTGATTATTTCGTGTATGGTCAACGTTCTCTGGATGCCCCTGGAACGGGTTATCGGGAAGGGAGTGAAGATCGACGAAATTCAACAAAATGGACCACTGTTTAAGTCAGGATTTCGAGACGGTGACGGTTTGTTTCAGGCAAATGGAAAAGAGATCTCCACGCCATCCGACATAGTTACCGAAATAGAGAAGTCCGGAAAGGCAAGCGTTCTTTATTACAGGGAAGGTCACTATTGGGCTTTTGAAATCGCGAGAGTTGATTTCTTGCCCGGCAAAAGCGCGTCAGAGAAACTGGGGATTGTAGGTTGGTCAATATCCAGGAGTTGGCGTTCTGCCGGCTTTTACGGCCACTACACGACCTATGCGGAGGTCCTACAGCTAATCGGCTCCCTGATCTTCGGACTGCTTATAGCAGGGATAGGAGTATATATCTCGAAAGGGCGTCGGATACCGGAAGAGGGAAAGAGTATTGGCCTTGAAAATCGGCCGTACAAGAAACTGGCTTCTTTGCAGAACATTTTGCTTCTTGCGGTTATTCTCGGATTACTCTCGCTGGCGCTTCTTTTGACGATCACACGCGCCGCTCAAGCCGGATTCCTGGCATCTCTGATCGTCATTGTCCTGATGATGGGGAGTCGAAAGCTTTTTATTACCTTGGTGCTGATACTTGTCCCGGTAATTGTCGGAGGAACAGTTTTTCTTCAACAAACACGAGGCGTTGGCTTCTTTGACCTAAAGGACAATTCAACAAGCTGGCGGTTAAGGGTATATCACGAGGGAATCAGCATTGCTACGAGCCGACCTCGCAACTTCATCTTTGGGGTCGGAGTGGATTCTATAAAGCGATATGCAAAAGACTGGAAACTGTATGAGAACGGGATCGTGCTCGGCGGACATTTTCATTCGACCCCGGTACAGCTCCTGGTCGAAAGAGGTTTCCCGGGGCTGCTGTTATGGCTTTGGTTGTTTGCCGCTTATCTCGCGACTCTTTTTAAGTCCCTCAGGAGTGGCTCGTATATTACTTGGCTGGACAGAGGAATCTTGCTGGGAAGCTTCGGGGGAGTGATCGGATTCCTTGTAAGCAGCATCGTCCACTACAATTTTGGCGACGCGGAGGTTGTGATGGTCTTATATATGGTAATGGCGATCGGTATGTCTCTGGCTCTTGTCAGGCCTTCAGAAAAACTTCCAGCTTCCGGCGTTCGTCCAGGATAATCTTCCCTTTCACAATAGAAACGATCCCGTCTTCGGCGAGTTTGCGAATTGTTCTTATCGTGGTTTCCGTGGCAAGACCGGCGATCTGCGCTATGTCCTGTCTTCGTAGTGAGATAGTGACCGGATCAGAGGTGCCTTCTTTTTCAGCTAACCAAAGGAGGATGTTGGCAATGCGTTCTTCCGGTGACCCGTTCGCAAGGTTTTCGATCGACCTTGTCGTTTCCCTGAGAAGGCCTGACATTCTGGACATTACAAGCTTTGAAAACTCTTCGGATTTGTTCAGCAGATTGAGGAATCGGTTCCGCGAAACCATTAACAGCTCCGTTTCGTCCAATGCGACGGCGCTAGCGGGGTACCCTTTTCCGTCCAGAACGGGTGGAATGGCAAAAACTTCTCCCTCATCAAAGACATTGATAATAACCTCTTTGCCGGGCGTCAAAAACCTGTATATCTTGACTCGACCGGACAAAACTACCGGCAAAAAATCAGCACGATCCCCTTGGTCAAAAACCGATTCGCCCGGAGAAAATTTTCGCCTGTTTCCGGCCGCCAAAAGATCGTTGACAAGCTTTTCAGAACCCAGATTTTTAAGTTGATTACCCATTCTTTACGAACGGACTCTTGGTGTCATGCCGACGCCGGCTTACGATGAGCTTATCTTCATGCCATCGCATCTTTCGGAGGCCCAGAAGGTGAAAGATCTGTAGGGGCATGATCCTGGCTACCCGCGTGTTTACGATATATGCCATATCGTTTTCCGGGTGTCGCACAACCCCCGGCAAATACTTGATCGCAGCTGCCACGTTCCTGTTTCGAAGCACTCTCGAGATCCACATCCAAACTGGATTCACTTCACGGCCGATGAAAAATCCGTCGGTGCCCTGATCCTGGTACAAGGGCATAAGGATCATTCCTGACTCAACCGCCCTGATCGCCCCGTGACGGTCATGAGCAAGGACTTCTCCTTTTTTCACATGCTGGAACGTGGCGTACCCCGGCTCCATTCTGAACTCATCTTCTGGAGAGATGGCATGACGATGACGAATCTCGATGATTTCCAGTCGGCCCATTGCCGATTCCATTCGATCTCTGAAGAATTCGTATTCGAAGTCTTCCCTATCTACACACCCGGAATTCGCAAGGGCAAGCCAAATCAGGTTTTTCTGGTTTTCGACGGCGATTTCAGTTGTATGCTGGCCCGCTTCAAACCCAAGCGTGACAGCACCTAATTCGTTCATGTATTCCATGATCGTGCCATCGAGCTGCTCTTCAATTCCAAGCAGGAACGTGGAAGGAAATTCCTCGGCGAATGTTCTGTTTCTGAGCGTGTCGCCGAGCATTGCAAAGGGCGTGCTTGGTGAGGACGTTGAATGCAGATCCAGCGAATAGACTTCGTTTCGGGCCCCAGCAATCACCATGTCAATTATCTCGAGCAATTCCCGCTGCTCGATATCCTCAGCCCGATTGGTCGCGATTAACGATTCCGCATTGTTTCTCTTTACGTTTTCTGCAGTCCAGTGCCGATTGAGATCCGCATCGACAAAACGAACACTTCGTTTTATTGCGCGGGTGTTGCCCGAAACAAAAAAGACTCTACCCCTTATATTTAATTGGAGTCTGTTTATCTCGCTAGCAACGTGTTGAAGAGCAACCACGCCGCTCTTTTCGTTGCCGTGGATCCCGCCAAATACCACCAGGGTCGGGCCATCAGGATCCCCTTCGTGATGCAGTATTAGGTGCTCGCCGTCTTCAACGTCGACCTGTTCCTTGGATTCTCTTTCTGTAATTAAAAGTGTCTGCATTTACCCGTGCTATACTTCCCAAAACCTTATAATTTCATACATCTCGGGCTATGACAATGACCACTCAAGACCCTGTAATCGGTACCGTAAAAGGACCCGGCGAACTACCTCACGAATACCTCTTTGTAACCACTGATAATTGCCGAACGCGGATCGGTGAATTTGTCTATTACTCGGCGCAGGATGGCGATTCTGAACGCCAGATAATCGGCACCATCAAGGGTAGAAAGATGGTCAGGAATCTTCCGGATTCTTTCCTTTCAGACCCGGAAACTCCTCCGGCCGCGGTTACGGCTTTGATCGGTCTGGAAGATATCGATTCACCGGAAATATTTGAGATTCAGGTAGAAACGGTTGGATATTTCAGCGAATCTCTGGGTGACTTCGTAAACCCCCGCATTCCGCCGTCTCCGGGCGACCAATGCATGCTCGCATCGGCTAAAACCCTTACGGAGATGCTTTCGTCAAAAGCCCGTGCGGAATCCGGCTCGGCGCACATTGGAAGCCTTTTGACCCGTGAGGTAAACGAGGTCCCGGTCGTTCTCTCGGTGAAGGACGTCGTCTCGACGCACCTGGCGATACTTGCCTCGACCGGTTCCGGAAAATCATATACAGCCGGTGTTTTTGTCGAAGAACTGATGAATGCATATAACCGTGCCGCCGTTCTGATTGTTGATCCGCACAGCGAATACAAAACGCTTCAATCGCTCCATGGAGATGAACAGTTTTTTGGCGACGACGGGTATAAACCTGATGTAAAGATCTTTTCGCCCGAAAGAATAAAAGTAAGGTTCTCAACGCTCACAGAAGCGGACATTCGTTATCTGCTTCCTGAGGGCACGTCAGACAAGATGTCGCATTTCCTTCGGCAGGCATTCAGAGCGCTCAAAGAAGGTCTGCTTGGCAAGAAGGAGCTGTACGGCTACCACGATCTCAGGGACTACGTCACGAAACAGAAATATGGCGACAGCGCTGATCAGGGGAATCAATCTTCGATAGAGGGACTACTGTGGCGGCTCGATTCTCGTTTTGACCGCGAAGACGGCATCTTCAGTGCAGATGAGCATATTCCACTGGATGAACTTTATCGTCCGGGCAGGTGCACAGTATTACAGTTATCTGATATCGAACAGGCAGAACAACAGGTGATCGTGGGGACGCTGCTTAGACGTATCAATAAAGCGAGAATGATGACGGTTCGTGATGAGGTGTCTAAAAGTGAGGATTTTATCGACTACCCGGTCTTTACGCTCATAGAAGAGGCCCATCGGTTTGCACCTGCCGGAGCAAGTGTTGTTTCAACAAACATCCTTAAACAGATACTCAGTGAGGGTCGCAAGTTCGGTGTGGGTATCGGACTCATAACACAACGCCCCGGCAAACTCGATCAGGATGTGCTTTCGCAATGCATGACCCAAATCATTATGCGCATCGTAAATCCGATTGATCAGCAAACGATAGCGCAAACGGTCGAAGGAGCCGGGAGAGCAATGCTCGCGGAACTTCCCGCGCTTACCAAGGGCCAGGCAGTGATTTCAGGTGTTGGTATCAATACGCCTGTTATGTGCAGGATCAGGCAGAGATTAACCGAACACGGCGGTGAAACATTCGACGCTCCCTCAGAGTGGATGAAATGGCATTCAAAAGGTGAGTCGCGCAAGCGCGAAATAGAGGATGCGGTCTATATGAAGGAATCTTCGGATAAAAAGAAGGAAAAGATTGGAAACATCAGGATATGATTTCCTAAGGCTCTATCTCATAAATAGTTTTTGAATTCGGTCCTGCCAGGTCATTTCTTACCAAAAGGTACAGGTCAACGCCGGGCCGCAATGGCCACTCGCCAACGAATTTGAAGTGACGGGAATACAATTCGGGCAAATCGGGAAGTTGGCCTGACTTTGCGATTATCATCTCAGAAGTAGTCACATTCACGAGTTTCCCGTGGAAACGAGCGTTTGGATATTCATTGAGATACCAGGGCATGGGCCAGTACTCATCGGTAACTACCTCGATCGCCGCATCATCTTTCTGGCTGCTCTCAGCGGCAATACGTTTCACTTCCTTCATCAGGTCTTCAAAACCCCGCGTCGTGTGTGCGTAAACATAGGGCATTGATTCGTCGTCATATCGAACAAAATTGAGGTCGTAGGTCTGAAATGTAAGCACAACCGTCCCCATGACAGCCAGTACAATTCCTGCGAAGAGCTGGAGCCTGTCCTTTGAAGAAATCAGTTCATTGATCGCATAACCACCTACCAGGCACATCGGAAGTGTAAAAGAGAGTGCCAACCATGGCGTCTTATAAGAAATTATCGAGTACGCCAGGAACAATCCGAATGCCCATAACCCGGCAAAGAGTGCGAATCGTGATTTCGTCTTGATCACCGCGATGAGTGTTCCGAGGATAGAAAGGAATACCAGAGGAGCTTCGAGATGCAGCATCCATTTCACATAACCGATGTAACCGCTTTGCGTGTGATCGCTCGAGCTCGTCTTTGCCCAAAACGCATAGGCGGAAAAGAAGTTAGAAAAATCTCCGGGGTACTTAAAAAACGATGTAAAGAAAAGAACCAGCAGAAACGAGAATACAAAAGCAGCTGCGGCAGATGTAAGTATCCAATCAACATTCTTCCACTCATTCTCGTCAAAAGTGTATGACGGCTTTTCGGCAGCCGGTCCGTTTTCCGTATCCAGAACGAATACAAAATACGCGATTGCGGCAACGATGCCCATAAGCGCAATAATAAAAAACAACCAACTCTGCTCCGGACCAAGCGGAGGCGTGAATTGTCCATAAAACCACCGCGAAAATTCTCTCAGCGTCTCAGAGTAAACCGCGCTGAATACGACCCCACCGAGCACCGCAATACCGGTTGCCGACCAAACTAATTTCGTTCGTATTGAATAAACTCCAGCTTTGGAAAAAAGCCAGAACCAGGCCGCGACGCACGCTACCGCGATCAGCATCGTCCCATGCGTAATAAACGCTGTTTCCTTAGTTGCATAGAGCAACACCGCTGATGCGGAAGCCAGGATCAGATAAACCGGCCGGCCGCCGTTCCATTTGATGAGCATCCTCATGACAAAGAAGATCAATACCGACTCCACCAACAAAACGGCAATTCCCAGTCCCCAGATTAATGACGAGTTCTTACCTGCAAAAGCAGAAATCCCCATCACGCTGACAGGAATGAAACAGAGCATCATGAGCAGTGTCATCCAGATAAGTGCCCCCGTTCCGGCCTTCTGCCTGTCAAAGAAGAGCACGACAGCAAGCACGATTGCGAGACTCAGGAATATAAAGAGGATCTCGTGTATGAAGTAGCGGGAAATAAACACCATTCCCGGCGAAAGCGCCAACATTAAGGCGGCCGCCAGGCTTCCTGTCTTTCCGATGTACTTTCTGAAATAGAGGGCCAAGACCACCGTCAGAAAACCGAATATCGCAACGCTTGATCTGACACTGAACGTGTTTAGCCCGAATACCTTAGAAAAGGCGAGCGAAAGATAGTAGAGGTCAGGGCCATGATAATTACTGGGGTCGTAATGATATTCGCCCGTTCGGAAAAGCGCGGTCAGAAAATGGCCGTTAACACCCTCATCATGATGAAGCGGTTTGAGTTCCAGCGAAAAGAAACGCAAAAAGGCAGCGAGTACACTTATCAGCGCTGCACTCGCGAACCAAAGATAATCGGTCTGAATCTTTTCGCGCAAAGATGCTGCGGCAAGACCCTCGTCCTCAGAAGCTTCTTCTTTTGCCAAGTCTTTAGTTTTCTTATCCATCAAACAGGAAACTACTCCGTAACTCTGTACACTTTATAATCGCCTGATTCCGCAAATAATGGGAACTTCGCGAAGTAATCATCATTAACCTGCAAATCTTTTCTTTCCAACGGAGATATGAGCACGAACTCAATACCGTGCTTTTTCAAAAGGAGATCGGCTGTTGCTTCACCTGCATAGATCCGCTTGACGTCGTTCTCTCTTGGTAAATAATCAATTCCATGTGACGACAGGTGCCCGGTGTACCGCATCAGTGACCGACGGCCCGTAAGAACGATCGCCGTGTTGTATGTCGGTGCATTCAAAAACATAGCGCTCGGTTTCGTTCTTTCACGGATTGCCTTTGCGATTCCCACGGCATCTTCATCAAATACCTCGTAACGCATCTGCCCTGACGCCGTCCTCCACACGTCCAACGCGCCCGCAGCTATCAAAACCGCCAGACATGCTGCAGCCCCAACCTTGAACACGCGGCTGCCCTTCCAAAGCAACGCGACCACGTAAGCGGCAAATGGCGTGAATCCCACACACCAATAGATCAGAAGCTTTATGTTGTCCCACTCCCACGGTGCAAACTTTGCGAAATTAGAGACAATAAAAATCAAAATGAACGGAAGGACAAATATCAAATGCTCGATGGAGAGGCCATTCGAAGCGCCCTCCTCACCTTCTTCATCTCTGTTTTTTGCCAGCATCATCAGCGCGATCCCGCCAATTGATATCGGAATGAAGATCCCTGTGTTTATCAGCCAAAACCAGAAAATATTCGTCCCTCTTGAATCGAATCCAAAGTGCCATGCAAGAAACTCACTTGTTCCCGTCGCTGACCCGGTAAGCATCCAAAACAGAAGGGCGCCGCCGACAATTGACGTTCCGGCCGCAAATGCTATCCATGATTTCCAATAACGGAAGCTGCTGAGACATAGAAAGCCGGAAACCACGAACAAAACAAGCAAACTATGCGCGTGGATCAAAGGCAGCGTTCCTGCCAGCAAACCCATGACGAATGCGGGCAATATCCCGGACATACCCAAATCTTCTCTTTTCCCAACAAATAGGTCCCAAAGAAAATGAAGCACGATAATGGTCAAAGGCATCCCGAGCAACAAGCTCCTCTGTGTGATAAACAAAACCACCATCGAATTCCCCCACCTGAACTGATCGTTGATCGTGTAGTCCTTTGGAAGATTCCAGAGCAAATCAAAGAAGCCGGCCGCGCCTTGCCAATAATCTTTGAAAAACCAAACGAAGCCGAGGCCGCCGGTTAAAAACAGAATGAACGGTGCGATCTTCCCGGCGAGCCGGCTCGACGTCACCGCGGCAGCAAATCGCTCAAAAATGACAACGAGTGAAAACGCCCAAGTGACGTTTTGCATTAACATCGCCCATCTAGGCGAGAGTCCCAGCTTCACATAAACCGCTGCCACAAAATCCGCGATAAACGGATATGTGAATTTGGCTCCGGCAAACGAAGGATTCTGTGGAGGAAAGTTATTGCCGTCTGTAAATCCGTAGATCGCTCCAAGATGAAACGGCAGGTCTCCGAGATTATTCGAAGCACCGGTAAAGATACCGTCGACGGTCACGATCATCGCACGGTCGAAAAAAGCGGCGAACAGGATTACAAAGAAGGCGTAATATGTAAGGCTCTGGACACGAGAGAAAGTAAATCGCTCGATTCTACCCTTCGCCTTATCCCAGTCATGTCTAAATACGGGACGGACTTTTGCAGTTTTAACTAATAAAACAAAAGCCAGTACGAGCAGGGCCGCGACAGCAATCGACACAAGATTAAGGCCCGTTACTAGGGAAAGAAAAAAGCAAACAACACCAAACAAAGCCGAGCCTGCCACATTGCCCGCAGCGACACGCCACATAAATGTGCGTTTGTTCTCAATGAGATACGTTAAGCCCAAACCGCCGACGGTTATCGCGAATAGGAATAAAAGCGAAAGAAACATGCTGCGGACAGTTTACGTCACACCGGCTCGATTTCTCAAAAGGAGCGGCAGGCTGTAAGATATCGGATTTGACGTCAAGTGTAGCTACAAAGGCAACATCTGGCTGTTTTTAAAATATTATGCTTCAAGTTGGAATTGTTGGCTTGCCCAACGTTGGAAAATCTACGCTTTTTAATGCCCTGACGGCACAGGAATCGGCACTGGCCGCAAATTACCCTTTTGCGACCATCGAACCGAATGTCGGAATCGTGACCGTTCCGGACGAAAGACTGCCCAAGCTCGCGGAGATATACGAGTCCGAAAAGGTGCTCCCGGCGACAGTTGAATTTGTCGATATCGCAGGACTCGTGCGCGGTGCCTCAAAAGGCGAGGGACTCGGAAATCAGTTCCTTGCGAACATACGTGAGACAGACGCGGTGATTCAGGTCGCCCGTTGTTTTGAAGACGAAAACGTGCATCACGTTGAGGGCTCCGTTGACCCAATCCGTGACATCGAGACGATTCAGATCGAGCTGGCTCTTGCCGATATGGCCTCAGTTGAAAAGCGGCTCGACAAAGCCTCGAGAACGGCAAAATCCGGCGACAAGGATGCCAAGAAGGAAGTTGAGGTCCTCCAAAAACTCCTGCCGGTCCTGGAAGAAGGCCGTGCGGCGCGTACGGCAGATCTCAATCAAGACGAACAAAAGATCGCCCGAAACTTCTTCCTGTTGACATCTAAACCGACGATATACGCAGCGAATGTTGACGAAGATGCGCTGGCAGACCCCGCGTCCAACCCTCATGTAAAGGCGGTTATGGAGCTTGCCGAGAAAGAAAATGCAGAGACCGTTGTAATCTGTGCGAGGCTGGAGGAAGAGCTCGTTTCGCTTGAGGAACCGGAGAGGCTTGAGTATCTCAACGACCTGGGCGTATCCTCAAGTGGTGTCGATCTAATGGTGAAGTCGGCTTACAAACTCCTGGGGCTCATGAGTTTTCTGACTGCGGGACCAAAAGAGGCGCGGGCGTGGACGATACCCGTTGGAACCAAGGCACCCAAGGCAGCCGGTGAGATCCACTCCGATATCGAACGAGGTTTTATTAGGGCTGAAATTGTTTCCTATGACACCCTGGTAGACCTCGGGTCTGAGGCTGCTGCGAAAGACAAGGGCAAAATGCGTTCTGAGGGGAAAGACTACGTCATGCAGGAAGGCGACGTTGTGAACTTCAGGTTTAACGTTTAGCGGTGAGCCGTGAGACGTGAGCCGTGAGCCGTGAGCCGTGAGAGGTAGGCGGAAAAAGCAGTCAACCTTGTCAACTCAGTCAACTCAGTAAGCTCAGTAAGCTCAGTAAGCTCAGTAAGCTCAGCAAACTCAGCGAACTCAGTCAACT
>JABDKD010000044.1 GCA_013003215.1 Pyrinomonadaceae bacterium
TTCTCACGGTTCTCGTGGAGGATTACTTCCACGTAGGAGCTTTCGGGAACCTAATTCAGGAAAGAAACTGGTCCAACTTTGAGACCCGTTATGAGCAGAATACGCTCAAAATGCTAAAGCTCCTGGATGAGTACGACACAAAAGCGACCTTCTTTGTGCTGGGTTGGATTGCCGAACAAAACCCCGGATTCGTTGCCGAGATCGCCAAGCGCGGACACGAGGTAGCATCCAGAGGTTATTACCACCGCTCTCTGGGCCAACTAACAAATCGGGAAATTCGAAAGGACTTAAAGCGGTCAAAAGAAGTACTGGAAGCCGCTTCGGGACAGAAGATCGTGGGCTTCAGAGCAGCGGAGAAACTCAGTTACGAAGATGACATGCGCGTGCTGCGGATTCTTGCGGAGGAAGGGTACAGTTATGACGCTTCCTTTCTTCCCACAAAGAGTTCGGAAAGACTAAAGAGGTTTGCGCATCAGTTTCACCATGCCGGTAATGCGATCTGGGAGTTTCCATATTCGACAAGGGACCTCTTTGCGGGCTTGTTGCCCATTTCAGGTGGAAACTATCTACGGCAAATACCTTACACCTTGATGCGTTACGCGGTTCGTGATTGGACGCGCCGTTATGACGAGCCTTTCGTGTTCTATGTGCATGTTTGGGAACTTGACCCGGAACAGCCCAGGATCTCCGCGGCCTCCAGTTACAACCGGGTGCGCCACTATCGCAAACTAGACAAGATGGAGTGGGTCCTCCAGGAGAATCTCGGACTCTACAACTACACTTCAGTTGCTGATTTTTTGAACATTGCAAAAGATCTAAAGGTATCGCTTTCCGTAGAAAAAGAAGCAGATTCAACTGAACACACCGAAGAACGAAGCCCCCGGACGGATGCGTTGGAACCTGTGACAATCGCGATCCCCTGTTATAACGAGGCCGATTCTCTGAATTATCTTTCAAACATCCTCAAAAGCGTAGAAGAGAAACTGGCCGAAACCGGTTACAAGCCGGAGATCATCTTCATAGATGACGGAAGCTTAGACGGCACCTCGGCCAAGCTTGAAGAAAAGTTCGGTGCGCTCAAGAACGTCTCGATTCTGCAGCACGAAAAAAATATGGGTGTCGCGGCCGCGATAATGACGGGTATAAGAGCCGCAAAGACGGAAGTTGTATGCTCCATGGATTGTGACTGTACTTACGATCCTCACGGTCTCGCAGAGATGATCCCTCTTCTGGGCGACGAAGTAGATATGGTCACTGCATCTCCGTATCACCCGAAAGGAGAAGTCCGTAATGTTCCCTCCTGGAGGCTTACTCTTTCAAAGGGAGCTTCGTTTCTTTATCGTCGTGTTTTGGGTTCTGAACTAAGCACCTATACAAGCTGTTTCAGGGTTTACAGGAGATCTTCTGTCGCGGGGATCAAGCTCAAAGAAAAAGGATTTCTCGGTGTCGCTGAACTCCTCGGTAAACTCCTGTCGACGGACGGGAAGATAGTTGAATACCCCGCTACACTCGAAGTTCGCCTCTTTGGATTCTCGAAAATGAAAACGCTGCGAACGATCAAGGGGCACCTGAGGCTGTTGGCGGGGCTTTCCAGAGACAGATTCCTTAGGAAAAACAAGGCGATTGCGACTTCTATAAAAGAAGAATCTATTAAAAAGGCAAAAACAAAGATTTCCGGAGAATAAAATGACAACGATGCTGAAAGCAGACGAAGGCCTTATGACTTTGCCTTCGGACCAGGATGCTACCGGTAGAACACTTGGTGCAGAAGAACTCGCAAATCTTGCGGAAGCTATTGAAAGCGGAACACTTACGACGACCAAGGGCACGTTCGGAAAACGTCTTGAGGAGGCGTTTGCCAAGAAGGTCGGCGTAGATCACGCCTACGCCCTAACCTCAGGATCCTCCGCAATTCATGTAGCTCTTGGCGCGGTAAACCCGAATCCGGGCGAAGAGGTAATTACGACCTCCGTGACTGATATGGGGGCGTTGTCTCCGATCGTATATCAGGGTGCTATACCGGTTTTCGCAGAAGTAGACCCGAAGACTTTGAATGTCACCGCGGAAACGATCGAAGAGAAGATAAGCGATCGTACCAGGGCAATTATCGTTACCCACTTGTTCGGCAATCCATGCAAGATGAACGAGATCATGGAATTGGCCCGTTCGAAGGGAATCCCCGTGATTGAAGATGCGGCTCAGTCGTTTCTGGCATCGGTGGATGGTGAAATGGTCGGTTCTATTGGAGATGTAGGGTGTTTCAGTTTCCAGCAGGGAAAACATATGACAACCGGCGAAGGTGGAATCGTCACTTCCAGTGATCCCGATCTTGCGAGGCGTATGTTCCTCCATATCAATAAAGCCTGGGGTTATGGCGACAGCAACCCGGACCACTATTTCCTTGCATTGAACTATCGAATGTCGGAACTGCAGGCCGCGGTTGCACTTGCCCAACTCGACAAACTCGACGGGTGTGTCGAAACACGGATCCAAAACGCCGACCGTTTGAGCGAGCTTGTAGGTGACATCGACGGAATTGAAACGCCGGTCATCGAGGAAGATGCGCGGCATGTTTACTGGAGATATTGTTTGACGATCGATGACTCCAAGATCAAGGACGGCGGAGTCGGAATGGCTGCCATCCTGAAAGAGAAGAATATCTTTACAGCACCGAGATATATCCAGAAGCCATCGTTCATGTGCCAGGTTTTCCAGGAGAAGAATACTTTTGGGGAAAGCGGTTTTCCGTTCAACCTGGCTAGGCCCGAAGCGATCGACTATCGATCAGAAGCGTACCCGATGACAGTTAAGGGCCTTAACGACATTCTCGTAATGCCGTTCAACGAGATGTTTACCGAAAAGCACATTGAGTATGTCGCCAAGCACGTTCGTCTCGCGGCTGAAGCGCTAAGGGTCAATTAAACAGGGATTAAGGGGATGGATAAGATAGGAACTAGAATGATAGCGGGTGTGGACGTCGTCGGTTCCGGGCTAAATGTTAATTGATTCGAATTCAAGGGGTCGCACTTCAGTTCTGCTTTTGATTTCTTGCAATCCCATTTATCCAATTCATCCCTGTTAACAAAGTCTATGAGTAAATTACGTTTTGCATTAATCGGAACGGGCGGCATTGCCCAGACATATGCTCAGGCCTTTCAAGAGAGTAATTGCTGCGATCTCGTCGGGGTGGCGGACATAAATAAGAACTCCGCCGATTCGTTTGCCGAGCCTTTTGGCGCGGTATCGTTCGAGGACTACAAGGAGCTGGAATCGGTTGATTTTGATGCGGTTATAGTTTCAACACCTCCAAATACACACCCCGAGATCGCGATGCACTTCATGCGGCTTGGTAAACATGTCCTGTGTGAGAAGCCGCTTTGCCTCTCGGTTGCGGAAGCACGGGCGATGCTCGATTGTGCTGAAGAAACCGGCGTGACGTTCACAATGGCGTCGAAGTTTAGGTACGTCCAGGACGCGATTCAGGCAAAGTCTTTGCTCGCTTCGGGTGTCTTGGGAGAGATTGTTCAGTTCGAGAACGCTTTTACCGCGAAAGTCGATATGTCGTCGCGTTGGAATTCTGTTTCGGAAGTCAGCGGCGGCGGCGTGTTGATGGACAATGGAACCCATTCCGTTGATATTATTCGCTATTTTCTGGGACCAATTACAGAAGTGCTCGCGCTGGAAACATCGGGGACTCAAAATCTCCAGGTAGACGAGAACGTGAAACTCCTCGCAAAGACAAGAGCCGGTGTCGCTGCAAGCGTAGATCTGACCTGGGGAATCAATAAGCAGCTCCCAAATTTCATCAGCATATACGGTACAAACGGAACGCTCCATATCGGTTGGGGGGAATCGAAGTACAAGCTGAACTCATCACCAGACTGGACAGTTTTCGGAAGCGGTTATAACAAGGTCCAGGCATTTAAATCCAAGCTCGAGAATTTTCGTAACTCAATTTTAGAGGGCGAAGAACTCCTCATTACGCCTTCGGACGCGCTTGCCTCAGTCGAAGTGATCGAGGCCGCTTACAAGTCACTAAACCAGAACCTATGGCAGCCGGTGGTTGAGAAAACCGAAGTTGTTAGCAAATAGTAAATAGCTAATCGTAAATAGTGGTGGCCCAGAAGGAGTCATTCTGAATTCTTCGCGCGTAGACTTTAAGAAGAACTATTTGCTATTCACGATTCACTGCCAACTAAGAATGATTCACCCAACAGCAATAATTGAAGACGATGTGACGATCGGCGAGGGTACCAGCGTTTGGGACAACGTTCACATACGCCACGGAGCAACACTTGGAGAAGAATGCATTGTCGGTGAAAAGTCATACATCGCGTACGACGTGAAGATTGGCAACCGCGTAAAGATAAATGCGATGGTGTATATCTGCGCCGCCGTTACTATCGAAGACGGTGTGATGGTTTCCGCATCGACAACTTTTACAAACGACAGGTTTCCAAGGGCAACAACACCTGATTTGAAGAACCTGCGGCCTTCCGATCCGGACGAGCACACGCTACCGACATTAGTTCGTGAAGGAGCAACGATAGGCGCCGGCTGCACGATAGGAAATGACCTTACGATAGGCAAATGGGCGATGGTCGGAATGGGGTCGCTTGTCACCGGGGACGTCCCGGATTTTCACCTGGTTCTTGGTTCGCCGGCACGATCCGTTGGAGCGGTTTGCCGCTGCGGGCAGCTCGTTTACAGGTTTGGCGAGTCCGATGAAGGAGCCGTCAAATGTGAATGTGGCTTGGGTTACACTGTTAAAGGCAAGGTTGTTTCCGAAATTATCCCCGGCTAAGTCACTTCTTTTTTCGCGCTCAAGCCATCCAGGCTTCCTATGTCGAAGAACATCGCAATTATCGGTTCAGGTTTTTTGGGCCTGACTTTAGCGCAAAGACTTTCTGACGAAGGGAATAGCGTCACGCTTTATGAGGCTGCTGATCGTATAGGCGGGCTCGCCAGTGCCTGGTCGATCGGTGATGTTACCTGGGACCGGCACTATCACGTGACTCTTTTATCGGATTCCGCTACCCGCGGAATTGTTGAAGCGATCGGGCTTGGTGACGAGTTTGAATGGGTCGAGACAAAGACCGGATTTTTTACTGACGGAAAGCTTTACTCGATGTCGAACTCGCTCGAATTTCTTAAGTTTCCACCGCTTGGCTTAATTGGAAAGCTCAGGCTTGGCGCCACAATCTTTTATGCGTCTAAAGTTCGCGACTGGAAGGCGCTCGAAAAGGTCTCGGTCGATGCATGGCTTACAAAGTATTCAGGGAAGAAGACATTTGAAAAGATTTGGAAGCCGCTCCTGAGGGCAAAGCTTGGCGATTCATATAAAAAAACTTCTGCTGCTTTTATATGGGCTACTATCCAACGGATGTACGCGGCACGAAACTCCGGTCTCAAGAAAGAGATGTTTGGCTACGTCCGGGGCGGATATTCACGTGTTCTAAAACGCTTTGCAGAAGTCCTCCATGAAAATGGCGTGGAGATCGAGTTATCGCGGCGGGTCACGGAGGTGGGGCGCGAAAATGAAAGATGTTTTGTGTTGACCGGTGAGGGTAGAAGAGAATTCGATGAGGTAGTAGTAACCTGCAATCCCGGCATTGCGGCAAAGATCATCCCCTCGCTTGAAGAAGAAGAGAAAGAGCGACTTTCACGAATCAAGTATTTGGGAATCGTCTGTGCTTCTGTATTGATAAGAGATTCGATCTCGGAGTTTTATGTGACTAATATTACCGATGAATCACCATTTACAGGGATAATTGAGATGTCAGCACTAGTCGATAAGGAGGAGCTTGGGGGCAATGCCTTGGTATATCTTCCGAAATATGTCGAGAAGGACGATCCGTTGTTCTCGAAAACCGATGATGAGCTGGAGGATTTGTTTTTAGGGGAATTGGACAAGATGTTTCCTCAGTTTAAACGCGAAACTGTGGAAGCATTTAGGGTGTCGCGGGTAAAAGAAGTGTTCCCGTTGCCCGAGATAGAATACTCGACCCGTGTTCCCGGGATGAAATGTTCCGTCGATGGCGTTTACCTCGTAAATTCATCCCAGATAACCAATGGGACTCTAAATGTGAACGAGACGGTCCTGCTTGCGGAGAAATTTCTTACCGGCGGCTTTATTGATTAAGTATTTAGGCCGGTAAGGTGATGATTGATATGAACGAAGCAGTCCTGATGATTCATTTGTTTTCGACCTTGTTTCTGGTCGGACTCATTTGGACTATTCAGATCGTTCATTACCCACTCTTCGGCTCAATCGGAGAAAACGAGTATCGATCTTACCAACGGCTGCACACGCGGAGGATCGCGTACTTGGTTGCGCCGGTAATGTTGGCGGAATTGATATCGGCTATCTATCTGGTTATTTGGCCATTTGGTGAATCCGGCCGTTGGCCATTCTGGATGGGGTTTGTGCTTGTGATCATGATTTGGGTCTCTACGTTGTTTCTGCAATCCCCTATTCATGGAAGGCTCTCGAAAGGTTTAGATCTGCGCGATGTAAAGCTGCTCACCGCGACTAACTGGATAAGGACCGTACTTTGGACGACACGCGGATTTCTCGTCCTCTGGCTTGTATGGCCCGGGAATGGGGGGTAATCCGCTCTTTTTTTAAAAATGAACCGAATCGCAAGTCTTAGTCTGGACTTAGACAACAAATGGTCATACATGAAGACCCATGGGGACGCGGGCTGGGAAGACTATCCCTCATATATCGACGTTTTCGTGCCTCGGGTCCTCGAGTTCTTGGAAAAACGTGATCTCAAGATCACTTTCTTCATCGTCGGTAAAGACGCTTCGCTTGAAAAGAACAGGGAATCGCTTGCATTGATTTCGAAGGCGGGGCACGAGATTGGAAACCACTCTTTTAAGCATGAGCCATGGCTGCATCTCTATTCACGGGAAGAACTCTCGGACGAAATGAAGAGAACCGAGGAGGCGATTGAGTCCACTTTCGGAACACGGCCGACCGGTTTTCGGGGCCCGGGTTACTCGCTCTCTTCGACAGTTTTGGAAGTTCTCGCTGAAAGGGGCTATGAATACGATTGTTCTACACTGCCAACTTTCATCGCTCCGGTCGCCCGCGCGTATTACTTCTTCCGTTCGCCTGAAATGAGCGACGAAGAAAAGGAAAAACGTAAGAATCTATTTGGAAAGTTCTCTGACGGATTTCAGACTTTGAAGCCTTACAAATGGCAGGTTGGTGAAAAGCAACTGGTCGAGATACCGGTCACGACACTCCCTTTTTTCAAAACGCCGATCCACGCAAGTTACGTGATTTACCTGGCGAAGTTTTCGAAACTGGCGTCGTCGATTTACTGGAGAACGGCCATCAGGTTGTGCCGAATGTCAGGAGTCCAGCCTTCACTTTTACTGCACCCGCTCGATTTTCTTTCAAAAGACGACGCACCGGAACTCGGGTTCTTTCCAGCGATGGAGCTATCGGTTAAGGAGAAGCTCTCGCTCACGGGCGGCATTGTCGATCGTTTTCGCAGCGAATTCGAAGTCGTAAACATGGCCGAGCATGCGAGGCGTGTTTCGGATTCTGACGGAATGAAGATTCGCGACGTTGGGGACCTTTCATGACCGAGCAGAGCCGAGAAGCCATCGTGAATTGTCCGCTTTGCGACGGCGCATCGCATGTGGCGTTTAAAAAAGAAGGTCACGAAATCTTTGATTGCGGGGACTGCGGGCATAGGTTTGCTAATGCCGGACAGGCCCAGGAACACGTTTCAGAGGTTTATGGCGATACGTATTTTTACGGTGGCGGGGCAGGCTACTCTGACTATCTTGCCGAAGAAGAAATGTTGAAAGCGCGCGGAATTGAATACGCTCGCTTGATAGAACGCTCTCTCGATACGAAAGGCGTTTTACTCGATATCGGTGCTGCGGCAGGTTGTATCATGCAGTGGTTTTCCGATTCGGGTTGGCGATGTGTTGGTTTGGAGCCAAACGCTTCTATGGTCGGGACGGGAATTGAGAGATTCGGTTCCGATCTTCGACAAGGAATTTTGGAGGACTTTGAGTCAGAAGAGCGATTTGATCTCATAACTATGATTCAGGTAGCAGGCCATTTTTATGACCCCGTCAAATCGTTCACAAACGCTCTGGAGCTATTGAAGCCCGGCGGGCATTTGTTGGTCGAAACATGGGATAGCGAGTCGCGCCTAGCACGTTTGTTTGGCCGCAATTGGCACGAATATTCGCCACCGAGTGTTCTCCATTGGTGGTCGGAAAGACGGCTAACGGAGTTCTTAAAGGAACTGGGATTTAAAAAGATAGACGGCGGGCGTCCCTCCAAGAGGATATCCGGCGAGCACGCGCGATCACTTCTTGAATACAAGCTCGGGAATTGGGCTGCATTGCGACTTATTCCAAAGCGGCTGAGCATACCGTATCCATCTGAGGATCTGTTTTGGGCGCTTTATACGAAGGGTTAATAGCCTTGGAAATACGATGAGCATTTCGGAAAGAAACCGAAAACGGGTTTTCCCGTGGACATTCTATCTTCTGCCGTTATTGCACTTAGCGGTTGCGATTCCTCTTGCTTACTACCTGAATATCTGGACCGATGAAGCATCGACTCTTTACTCGACCAAGGACGGCTTATCTCTAGCGTTTGCGAATGCCGCTAATGAGAAACAGTCGCCTTTATATTTTGTCCTTCTGAGTGGTTGGAGGCTTATCGATGATTCGGTTTTCTTCGCCCGTCTGTTTTCGGTGATCTTTTCTACGCTCTCGATCTTCTCGTTTTTCGAGGCTGCGCGCCGATTTTGGAGTGAACGTACGTCGATCCTTGCAACATTCTTTTTCGCTATTCACCCTTACCTTTTTTGGTCGGCGACTGAAATTCGTGTCTACTCACTCGTGATCCTGCTCACGCTTATACTCTTCAACTTGTACGCGAGGATCTATCTTTCGGAAGAAAAACAGCCGGTCTGGGTCTATTCTGTTTTTGTCCTTTTTTCGATTTTTGCTCTCTATACAAACTTCTACCTCGGTTTCCTATTGGCAGGCCTTTTTGCGGCATTGCTGGTAATGGGCGACTACAAAAGTTCTTTGAAATTTCTGCTGTTAATGTTGCCTGTTGGTATTGCTTTTCTGCCGCTGTTTTTTCTTACGCTCACGACATTCACAACCGGTCTTGACGGGACTGTACTTGAGTCGGAACCGCTGGACGGGGTTCGCCGCGTTTGGCACCACATACTCAGCTTTGCATTGCCGACCGAACTTTTCCCTCCTGAAAATCAGACTTGGATGTCTTTCGTCCGGGTTTGGATCTTGAGGCTAATTATTCTTACAGGCCTAGGCGCATTCTTTTATCGGCGAAAACTGCCCGAACGGCCGGTCATCATTTTTGGTGTCGTTTGCGCAGTCATCGCCGCGCTGCTTGTTTTTGCATTCCATGTTTTGGGTATGCTCTATGTAGAAATCAGGCATGCGGCAGTATTGTTCGCTCCCTTCATGTTGTTCTCGACAGCTGTGATCCGGGATCTGATTTCGAAAAAGGAATATCGTGCCTGGCTATTCGGACCTATAGCCGTGATGGTGATGGTGTTCTATAGTTACGGTTTCGTATCCACGCATCCGAACTTCACCAAGCGCGGCGATTGGACTCGAGTTGGAAGGTTCGTAGAGGCAAATGAAAAGCCCGGCGATTCAATAGTTGTGTTTCGTGTTTATGAAACACTGGCGTTTAGGGAAAGTTACTCGGGGTCCAACGAGGTGTACCCGAAGGAAAAGTACTTCGATTGGAATTACGAAGGTGAGATCGGTACGGCTGAGGTCTGGCCAAAGCAAATTGAGTACTTAATAAGTGTGATTCCGAGGGAGAATGGGCGCGTCTGGCTTTTGACCGAAGAGTACTGCCAGGAAACCAAAGCATGCGAACCTTTGGAAAAATTTGTAAAAGAGAATTACACTGTTGTACTTACAAAAGACTTTTACAAAGAAAGAGTTAGGCTTTTAGAGAATCGATGAAAGGAAAAGAAAAGAATCCAAAGCCGATAGCCCGATGTTCGGAATGTGATCGGGAAACAGACCATTACTACACTTTTTTGAGTCCGACCAACGTGGAGTCACACGTGTGCTGGCAATGCCAGATGCGTGAGGAAAAGGGTTTTAACGCGAAGCGAACCTTTAGAAGGCAGTCGCGCCGCGGCAACATACCGCGTTAGTAACTGGGCAACTTTTGGGGATCATCCGTCGAATGTTCTGGGCGTTGTGCTCGCGGGCTTCTGAATCGACGGTAGGTCCCTTAACTTTTTGGTTAGAGAAGAATGGGAATTCGCAAAATAACAGAGTATCCGGAAAGTGTTCTTGGAGCCGTGGGCAAGCCGGTAGAAGAATTCGACGATGAGCTCAAGAAGCTGTGCGATGATATGTTCGAGACAATGTATGACGATGAAGGTGTAGGGCTTGCTGCTCCGCAGATCGGGCTTTCTCTTCGTCTTTTTGTTATGGATTGCGAGGGCATCAAACTGGTGGCAGCTAATCCGGAGATCGTTGAAACATCCGGTGAACAATCGGGTCCCGAGGGTTGTCTGTCGCTTGCAAAAGTCCCCGCGGTGCTGGAAAGGCCAGAATTCGCAAGACTAAAGGCTCAGGATTTGAATGGCGAGTGGTTCGAAAAAGAAGCTGAAGGCTATGCGGCCCGTTGCTTTCTGCATGAGACGGATCATTGTGACGGCAAGCTTTTTATAGATCATTTACCCCGCATGCGTCGAGAGATGGTCGTGAAGAAGTTTAAGAAGGAAAAGAAATTGAGGTGAATAGGAATGGGTAGAAACGCTTTAAAATCTTGGTCGATTGTTGTTGTGGCCGCGGCGTTGCTCTGGGTGCCCGCAGTTTATCCACAGAAAGAGGTTGATTGTAAGCAGAAAGATCTTACAAAACGCATGTCATGCTTCTATCAGCAGGGGGATCTGGATGCCGCGGTCCCCTTGTCGGAGAAAGTTTTGAAGACAGCGCAGAATGTGAACTCGGCGACACCGGAATCGATCGCCGCAGCGCATTTCAATGTTGCTCTTCTCAGAAAACGGCGTTTTCAGCGCAACCGGTCTTCACGACAAGAGCTTTCGAAACGCGAGACCCGAAAGTTGCTGAAGCTTCTCGAGGAAGATTCCAAGAAGTCTGAAGAACACTTCAGGAAGGTGTTGGAGCTTCGCAAAGGTGCGGAGGAAGTCTCCCAGGTTGCGGATGCCAGGTATGAGCTTGCCTGGCTTCTCGTGAATGACACTCGCAAATCGGCAGAGGACATTGAGAAGCGGTCCGCCGAGGCCGAAGTTTTTTACAAGCTGGCTTTGGATCACAGGGAGGCAAAGCTTGGAAAAGATCACAATCAGACTCTTTCGACTATATTCGCACTTGCCGAGTGTTACAGGAACCAGCTGAAATTCGAGGAAGCATTGCCCTATTACGAACGCTATGTTTCGACGATTGACACGAAATACGGCAAGAACCAAAAGGCCGTGGCTCCTGCCCTGAACAGGATGTCAGAGATCTATTTCACAATATTTGAAGAAGACAAGTCGAAGTCGTTGGGTGACCGTGCTTCTGCACTGATCGGAAGTCCGATAATTGCTCCCAAAGCAAACTATGTCCTCAATAACCGCATGACGGATCTTCAAAAGAAAAAGAACGGACGAGTCGATACTTACATTAGCTTGAACGCGATTAACAAGAGCCAGCGGTGGGATGACCGGCACAACAGGTTTGCCAAGGAGAAGATGAAGCGAATTCCGATTCGTGTGGTAATCGATGAGGACGGACGGGTTTCCGAGGCGGTTTCCGAAGCGAAAGATGAGGCATTATCCCCTGAAGCTGTCAGAGAAGTCAGAAAATGGGATTTCCGGCCGGTTGAGGTTAATGGGGTCAAACACAAGATGCGCGGTATAGTCGTGTTTACAAAGTGGGTCGTGTTGTAGTCAGGCGAAAGAGGCTAGAATTTGCATTTCATTGCAGCGCCCAAGTCCTTAACCCCTTTTTCTTCTAATAAATCCAGCAATTTCAGGAAAATTACCGCCGTAGCGCGTGCATCATCCGTTGCGCGGTGGTGATTCTCCAGTGAAACCGAATAGTAATTCGCTATTGTCGCCAGCTTATGATTCTCAATTTCGGGAATCAGCTTCCGGGCCAGTCTCACAGTGCAGAGATAAGGGTTCGCAACCTTATAATTAACGTGTATGCGCCCGATCTCGACATTTAAGAAGCGCATATCAAACATGGCATTGTGAGCCACCAAAACCGAATCACCGACGAACTCCATGAATTCCTTGGCGATCTCTACGAATCGTGGAGCGTTTTTTACCATCGAATCATCAATGCTTGTAAGTGAGGTAATAAACGCGGGAATCGGCATTTCAGGATTCACGAGAGAATGAAAAGAATCTCCGATCTTTCCGTTTGAGACCTTAAACGCACCTATCTCCGTGACCCTTGCCGGCGGAGTCTTTGCGCCCGTGGTTTCGAAGTCAAAAACAACAAATTCAGATTCGGAAAGAAGGTTATGAGGCTTGGTGCCGACGTACTCCACGTCTCCCTTGTTTAGAGCAAGCCGGGGGTCGGTTTCAATTAGATCTGTGACCAACATCTTTGCGAGGTCGGGATCGGGCTTCGAGATTTTCATAACCGAATCCACGATCTCAACTGCGGATACATTGCCACCGTTCGCCTTCAAGAGGTCTATTGTGTCTTTCACGAGAACCGAATCGGAAATGAGGTTTGGCAGTGGAGACATATGACGTTCACCAGGTTAACGAAGTTGACTAAGTTTACAGAGTTTTGAGTATTCATGCACATTGAGCTGAGGAGATTAAAAGAGCAGCACGAAACGGAAGAACCATAGTGAACTCTGCCAACTTTGTAAACGCCGTTAACTCTCATAAACTAGCGTCATGGAACAAGACTTTATTCTCCAGCATTTTCGAGATACGGATGCGCTTTTGGAGGGGCATTTCGTACTATCCAGCGGACTACACAGCGGCAGCTACCTGCAGTGTGCGAAAGCACTGGAGTTTCCGTATGACGCATCGAATTATGGTCATGCGATCGCGGCGACTGTCGTTGAACACATGCGAGCGGAGGGACTCAAACCCGAGACCGTCAAAACTGTAGCCGCACCTGCGATCGGTGGATTGGTTATCGGCTATGAAGTGGCGAAGGCTCTCAACCTGCGTTTTATCTGGACCGAGAGAAAGGAAGGCGTGATGAAATTGCGACGCGGATTCGAGATCACGCAGGGCGAAAAAATACTTGTTGTCGAGGATGTGATCACGACAGGAGGATCCGTGCGTGAATGTGTGGAAGTATTAAAGATGCACGGAGCGGATGTGATGTCGGGCGCTTCTATCGTTGATCGATCGGGGGGCGCTGCGGAAATCGGCGTACCGAGAGTCGCCCTTGTGGAAATGGATGTACCGAGTTACGAACCTTCGGCCTGTCCGTTGTGCGAGCAGGGAATTGAAGCGGTTAAGCCGGGAAGCCGTCACACTTAGCATTGACCATTAAACAGGGAACAATGACCAGGGACCATTAAGCATTGACCATTGACCAAGGATCATTGATCGAGAACTTAGAGGCCAGCCAGCCCGGTTCTAATCTAAATGTTGGGTTCCTCGCGACTGTTTCTGATGATCACCGTGAAACGGCCCCTTGTCCATGATTCTTGTTACATGCTCAGTGGTCCCTGGTCTAAGTTCAATGAAAAAGGTTTGCTTCCTATCCACGGACAATCTTGAAGGCTACGAAATCGATGACGACCTCGCGATCGGCCCATTGCACGACCGCGGATGGCATGTTGAGACAGTCCCTTGGAAAGAAAAAATTGACTGGGCTGAGTTCGACGCGGTCGTTATCCGGACTCCCTGGGACTATCACCACACTCCCGGTCAATTCATAGCGACGCTCGAAACGATCGCGGGTTCAGGGGTCACGCTGGAAAACTCCATCGAACTCGTCAAATGGAACATTGAAAAGACTTACTTAAGGAGCCTTGAAGCTCGAGGGGTCAGAACAGTCCCAACAATCTATCCGCAGTCCGTTGTTGAACCGAAGGCGATCAGGCAATGGAAAGACCGATTGCAAACCGAAGAATTAGTCCTAAAACCCACGATCAGCGCAACAGCCGGCAATACGTTTCTAGTTTCAGAGTTCACGGATGAATTGAAAGTGTTGAACGGCAGTAGGTTTATGGTTCAGCCTTTTATGGAGTCCATTGGTACTGAAGGCGAGTTTTCGCTCTTTTTCTTCGATGGCGAGTTTAGCCACGCGATCCTCAAGACCCCAAAAAAGGGAGACTTCCGGGTCCAGGAGGATTTTGGCGGGCAAAACAAGAGCATCGAACCCGATGATGAAATGCTTGGTTTCGGGTGCGGAGTTCTAAAGGAACTGCCGGAAACACCTTTATATGCAAGGGTAGATTTCGTGCATGACAATAAAAACAAACCAGTTCTTATGGAACTTGAATTGATAGAGCCGGCATTATATTTTCGGTACGACGAAGAGGCGGCCGAAAGTTTTGCGCGTAAGTTTTGCGAACGAAATGAATTATAAGCTTTTACTTCAATATGACGGTACTGAGTTCCACGGCTGGCAGATTCAGAATGACCAGCGGACTGTGCAGGGTGAGCTCGAACGGGTATTGTCGCTCTTAGAGGACTCTGAAGTGCATGTTGCGGGTTCGGGCAGGACTGATTCCGGTGTCCACGCTGAAGGGCAGGTTGCAAACGCGAAGCTGAATCGTTCTTTTAAGCCGGACAAGCTACGGTCGGCGATAAATGGAAACGCCTGGCGGGACCTGCGGGTGCTAAAGGTGGAACAGGTTGATGACGATTTTCATGCCAGGTTTTCCGCTCGTGGAAAGACCTACGTTTACCGCGTGATCAATTCAGATACGATGTCGCCATTTTGGGTTCGATACGCGCATCTCGAAAAAGTTCCTTTAGATCTCGATAAGATGAACAAGGCATCCAGATTTTTTTTGGGTGAGCATGACTGGACCGCGTTTTCGTCGGCACAAAGTGATTCGGAGAACAAGGTTCGAACGATCGAGGAGCTGAGAATCGACTCGACCTGGGACCAACGGGCCAACGCATCATTGCTTGAATTCAAGATTACGGGAAACGGATTCCTTAGGTATATGGTGCGGTCGATTATTGGAACGCTTCTCGAGGTCGGACGAGGCGAAAAAGATTCTGATACAATTCAAAACGCCATAGTTACGCGTGACAAGAATCTCGTTGGAGCTACCGCTCCTGCTAATGGTTTAACTCTAAAAGAGGTCTACTACGAATAGTATTTTTCATATCGTTTTGCCCGATGTCTGGGAGATTATTGAAGGCACGGAAAGCTATGCGGCTGAGAGTCTTGTGACGGAGGGTTTTGTTCACTGTAGCTATATCGGTCAGCTCAAAGGGGTCATTGACCGTTATTATGCCGCTGAGGAGTCGCTCGTGATACTCGAAATCGATCCTGATCTTCTGAAGAGTGAATTGAAGGTGGAAAAATCTACTGGCGATGAGCTTTTTCCGCATATCTATGGACCGATAAATATGGACTCGGTGATCTCAGTTTCATTGAGGAACAACCATGATGTCCAGAACGCCGGCAGTGAATTCGTAAACTAAAAAGAACTTGCATAAATATTTCACTGAAATTATTGAACCCGGATCGGACGAGGAAAAACTCCTCGGTTCGATCGATATGTCGAGGCTTCCTAAGCATGTTGCCGTAATAATGGATGGCAATGGCCGTTGGGCGAAGCTTCGCGACAAGCCGCGTCTTTACGGTCATCGTGAAGGAGCTGAATCGGTTCGTGCGATTCTCGATACTTTCGCCCGGCTCGAAATCAAAGCCGTGACCCTTTACGCGTTTTCTACAGAGAACTGGAGTCGTCCCGAAGACGAGGTTTCAGGTCTTATGGAGATGCTGAAGTACTACATCGGCCAGGAAATCGGTGAAGTTCACAGAAACAACATTAAGTTCCGTGCGATCGGAGATATCGCCGGCTTGTCCGAAGATGTTCAGAAAGAAATTCGTTCGGCTGAAGAGCTCACTAAAAACAATACCGGTACCGTGTTGAATGTTGCATTGAACTACGGCGGCAGGGCGGAACTCCTTCACGCATTCCGTGGGGCAGCCAGTGATCTGATCGATTCCGGCCGAAAGCCCGAATCGCTTTCCGAAGAAGACATCGAGAAGCATCTCTACACTTACGGCATGCCCGAAATTGATCTTTTGATTCGTACGAGTGGTGAAATGCGTCTTTCGAATTTCCTGTTATGGCAGGTTGCGTACAGCGAGATCTATGTAACGGAAACCCTGTTTCCCGATTTCCGGCTCGGCGAGATCCTGAAGGCCATTGTTGCCTTTCAGAGCCGGGATCGTCGGTATGGCGGTGTAAAACAAGCAGCTACAGATAGTTAGAAGTCTATGAAACAACGGTTATTAACAGCCGCAGTTGCGCTTCCGCTTTTGGTCTTGTCCATCGTACTGCCGTGGATCGTCCCGGGATATGAACAGGCTAAATGGCTGTTTCTTCTTTTTGTCGCGGTGGCCATTATCGCCGGTCTTTTTGAATTCTTCAGGCTAACGAAACAGCAGGAACTCAAGGCAGACGCCTCAATGGCTTACATGTTCTCGGGTCTGTTCTATATCGCTTTTCTTTTTGACGCACCTTCGGAAGCACCGGAGCTTCTTTCAATAACGCTTGCCGTCTTCGTGATCGTTTTATTCATTTCCCAGACCTTTAGATTTCAAAAAGACTTCTCGAAAATGCTCGCGGGCACGGCGGTGACTCTGATCGGTGTACTTTGGATTGCCTTTTTGGGCGGCTATTTGGTAGCTATTCGTGTTGGGTTTGAGTATTCCGTGGTGCAGCACCTGTCGAGCAAGATCCTCTTGTATTTCTTTCTCGTGACAATGGGTTCAGATGTTGGCGCGTATTTCATTGGAAAGAGATTCGGAAAGAAAAAGCTTGTCCCTAAGATCTCTCCAAATAAGACCTGGGAGGGCCTGATAGGTGGGTTAGTCCTTGCGATCGGGTTTGCGTCGGTTTCTACGTTAACTTTCTTCGGTGAACTGCCGTATCAGATATCTATACCGCTTGCGATTGTGATGGCATTGGTCGGTGTCGGAGGCGATCTTACAGAGAGCGCAATTAAACGAGGTGCGGGAATAAAAGACGCCGCGAGTATATTACCCGGACACGGGGGGCTTTTGGACAGGCTCGACAGTCTGCTCTTTAATGCGCCGATAATGTTCTATTTCTCGCTCTACTATTTTGGGTAAAGTCGGTGAGCGCTGAGCAGAAAGCGGGGATCGAATGGTTTGGAATCCGGAATTCCTCTACCATCCCGTAGGGATTGAGGGAATTTAGCCGTGGCCTTCAGGCCACCAAAACGAAGCAAGCTGTGATTCTCGTCGCGTCAGCGACGGTGGAGAACCGCCCGCTGACACACGCGGAGATGATAGCAATCGGCTAAGGATCGACGGTACTGATGGGTCGCACGGGCTAAAGGTCGATCGGGGAACCAGAGCGTAGCAATCGAATGTCGGGCAAGCCCGACTCTAAACGGTGCGAAGTGATCAATGGTCAATTCTAAATGTTCAATGAATAGATGAGATGGCTTGATTGGCTGATCGTCGTTGCATATCTCGCATATGTGATTTGGGACGGCGTGAGGCTTTCAAAAGGAAGCAAGAACATCGAGGGATTCTTCCTCGCCAATCGAAGTATGCCCTGGTGGGCAGTCGGGCTTTCTGTAATGGCCACCCAAGCTTCGGCGATAACTCTTGTCGGCACGACCGGACAAGGCTATGACGATGGAATGCGCTTTGTGCAGTTCTACTATGCATTGCCGCTTGCGATGGTCATCCTCTGCATAACCGTCGTACCCTTTTACCACCGAGCCAAGGTCTTCACCGCCTACGAGTACCTAGAAAACCGGTTCGACGCGAAAACGAGAACACTTACCAGTTTCTTCTTCCTTGTCTCGCGAGGACTGGGTGTCGGCGTAATCATCGCTGCCCCGGCAGTGATTCTTTCGATCGTTCTCGGCTGGAACGAAATCCTCACGATCTTTGCTATAGGGCTGACAACCACTTTTTACACTATGTTTGGCGGGGTGCGCGCCGTTACATGGACCGATGTAAAACAGATGATCCTCATCTTTATCGGCCTCGGTATCGTGCTCTTTATGATTATCCAGGGCTTGCCGGAACAGATATCTCTGTTTGAAGGGCTAAACCTCGCCGGGGCTTCGGGGAAGCTGACCACGGTTGAGACAAAATTCGATCTCACCGAGAAATATACGATCTGGTCCGGGTTGATAGCCGCATTGTTCCTGTTCCTTTCTTATTTCGGCTGCGATCAAAGCCAGGTGCAGCGCTACCTGACAGCGAAATCGATAGACGAGGGCAGGACGTCGCTGCTGATGTCTGCTGTTTTGAAGATTCCGATGCAGTTCATGATCCTGCTGATTGGAGTATTGGTGTTTGTCTTTTACCAGTTCCAGACGCCGCCGATGATCTTCAATCCGAACGAAGCTGCGCAGGCTGCTCAGAACGCGCCTGCTGAATATAAGAAGCTTGAAGGTGAATACAAGGCGGCGCATGAAGCCAGAAATAAAGCAGCGGTCTATTTTGCAGGGATCCAGAGAGAAAAGATCGCGCTTGAGTATTCGGATGCGAAAGAAGAATACTTGCGGAAGAATATCGACTTCCTGGCAAAAAGGAAGGAAGCAAAAGAACTCGTCAAGAAGGCCAACAAGAACGAAAGCTTCAATGACGTCAATTACATATTCCCGACTTTCATCCTCACTTACATGCCGATGGGGATCATCGGTCTTCTGATCGCGGCGATATTTGCGGCAGCTATGTCCAGTATTTCTTCAGAGCTGAACGCTCTCGCCACGGCTTCAACAATCGATTTCTACAGAAGACATATTAAGCCCGATGGCTCTGATAAAGACTTTGTTACGTTTGGGCGAATCGCGACTCTTGTTTGGGGATTGTTCGCCTGCGTGGTTGCAATCTACGCCACCAATCTTGGTTCACTCATCGAGGTTGTAAATACATTTGGATCATACTTTTACGGATCATTACTCGGTGTTTTTGTTCTTGCGATAGGCGTGAAAAGAGCGAGAGCCAGAGGTGCCTTCTTTGGACTTATTATCGGAATGGCCAGCGTGGGAATCTTCAGTCGATATACCGATATTGCATTTCTTTGGTTCAATGTCGTCGGGACAGTCGTTACGGTCGTTTCCGGCTACTTGATCAGTCTGACCGCCAGGGATTGATTTCGCTTCTTAATTTCCGTTAGGGAGTTTCAGATGAGAAAAATATTCAAGGTTTTTTTGTCTTTTGTGATGCTGTCATTCTTGACCGCCGCATGTGGTTCAGAACGGAGCTTTGACGAAATGAGTGTCGATGAGTCCGGCACAAAACCGAGTGAGAGGGTCTTGGAGTTCACCTCAAGGCTTGCGAAAGGTGACTTCGTCGGCAGCAACCGGTCATATTCCAACCGAATTCTTGGTAGAAAACTGAAAGAAGCTAAGATAGACGATGATTGCGAAGAAGGTGAAGACTGCTTGACGCTGCGGGCACGAATCGACGGATTCGAAGTAGGTATCGCCGGCGGCAAATCAGAGGTTGTCGAGGTCTTACCGACGAAAGATCCCGCAAGGGTACGCGTTGTGTCCAGGCCCCCGATTCCTCTCTCAGGAACAATCATGTACGAGTTGGTCGTAGAAGAGGGCCTCTGGCGGATCGATACGATCTACTGGGCCAACGGCACGATCGTCAGAGGGTTTGAACCAGACGAAAAATCAACCGACGCTAAGAAGTCTAAATCCGGTGAGGCTCAATAATGCAAGCCATTCTTTGACAAGCACTTAGGGGCGAAATTCCGGCAGTACAATGGCGAAAAAAATTGAATTCGACGACTACCGCGCATCTTCCTTTCGCAAACGTTGCGAAGTTCTCGCATTTCGGTCTGACGACCCGTTCGTGTTTTTAAAGCCCTGGGGCACACAGAAAAACGAACGCAACGCATGGGTAATTGTTCCGCTGGACGAGAATGGTGATGTAACAGGGGGACTATTCGGTTGTGCGGCTTCCGAATTTGAGCGTACATACAAACAGTGTGAACCAATAGGAGCAAATCGCTACAAAAAGACGGTTACAGTTCGAGCATATCAACCGGGATTCACGTTCGAGGTCGACACAGTACTTTCGAATGGATGGATGGAAGTATCCGGTTCGCGTGCCCTGCGACCGGATGCTTGGGTTGTGCGCGCGCCGGGAGGCGAAATCTATCCAGTTGAAAACGAGGAGTTCGTTCGATGTTACGTCGCAAGCAGTCCGAGCGGAGAATGAAGATCGATCTTGGCCCGGCGAGACTCTATCGAAAAGGACCTACTTGAATGCCAGGAATAGAAAATGAAAGGCCATTCTGAAGACTATTTCGGCGATTACCGGGACTTTTGGTGGAACCGCGATTTCATCGAGTTGATGGCAAAACGTTGGGACCTCGACTCTCGACCTACGCTGTTGGATATCGGCTGCGGTCAGTGTCACTGGAGTCGCTTGCTCGTTGAATATCTAAAATCGCCTGCCGTAATAACCGCGATCGACTCAGATACGAAATGGGCTGAGGGCAGCTATGAAATCGAAGAGCATTTTCGGAGCCACGGGGCCGAAGTAGAATTCAAACACGCAGATGCGACCGCGTTGCCTTTTGAAGAGGACAGTTTCGATGTCGTCACATGCCAAACGGTACTGATCCACCTGCGGGATCCTGAAAAAGCATTGTGCGAAATGAAGCGGGTCGTGAGACCCGGTGGTATCGTAATCTGCGTCGAACCCAACAACATCGCCGGAAACCTCGTAAAATCAAATATTTCGAAAGATGATTCGATCGACGGCATACTCCAATCAATTAAGGACAAATTGGTGCTCGAACGCGGCAAGGTCGCAGCGGGAGAGGGCGACAACTCCTTCGGCGACTTGTTACCGGGCACAATGTCGGAAGCCGGTCTCCGGGATGTCGAGGTTTATATCTCGGATAAAGCAACGCCTCTAATTCCTCCATATGATTCAGAGGGCGAAAAGGTATTTTTGCAGAATTTACGGGCATGGATTGAGACCGAGGAGGGTGATCAAAACCGCGCGGAGATAAAACGACTCTTGAGCGCGTACGGTGATGAACCGCTCTTTGTTGATGTAGTGGAAAGGCTCCGGGGTGATGTTCGAAGAATGATGGATGCGGTCGACAACCGGGAATATCATTGCGCCGGCGGTACAATTATGTATTTAGTCTCGGGAACGAAACCCGTACTAAACTGAGTCTTCAGTCTTTTTACCCTATATGGATGAACTGATCCAATTTGTAGCGCGCCATGGATACCTTGTGGTGTTTTTCGGCGTTTTTCTCGAGCAGGTGGGTATTCCCCTACCATCAAATTTCCTGCTGATTATTGCCGGTGCGCTTGCGGGGACCGGGCAACTTGATCTCAGCCTGGTAGTATTGCTGACCCTGGCAGCGGCGATATTTGGCGATACGGTTTGGTATTTCATCGGACGAGCGCGTGGTTACAAGGTTCTCGGGTTTCTGTGCAAGATCTCGCTCGAACCTGCCGCGTGTGTGAGCAGCGCACGGATGATGTTTCTCAGGCATGGTGAGAAGTCCCTTCTGTTTGCCAAGTTCATTCCGGGTTTGAGCACCTTTGCGCAACCGCTTGCCGGAGCGTCCGGGATGAGTTTGTCGCGGTTTCTCGTGTTTGACGGTCTGGGTTCTCTGCTTTGGGCGATCGTCTTTGTCGGCCTTGGATTTCTATTCAGCGACCAACTCGAAAAGGTTGGAGATGCGGCTTCGAGTTTCGGATGGTGGGCGGGACTGATAATAGTCTTGGGTCTCGCTTTCTACTTCGGGCGGAAGCTCGTACTGCGCAAAAAGCTAATCAAGGACCTGCTGGTAGCAAGGATTACGCCGGAAGAGCTCAATGAAATAATTGAAGCGGAAGAAGAAGTCACGATTATAGATCTTCGGGACTCACCGGATTTTGAGGCGAATCCAAAGCGTATTCCGATGTCCCTTCGTATGCCTCCTGATGAACTCGAACAGCGGCACGATGAACTTCCGCGTGATCGAGACATAATTCTCTTCTGCACCTGACCAAACGAAGCTACGAGTGCCCGTGCGGCGCTCCAACTAAAACGCTTGGGAATCGAAAGAGTTCGACCTCTTAAGGGAGGATTACAGGAATGGATCGAACTTGGGTTTCCTACAGTGGATCATGCGATCGAATTCTCTGAGATAACGGAGGCGTAGTATTGATTGGGCTTCCACAAGAGTTTTGTGACGCGACGATCTCACGCGAAGGTGACTCCGGAAGAGTATGGTTGCGGCAACTGCCTGATAGGATTGAGGCGCTGAAAAATCGCTGGAATCTTGTACAGGACGGCGAATTGATGCACGGCTATCTCGCGGTTGTTGTGCCGGTATTACGGAAAGGTGAGCAGCTGGCGCTAAAAGTCTCATGGATCGATCGGTATTCTGAGCAAGAGGCTTTGGCCTTGAAGTCCTGGGGTGGAATCGGTGCAGTAAGTCTATTTGAATCAGACACTTCGGAAGGCGCGATGTTGGTCGAAAGACTTGATTCTTCCAAGACCCTCGAGACAATCCCGCCGGAAAGAGCGATCAGAATTGCAGGCGGTTTACTAAGGAAGCTCGCGATACGGGCGCCGCGGGAAATCACAACGGTATCATCTGAAGTCGATCAAATTGCGGTAGAATTGCCGCAGGATTGGAATGAGCTTGGAAAACCGTTTGAAAAAAGTATTCTGGATAAAGCAATGGGTTTGCTCCCTGAACTCCGTGTTTCGAATGCGAGCTTGCTGGTCAATCACGACCTTCACTATGGGAATGTATTGGCCGGGAAACGTGAACCGTGGATCGTAATCGACCCGAAGGTATTTGCCGGTGATCCCGAGTTTGCGCTTGCTCAGTTGATTTGGCAGGAGTTCGCCGCGGTCAACACCGATCAAGATCTGGACAGAGTGTTGGGCATCCTTATTGATGAAGCCGAATTAGACGCGGAACTTTCACGAAAGTGGTTGTTCGTCCGGGTCGTTTCAAATCGACTTTGGTCCCTGAAAGAAGGTTTCACACGCGATGCTGAGCGTTGCCGCAAACTTGCGGAATGGCTTTGAAAAAGTATGGAAATGAATGAAATGCAAGTGGAAGAAGTGTCACCGGAAGACTACCCGGAACTTATCGAAGTCTGGGAAGCATCGGTGAGGGCGACCCATGATTTTTTGAGCGAAGAGGACATCAACTTCCTTAAACCTCTGATTCTCGATGAGTATTTCGACTCCGTTGAATTGAGATGTGTGTCAGACGAGGACGGCGAAATTCTTGGTTTTGTAGGCGTTGCTGATGACAACATTGAAATGCTGTTTGTTTCACCGGACTCCCACGGAAACGGTATCGGCAAATTCCTCACCGATTTCGCAGTGCAGGATCTCGGGGCGACTAAGGTAGATGTTAATGAACAGAATCCGAAGGCCGTTTGGTTTTATGAGCATTTTGGTTTCGAGGTCGTTTCGAGATCAGAACTTGATGGGCAGGGGCGTCCATTTCCTCTACTTCATATGAAACTGGCTTCAGGGAAAGAGAACTAGATGGATCTATCAATAAACCCCACGAAGGCCGAGTCCCTTGCGGACCTTAAAAGGGAGCACCTTTCCAGTATTGTTGCTCCGCTCGACGCGTACTGGGAGGAGGCCGTAATTGGGTTCTCGGAGCATCTTGAAATCAGGTTTCATGGGGAAAGAGCCGGTTTTGTCTGTATAAACGGCGAAAACCAGATCGTTTGCTTTTATCTTTGTAGACGTTTTCGACGCTTCGGTGCGGACGTGCTGCGGGCAGTTATCGCCGAGAAAGGGATTGTGCAGGCACTTGTGGGCACGAATGATCCGTTCTTTTTGTCTCAGTGCCTGGACCGCTCGAAGAATACCGAGGTTCATACGCTTCTATTCGGGGATAATGAGGATGTTGGGTCTGATGACACAGTTTTTGGTGAAATTACATTTGAACCGGCCACTGCTGAGGACTTCGAAGAGGTTTTCGAAAACTATTGCGGAGCGGGAGATGCTATGGATGCGGAAAGCGTCGAAACGGGATTTGAAGATCTAAAGGGATACATACGCACCGTGATGAATAATCATCGAATCTTTGTTCTGCGTGAAAACGGAAGGCTCATTGCAACCAGCGAATGCAGGATTAGCAAAACGCAGGAACCCTTCGCCGATGTTGGAATGATTGTAGCCGGGGACCAAAGAAGGCGAGGGGTCGGCGGTCACGTCTTGAAGCTTACCAAGGCATTCTGCTATGAACGTGATCTTGAACCGATCTGTTCCTGCGAGGCGGGGAATATCGGAAGTATGAAGGCGATAATGAATGCCGGGTTTGTCAGTTCTCACCGGATTCTGTTGGCTGACATTACGTGAATCGGCGGGAGGGAATGATGAGTAGAAACCGAGACCATTGGGAAAACCCTGACAACTGGACCGCAGGAATTATTTATCATTGTCCGGAAGATACCCGCTACTTCGTCCCGAAAGGCTGGAAATGGGGCGGCTGGACGATCAATTTCAGCCATCCGAAGGCCTGGTTCGCCGGTTTGGGTGCAATCGCGATCGCGGTTGGACCGGCGACTCTGGCGATGAGGCTTACCGGAAACCGCTCTCTCTGGCTGTTGGCGATGTTGGTGTCAATCATCGCTCTCTGCATGTGGGCGCATAATGAGTCATCGAAGGAGTAGGCTTCCGTTTGGGGTAAAAGGATTTGCCACAGAGACACAGAGAATTTGATAGAAAACCAATCCGCTCAAGCTCCATCGTTTCAACATTTTCTTTTTTTTGTGTTTTTTCGCGTGTTTCGCGGGCAGGATCTTGCCACAGAGACAAAGAGGGACGATTTAAGCCCTTTGATCCAATTCATCCCTGTTGAATTTCTGTTTACTTGGTTCGTGGGTTTCGTGTAATTCATGGGAATGATTTTGCCACAGAGACACGAAGAGACAATTAGATCCCCTTGATCCCTTTCATCCCTGTTAGTTTCTCATTCCCGGGTTCGTGTTTCTTTGTGTATTTAGTGGCTCAAGTCCGGTTGTCGCCGGCGGTTCTGATTCGAAACCCAGCCACCTGCATTCGCCATCACGCCCTCTCGCTCTCTCGCCCTCACACTCATTGTGCTAATCTGAACAAAACAAAACTCTTCCCGTAGTACTAATGATGATTTTATTGGAGACGAAAATGCGCTATTTTTGCGCCGTCGTGTGGATTGTTTTGCTCGGTATCCTTGCCCTCCCGGTTACGGCACAGGTACGGCCTGTCTATGACATGGGTGCTGTCGGACTCGGGCAGAAGCTCAAGCGGATCGCGAACACAAAGCGGGTGATGCATATAGGTGCTCATCCCGATGACGAGGACTCGGGAATGCTCGCGTATCTTGCGCGAAGGGAAAATGCCAGAACTGTCTACTTGTCTTTAACGCGGGGCGACGGTGGTCAGAATGTAATCGGCCCCGAGTTGTTTGAGGCATTGGGGATTATCCGATCAGAGGAACTCCTACAGGCACGTACTCTCGATGGAGCCGAACAGATGTTTACCCGTGCGTTTGACTACGGCTATTCAAAAACTCTTGCGGAAGCGCAAAAATTCTGGGACGAGGATCTGATCAAGTGTGATGTAGTGCGGGCGATACGCCTGTTTCGGCCGCAGGTTGTGATCCCGAGGTTTTCGGGCACACCAAATGACGGTCATGGTCAGCACCAGTTTGCCGGGTATATCTCGCCGATTGCAGTCAAAGCTGCGGCCGATCCCAATCAATGCAAAGACGTTGGTCCGCCGTGGAAAGTGACAAAGTTTTATGTCGGACGGGGATTTCGCGATAGGAATGAGCCGACTCTGAGTATGAATACCGGTGAATATGATCACCTACTGGGAAGAAGTTATTTTGAGATCGCCCTTCAGGGGCGCAGCCAGCACAAGTCCCAGGAACAAGGGTTTATTGAAATCAAAGGGGAAAGGACTTCGGGTGTGAATTTGACTGAAAGCGACCTGGTTGTACGGGGCGCCGAAGACAGTGTGTTTGACGGATTGGATACCTCGTTTGCTAGCCTCGTGGGCGACAGGCTCGGTGTCGCGGCCAGTCTGCGAAGCATCCAAAGTGATTTCGAAAATGACGTTTCAAAGTTAACCCTTTCAAACCCAGTTTTAGCGACCGATGCATTGATAAGGCTCAGGAGCCGTTTGCGAGGTTTGGTCGAAACTCAAAAGGAATTGTCTGACCGCGATCGCTCAAACATCAAGGAAAAGATCAACGAGATAGATAATGCCGTCTTGCATGCCTCGGGACTTCAGATCGATGCCCTTTCGGGTTCAGAGACCGTTGCGGATGAGGAATCGGTCGGAGTCAAAGTTAATGTATTCGCGCCGGAAGGATCGGGTATTGAGATCAAAGATATCTATCTTGACACACCGGAAGGCTGGTATATCGATGACCCCAAACCGGTCGAGCCGGACAATTCTTTCTTCGCAAGATTCTTTCGTGAAAAACCAACGGTATCCAAGGCGTTTGATGTGACTGTTCCGATGTTTGCAAATCCGACTCAACCGTACTTTCTGGAGGAGACAAGGAAGGGCTACGAATATTACTGGCAGAATGACGGCAACCGCAATCGCCCATTTCAGCCTGAGCTGATGACCGCGATTGTCGAGGCCGTGATCGAAGGGGAGGAATTCACTTTTCATCGTCCGGTCGAATATAGATTTGCAGATCCCACGCGCGGCGAACTGAGGCGCAATCTGAACGTCGTGCCAAAACTATCGGTAGATCTGGACCAGCAACTGATCATTGTAAAGAGGGGTGGCGGTGAGATCAGAAGACACGTTTCGGTTAACGTACGCAACTATTCATCAAAACCGATCAATGGAAAGGTTGCGCTTGTGACTCCGAAGGGATTTAGTGCTTCCTCAAAAGAGAATGCATTTTCGTTCAAGAAGGAGGGTGAGTCTGCTTCCTTCGATTTTGAGATCAAATTGAGCGGGGACACAAAACCCGGTGACTATCAGCTTCGGGCAGTAGCGGAGATCGACGGCCGCAGGTACACGCAATCGATGAACACGGTAGCGTATGAACACATACAGACTCATCGTTATTATACGCCCGCACAAACGCGAGTGGTCGTCGCTGATCTCGCGACCGCTCCAGTGAAGATTGGGTATGTCATGGGGAGCGGTGATTCCGGGCCGGATGCGCTTCGACAGATGGGTTTCGAGGTAGAACTGCTTGATGATAAACGGCTTGCGAGCATAGATTTTTCCCGCTTCGATACGGTCGTGATCGGAATCAGAGCCTCTGAGACCAACCCGGCGTTTATCGCAAACAATGCACGACTGCTTGAGTACGTGAAGAACGGCGGTACGATGATCGTCCAGTACCAAAAGTTTCCGTTTCAAAGGCTAAACCTGGCTCCTTACCCGATTCGTTTCAACGCGAGGGTTTCCGAGGAGGATGCGAAGGTGACGATTCTGAAGCCCGGACATCCCGTTTTTAACTTCCCGAACAAGATTACGCAGAAAGATTTCGAAGGCTGGGTACAGGAGCGCAACCTATATGCCTTTAGATCCTTCGACGAGAAATACACGCCATTGCTTGAATCGCATGATACCGGCGAGGAGCCGAACAACGGAGGAATGGTCATCGCGGATTACGGTGAAGGGAAGTACATGTATGTTTCTTATGCCTTTTTCCGGCAGCTTCCCGCGGGAGTTCCCGGTGCGTATCGTCTATTTTCAAACATTGTCTCTTTAGGGGAAAAGAAACGAATAAGGAGTGAATAATATGAATATTCCAACAGAACCGATAGGCAGTCTGCCTAGATCGAAGAAACTTCAGGAAGCCATGGAGGGCTTCGCGCAAGGACAGGTTACCGCAGAAACCCTTGATGAGTTCTTTGATGAGGCCGTATCCGAAACGATCGAAAAGTTCGAAAGTACAGGCTCGGCAATTATTACAGATGGAGAACAAACAAAACCAAGTTTTGCGACGTACCCACTCGCCGGATTAACGAATCTGGCCCCTGATGGTGTCGTGATTCCATTTGAGGATGGACACGAGCGACAGCTTCCGCGGCTTACAGGCGGTCCCTTTAAGTATGGAGAATTCGCGGGTTCTTACCTGCCTCGAGCAAAAAGGTTTGCGGAGAAACCGCTTAAGCAGGCGGTTATTTCGGCATCTGCAATGTCTCTCCTATACCCGGCGGATGAGCTTGACGAATACACACGCGAGAGCTTTATAGCGGACCTCGTGGATCAGGCTGTTGAAGATATCAAAAGTTGTTTTGAGAATGGTGCGGAAACCGTACAAATCGATTTTACCGAAGGCCGTTTGTCTCTGAAACTTGATCCTTCAAAAGCATTGCTCAGGCAATTTGTGGACTTGAATAATCAGGTTCTTTCACACTTCTCTTCGGAAGAGAAGTCAAGAATCGGAGTTCACACGTGCCCCGGCGGTGATCAGGACTCAACACACAGTGCGGATGTTGACTATACCGATTTGATTCCAACTCTAATGGAGTTGGATGTCGGAAAGTTCTATTTTCAAATGGCGAGCGAGGCCCATCCGGACCGGGCGCTTACTCAAATCGCTGAGAATCTGAAGCCCGGACAGAGAGCTTTTATCGGAGTGATAAATGTAATCGATGAAGTGGTTGAAACAGCGGAAACTGTTCGGGAGCGCGTGCTCAACGCAGCCAAGTTTATTCCAGTGGAACAGCTTGGAACCACAGATGACTGTGGCTTTTCGCCGTTTAGTGATGACATAGCGACGTCCCGAGAAATTGCTTTTGCAAAGATAAAAGCGAGGGTCGATGGGACTCGCCTCGCAGAGGATGTTCTGGATTTTGGCAGAACTGCAAATGCCTGAAAAGTGGGATGCAGATAGAGAGCTGACGGGCGAAATGGTACGGGCAGCGCTACAAGAAGCGTTGCCCGCATCGGAATCGTTGTCTCTAGAATATCTCGGTTCCGGTTGGGACTTTGATGCGTACCTCGCTAATAAAACATATGTCGCACGCTTTCCCAGACGAAAGGCCGTTGCCGAGAATCTCCCTAGAGAAGTTACGATATCTGAGACAGTGCGCGAATTAGTAGGAAGCGCATTTGAACTTCCATGTCTTGAGATTCGCGGCAAAGACCAGACACATTTTCATTACCCTTTTCTCCTTCAAAACTATATACCCGGCGTTGATCTGGATGAACTCGAGCATCCAAGTGACGAACTCGCGCGTGACCTTGGAAAAGCTCTGGGCATACTTCATGGAGTTCCGGTATCAATCGATCGGGACGGTTTTTTCGGTCGCGATATTCGGGACTGCATGGAATCGTTTGATGATGTTCTCAAAAAGGCGGCGGAGGATAGAGCACTGGAGACTACAATCCCTGAAGCATATGAATGGCTTGGAGGTTTTCCTGACATTCCTGACGACTACACCGGGCCCGAACGTTTTATTCACGATGATCTTTGTGCTGATCACATCATTGTAAACCCTGAAACGGGCAAACTTTTGGGAATCATCGACTGGAGCGATGCTGCCTTTGGCGATCCGGTTCTCGATTTCATCGTATTTGTTATGTCTTACGGTTATGAGTTCTGTGATTCCGTTTTGGAGAATTATGAACTGGATGTCGACACCGGATTCCGTGAAAGACTGGAGTTCTTTGCTAAGACACTTTCAATCGAATGGTTCTTCGAGGATGTGAAGAGGAACAAAGACCTGGCCAAACATAGTGTTTGGGTCAAAAACGCCTTCCGGCTTGTTTAAGCCTCGGCTTAAAATTGTTTACTTCAAAGAATCATCTGCGATAGAATTTAAATAGCTCACCCGGTGTGTGAGTCCCTCCTGTTGCACAAAGATGATTGATTCCAGCATTCCCAAAAACCTAAAGGATCAAATTAGAAGAGAGCTTGAGATCGGTGAGAGTATCGTCTGGTCCGGGATGCCGATTCGAAGGTTCTTTACGCCCGCCGCAACCGCGACATTTCTATTCGGTATTCCGTGGACAGCTTTCGCGATCTTCTGGACGATCGGTGCAGGGATTGGCACGCTTTTTACCTCAAATGGGTTTAGCCTGTTTAGTCTTTTTCCTCTATTTGGCATTCCATTCGTACTGATCGGGCTAGGGATGCTTTCAGCTCCTTTGGCGGCCTACAAAAAATCAGGCAAAACGGCATACGTAATAACTGACCGCCGGGCCATCACCTTTGAGGGTGGGAGCTCTACAGTTGTCCGCAGTTATCCTCCGGAAAAACTTAGAGATATCTATCGGAGCGAAAAGCGGAATGGTTCCGGCGACGTGATCATAAAGCTTCACGCCTGGCGGGATTCCGATGGCGACAAATCGACACAAGAACTTGGATTCCACGGCGTGCACGATGTAAGAAAGGTTGAATCTCTGCTTAAGAAGCTTGCGGCCAGGGCCCCTCAAACTGCTACCCGAATAGATCGAGTTCCGGATCAAACTCCGCAGCGCATCTATCCGAACGTTTTAAATTAGATTTCGAATACAAAATAGCCGCCGCGGTTTCCCGCGACGGCCTTTTCTAATCAATATTCTAAGACAAGGCTACCTTCTTCGGCGATTCCTTCTCTTTTTCTTTTTCTTGGCTTTCGAGACGACTTTTACCGAAACTGTGCGTCTGCCCCAACGTCGGGCCTCTGCACAACTCGGAACCCAGATGTCCAAAATGCGTCCTTTGATCTTTCCACCGGTGTCTGCCACAAGATATTTACCCGTGTAGCGTCCGCCAGACATATGAATTCTTGTTCCAAGCGGAAGAATTCTTGGGTCTGCAGCGACGATGCCTCTGCGTACGTAACGTCCCGAAGCGGTTTTGCCGCGAAGACAATATGCAGTTGCTCTATAACGTCCGGCTGCCGAGCTGGCCACCGCGCTTGTTTCTACAGTAAAATTAAAACTCTCAAAATTTGATGCTAAAAATCCGTCAGCTTCTTGAATGCTCTGGTGCGAATCCTTCGCTGAGAGTGTTACAGCTTCTACATCTGATCCGACGTATGCTACGCCCGCAATTAGCGCGATCAGAAAAAGAAACGAACATACTCTAGCTACGTTTCTCATCGTTCATTCTCCTATATATATTTAAAACAACGGTCTAATAAAAAACGGTGCATATAAGCACCTTCTCTGAAATTCTTAAATGTAATTGACCGAAAATATTCTTACTTAATATATGTTCTGTCAGCTTCCTGCCAGAACAACTTAAGACCCTAACATAGCGATTTGGGTATTGTCTAGCCAAGAAATGACTCAAAACGACACAAATCGAGTGCATTTTGGGAGCTCTGAAGGCCTGCGCGAAATGCCAATCTCGAGGAATTTTGTTAGACTTATGCGGTCTGATTCTAGATCACACAAACAAAATCTTGGAGATTGTTTTTAGATATGCAGGAACGCCGTAGAGGGACCCGACACGTCGTCTCGTTTCCAATCAGGATTACATGGAAAGGTGAGGACGGAAAGAAGCTGGTCGAAGAGGGTTTGACCGAGAACGTAGGGCCGAGGGGTGCACTGGTATATCTCCCGCGAGTGCTTCCGGACGTTGGCTCAAAAGTGAAACTCACAATCACTGAAAATCCCGAGGATGAGGTGACGGTACAGGCCGCAGTACTAAGGTTGGAGCGTAATGCATCCCACCCGCAAGCGGCCCTGCAACTTACAAAGCAGTTTAGGCTTTGGAAGGAGAAGGTTTGGGAGTACGCCGGAAATCTTCTCGATAATGAGAAACCCGAAGAATATGAAGAGTGGTAGAACCGATGAGTGCTGAGTCAGGCTCACAAATTCTATAAGTTATGAAAGTATTGGTTTTAGGCGCCGGGCGAATGGGCTACGGCGCTGTTTTTGATTTGATCAACAATTCGCCTGATGTGACGTCAGTTACTGTAGCTGATGCGGAGGAGTCGAAGCTGGCGGCTATACGTGATCTCATCGATTCTCCGCGTTTGGAGGCTGTTCATCTCGATGTTTCAAAATACGAGAGTACGGTTTCTCTTATGAACCGCCACGACTCCGCGGTTTCCTGCGTGAATTACTGGTTCAATGTCGAGCTTTCAAAGATCGCAGTCGAGACCATGACGAATTTCTGTGATCTTGGAGGAAACAATACCGTGGTCGACCGCCAGTTGGCGCTTGACGAAAAAGCGGCATTCGTTGGAATCAATATAATTCCGGATTGCGGCCTGGCACCTGGAATGGTCTCTGTCCTGGCAGCCCATGGGGCAAAGCGTTTTGACTCCTTGGATGAGATCCATATTAGGGTTGGTGGGTTACCGCAAGAGCCGAAGACCGCACTTAACTACCAACTCGTCTTTTCGGTCGAAGGTCTTATTAATGAATACATCGAAAAAGCACGCGTAATACGCAACGGGGAAATTGTAGAAATTGACTCAATGACGGAAGTCGAGACACTTGCGTTTGACGGGTTTCCTCCATTGGAAGCGTTCCAAACTTCAGGAGGGACGTCCACGCTTCCGGATACCTTCAAAGATCAGATACGGGAACTCGATTACAAAACGATCAGGTACGCCGGTCACTGCGAGAAGTTCAAGATGATGATCGACATCGGGCTATGTGGAAGCGATGATTTGGAGGTCGATGGCAAGATGGTAAAGCCTCGGAGGGTATTCGGAAAGCTTCTCGAGCGTTACCTGCCTGCAGATGAGCCTGATTATGTATTGGTAAGGCTGGATTTCAAAGGGAAGATGGATGGAGGTGAGTCGACACTTCGCTACGATATAGTTGATCAGCATGATGAAGAAACGGGCCTCAGTGCGATGATGCGTACGACCTCATTCCCAGCTTCAATCATCGCTCAAATGATGGCGAGAGGTGAAGTTACACGAAGAGGTGCGACGCCCCAGGAAACTGTGATTGACCCGGAAAAGTTTGTTGCTGAATTGGATCGTCGAAATATTAAGATTAAGCAGAGCTGGGGTTAAAGTGCATGGGACATCGGAAGAAAATGGAAGATGTCCGATCCATTGAGTGTTTGCCTTGAACCTGGGACCTCAAACTTGGCATATCACGCCCCTCCAGGGCTAAAATATTCTTTTTCGTCATTGCCCAGATGCTGCGGACTGGCGGCCTCACAACTGGCTAGGATCCCGCCGCGCTTTCAGCGCTATCAATGAATTCCGGATTTGCGTTATCTTTCTTGGAACTTGGAACTTGGAACTTGGAACTTGAAACTAAGAAAGGCTGCCGGAGACGGCAGCCTTTTTTAGTTTCTTAAATTCTTGCCAGCAATCGCGGCGGGGCTTTTCGCTTCAGGAGCTTCCTGAGCTTCAGTCTCGCCTTATGCAGCTGGGATTTGCTTGTACCCACCGAGCAGCCGAGTATCCTTGCAACTTCCTCGTGTTCAAATCCCTCAATATCGTGAAGGATAAATACGTTTCTGTAGCCATTGGGTAGTTCCTTGATCGCGTTATCCAGGGCGATCTTATCAACTACAGGCATCTTTCCCGGCTTTTCAGATCCACGAACGATCTGCACCGGAGTGTCGCCTTCCTCAGTGGTTTTCTCAAACTTAACCGTGCGCTTACGGAAATGCATCAAGACCTGGTTAACCGTCAGGCGGTGCAGCCAAGTTGTGAATGCCGAGTCACCTCGAAAGCTTCCTATCTTCCGGTGAAGCTGAATAAAGACGTCTTGTGTGAGATCTTCCGCTTCGTTCGAATTTTTCAACATCCGAAGACAAATTGCGTAGACCCTGCGGTGATGGCGATTATAGACTTCCTCAAAAGCCACCATGTCGCCGTCAGACGATGCCTGGGACAGTTCGTAGTCACTCATAGCGGTAACGTCCTGGATCGTCTTTTGCTTCGCCTTCGATTTGCTCGAAGCTTTCGAAGCATCACCTTGCAAAACCGGAAAATTCAATGTTTCAGTAGTTGCCATTCTTCTATCCCCCCGGGATTACTATCTACAATTGCCGTGCCAAACCACTGTTTTTCTTACAGTGTCTATTATATGCCAATAAATACGGGGATTTATTCCTATTAAATCCGCGGACATACTTATTTGTTCGTCTTTCATCTGATAATAGATTTAAACCAAAAGGTGTATCCCGCTACCAATTGGGTAGAATATTCCTTTTACCAACCGGTAGAAATTGAACGTTTTGGCGCGGATTTTGTTGCATTCTCTTTATTTCCCTTTTTAGACCGGGGTGTTACTATCTCGTTTATTAAGCTGATTCTATGCGTTTTCAGGTTCTAAAAATTTCTGTTTTGCTTGCCTGCTTCTTTGTCTTTAGCCATTCGGCTGACGCGCAGGAGTTCGAGCGAAGCCAGGAAATAGATGAGAAACTGAATATACCGGTACTCGTAAAACACCTGCCTGACTGGGAATCAAAAAGTGATTCCGCACAATTTTTCTCTGATAAAGACCAGTTTTATTCCTTTTTTGCTCAGCGAAGGATCATTTCAGATTTGGACTTTATTCCCGGGACAGAGGCGGTTTACGCGGAATACCCTGAAGGGAAACTTGTCATAGTTGAGTACAGCACGCCACAGGCTTCATCCGCAGTTGACAAAGAAATCCTTGCTGCTGGAAATCCGGGTAATGAACAATTCGTTTACCGGCGTATCGGTAACTACAACGTGTTCCTTTTTGATGGGTCGGATGCCGAGGCGTCAGCAGCCTTGCTGGAAAAGATTAACTACGAAAAAGTTGTCACGTGGCCGTATGGTAATCCAAAAAGGTTTTTCGCCAGAGAGCGGGAGTTTATTGTCGGAACGACCAGTCTTTTTTTAAGCACGGTTGTGTTTATACTCTCCGGCGTTGGAATAGCAATTATTCTGGGTGGAATTGTCGGCATTCTATATTTCCGGGCGAATGACAGGAGACGCGCTGCGATGACCGCATTTTCTGATGCGGGAGGACTGACCCGGCTTAATCTCGACGGGCTTTCGCAGGAAATGACACAAGAAAAACTCCTCTCCGATTAATTCAGATCAGACAGAAGCCTTTCAACATCATCCATATTGTTGTAGAAATGCGGGCTTATTCTTAAGCGGCCGCTGCGCGACGAGACTATCGTGTTCTTGCTTTCCAGCTCTTTGAAGATGTCATCCGAGGACTTTTCCCCTATCGGTTCGAGCGAAACAATCTGGGATTTTTCACCTTCTCGTCTTGAGCTGATGATCCGAAAGTTGTCAGGTTGGATGGATTCGCAAAGCATGTCGCTAAGTGTTTCCAAATGATCCTCTATACGTTGAGGCCCCGTCTTGATCAGCAGTTCGAGGCTTTGTTCAAGGCCGTAAAACAGAGATGAGGCACCGGTACCGCTCTCCCAGGCAAGAGCTCCATGCCTATAAGGCTGCTCTCTGTCATCAAAGTCCCACGGAGCTTCAACACTGATCCAACCGACCATAACCGGTTCTACTCGTTCCAGCGCACGATCGCTTAAGTAAAGAATTCCGCAGCCTTCAGGAGCGCAAAGCCATTTGTGTGAAGCACCGGCGGCTATATCCACATATTGCGCCGGAAGATCAAACGGCATTGTCCCGAGAGCCTGAATGATGTCGACGGCAAAGAGTGCGTCAGCCTGTCTGGCTGCTTTCCCGATCCTTTCGAGGTCAGCCTTGAAGCCCGAAGAAAACTGTACAGCGCTGATTGAAACGAGTTTCGTATTGGAGTCGATCAACGAGATCAACTCGTCCAGGTCAATCCGCCCATCGACTTCCGGCACAAGCCTTAATTCCACTCCGTTCTTGTCACGAATGCGTTTCCAGGCATAGTAATTTGCGGGAAACTCGCCGGCGAAACTCACGATATTGTCATCACTTGACCAGTCGATTCCCTGAGCTACGGATGCGAACCCGTCCGATGTGTTACGCATAAATGCAATGTTGTCAGCAGTTACATTTAACATGCTGGCGAGTAGTCCACGTGCTCGGTTCTTTGTTGCTACCCAATCGGGATAATTGGTAGACCCATGCATTGAAACATCCCGCAGTTGGCTGATAACGGCCTCCATTGCCGTAGTCGGCATAGGCGATACCGCTGCACTATTTAGGTAATTATGCGTTCTTAAAGCTGGAAAAAGTGCTCGTATTTCGTCGTTCAATAGTTTGTGACACCTCGGTTTCAATTTTGACAATTCCTTTCCGCAGAAGGTAATTTTGAAGTGTAGAACCGTCCGCGGAAACGCTCGCCAGAAAGCAGATTATGTTCAATTTACGACAAAAAAACCAGCTGGACATCGGTCCTGTCTCAGCCAGTGACGATGCCGGTATTGAGGTACTGGATTTTCGCAAAGCCGCGCGACACGGTATTTGGCTTGAAAGCTTCAGGCTTTTGCGAGATATCGTCCTGATCGTTTTCGCCATGTCTTTGTTTCTTGTTTTTGTCGCGCAGCCGGTGGTTGTTGAGGGAACTTCTATGGTCCCACAGCTCGAGAACGGCGAAAGGCTGATCGTGAATAAACTCGTTTATTACGATATAGAAAGCGTAAGTTGGGGGCATATAGAACGCGGCGACATCGTGGTTTTCTGGTACCCGAAAGATCCTTCCAAGAGCTATGTAAAACGAGTTGTCGGCTTGCCGGGGGAAACCATTTCGGTGCGCGAGGGAATCGTTTATGTTGACGGTCTTGAATTGGTTGAACCCTACCTTGACGTTGAACACAACAGATCGGTAACGAACCGGCCGGCAATAGAAATTGATGATCACCATTATTTTGTTATGGGTGATAACCGTGACAATTCCTCAGACTCGCGCGTATTCGGTGTCGTGCCCTCCAAGTATATTTATGGCAAAGCGTTTTTCCGCTATTGGCGGCCATCAGGTATCGGCTTCATAAGAGGCGGGGAGCCCCTCCTTGAAGAAACAGAAAGTGAGCAGGGCGATGTAAGAGCCGCGACGCCCGAATAATTCTCCTACCAGGTTATGAAATACATCGCGTTGTTGATAAAATCCCGAACTTAAACAACACGATGCAAATCTCTAAAGAAGCAATTCTGGTTCTTGAAGACGGAAGATCGTTCCGGGGACTTTCCTTTGGTGCTGAGGGTGAAGTTTTCGGTGAGATGGTCTTCAACACTTCGATGACCGGCTACCAGGAAATTCTCACCGATCCGAGCTATGCCGGCCAGATAGTCGCGATGACATACCCTCTCATTGGAAACTACGGTGTAAATAGCGAAGATGTAGAGTCCCGGCGGCCATGGGTAGAGGGGTTCGTCGTTCGCGAGTCCAGCCAAGTCAGTTCTAACTGGCGTTCAAACGAGACCCTTGAATCCTATCTGAAGCGATACAACATTGTTGGAATAGAAAGGATCGACACTCGTGCTCTCGTGCGGCATATCCGTGATAAGGGTGCGATGCGCTCGGCGATATCGACAGTGGAGCTGGATGCTGACGCCCTGCTTAAAAAAGTTCTTGAATCACCGAAGATGGATAACAGGGAACTCGCCAGCGTTGTCACTGTCGATCAGAAGTATGAGGTACCTGCGGAAGGTGATGAGTTGTTTCACATTGTTTGCTACGACTTTGGCGTTAAGACGAATTCGCTGCGCGAGTTTGCAAAGCACGGCTGTAGGATTACTGTCGTTCCGGCCGGGACCTCTGCGGCTGAAGTAATTGCACTTAACCCGGATGGGGTGTTTCTTTCAAATGGACCCGGGGATCCGGCTTCGATGAACGAAGTGGTTGAAGAGATCAAGGCATTGATAGATCGGGAAACACCGGTTTTTGGTATTTGTCTGGGCCACCAGATCCTAGGCAAATCGTTTGGGGCCGGCACTTATAAACTTAAATTCGGTCACCGTGGTGGGAATCAACCGATTAAGGACCTCGAAACCGGAAAGATCGAAATCACTGCTCACAATCACGGTTTTGCGATTGACCGTGAATCCCTGCCGGACGAGGTCGAGGTCACTCACGTCAATATCAATGACGATACAGTCGCCGGGATCAAGCATAAAAGCCTTCCCGTTTTCAGCGTTCAGTATCACCCCGAGGCGGCGCCCGGGCCTCACGATGCAGAGCATCATTTCGCGCGTTTTGTTGATTTGATGAAATCTAAAGCTGTAGCTGCAGGTTAATCTTCTTCGACAGGCGGTAACTGTTTTTCCTTGAACAACCCTGCAAAAAGTCCGGACCTTCCACTGTGTTCCAGAAAGTGTTTGTAGAAAACCGTAAGTAGGGCAACGACCGGAATGGAAAGGAACACTCCTGGAATTCCAGCAATCTGCTCACCTGCCAGAACCGAAAGAACGACTGCGAACGGATGAAGATGAACTCCGTCCCTGACGATCCGCGGATAGGTAACGTAATCGTGGATCAGGCGGAGAATAATCAGGAAACCGGCTGTCGACGCGGCCTGCCAGGGATCGTCGGAAAAGAGCCCGATTGCAGTGGCAGTTACACCGAGCGTAAGTGGGCCAAGCAACGGGATAAACTCCAGGATTCCCGCAAGTAATCCCAATAATAGCGCATACTCAAGACCGATTACGGTAAATCCCAGCGTACAAATAAAGCCAATCAGAATACACGAAATCATTTGAGCCCGCGTATAGGCCGCAATGGTCTTGTTGACATCATAAAGCAATGAGTCCACGCGTGCCCTCCATGTTCCTGATGGGAAACATGACAGGAACATGTTTTTGAGGATGACAGCATCCTTTAGAAAGAAAAACGCGAGAATCGGTATCAGGAGTATCCACGGAAGATATGTGAGCAAGGCTACAGCCGAGGTTCCTACGAATGCTGTAATGAGATTGGTGAGATTCCGCGCGGAAGTCGTTATGAATTCATTGATTTCCTTTTGGAAATCCTCGGTGATCATCAGTTCCGCATAGCCGTAATTAAGGTTCTCAAACCGGGCTTGGATCGCGGCAACATAGTTTGGAAAATCCCTTGCAAACTCGGTGAGCTGGGCTGCAACCAAAGGCGCGAGATATGAAACTGCCACGCCCAGAAACGAGAATACGATCAGGTATGTCAAAACAATAGCCAACGGGCGGGGCATGAATTTCTCAATATGCCGAACTTCGAAAGGCCTTCGTATTAACCTTACCAACGGTTCAAGAAGATAGGCGATAAAGATCGAAACGACTATGAGGAAAAGAAGAAATCCAAGTGCTTTGACCAGATCGAGAAGCAGGTATGCAACAAACAAAACCGCGGCGACAACCAATGTCGCACGGGCGATCGCAAAGACAGACATTGACTCTATCCCAACGCGGTGGATCGGCTCTTCATCCGTTTGTTCTGTTTTCGCTTCTTCGTCCATCAGCTAATGTTTTCGTTGCCGGTATTACTATTCGATTTCGCTTCTCGTTCTTTGCGCTGCTTTTCCAGAACCTCCGCCGGCTTGGAAAAGTCTTCAAACTCAAATCTCTCTTTAAGCGCATCGAGGCCGTTCGGATCAAATTTGTAATTGGAACCAACAAAAATCGTCGTCTCATCCTTTGAAAGCGTAAAGCGGTTCGTAGCGTAATGCGCATTATTCTTTACGAACTTCTTGTCTTCCGAATCCATTGGCTCGCCATCTTTTCGCTTGAGCGAGTAAATGTAGTCAAAATCAGCCGTTCTAAGGGATTCTACCTCAACTTCCGCTTCGGTTGGTGTATTTGTCGGTTTTTTCGTAGGGGCGTTTGAGTTGGCTTCCTGTCCGGGCGAGCAACCGCCAATAAAAAAGACCGAAACCGCCAAAGCAAGACAAATGACCGAGGAGTGGATTCTAAGGCGCGTCAGGTTCATCGTTAGTTTCTTCATCGGGCGGTCCGTCCTCTTCGTCACCTTCTTCTACAAATTCAATGTCTTCAGGGATATTGGCATTATCGGCATTCGTGTTTCTATCTTTCTCTTCAGCTTCTTCAAGGGCGACTTCCTCTTCAGGAGTTGTATCGTCCGTAGGTTTTTCAGGCGGCGGTTCGCCCTTTTCTTCGCGGATCTTTAGAATGAATGCCTCACCGTCCTCATGGACAGTTTCCGCCCATCCGCTCTCCAGAAGTTTTGCGATAAAGTCCTCACATTCCCCCGCGTCTGTGAAGACCCACTCAGCTCCAAAGTCCTCGGCGATTACGGGGCCCGGGTCCTCTTCTTTTCCTTCTGTAATATCTTTCAAGACCCTAAAGAGCTCAGGGTTTTTCGTATAGAGATAGTTCGGGTCCAGTCCCCAGGTGTAGCTGTGTTTCGTGTTGAAATAGAACAATTTCGGGAAATCATCCCAGTTGCAATTAAAGATCCTGGCGCCCTCAGGGATGTTTGTAGCCGCCCATTCCATCGCTTCCCCATAGCGGTCATCTTTTTGGTTCTTGCGGATGCTTGTAAGGAGATCCTCATGCTTCGCACCGAAAAGGAGTCTCGTGCCGCCAATATTGAAGACGAGGAGTACGCATAAAACGGCGCCAATCGCCCATGGAACTCCAGTCTTAAAAGTCTCAAGAAGGCTCTTCTCTTCGGAAACCGCTTCAGCATCCAACAATGGTCCGATGTCCCGTCGGAAATCCTCCGGGAGTTCAGGTGCAACAGGCCTAATGAATGATTTCCAGCTAAATGCACAAAACAGGATCGCGAAAGGCGGGAAGTACTCGGCAAGCCGTTTTGATTTGAACATCCAAATCAGCAGCAATGTTGCGAATACAAGAAAGAAGGTCGCCTTCTCAGGGAGTTCCCCGTTTCGAGGTCTGAAAAGAACATACCCGATCAGCATTGCCAGGAACGCGATAGTCAGATGGGTCAAAAGCTGCCAGCCGTCATACGGATACCACTCACCACCGACAGCGACCTCGTAGGAGCTTCGGATCTTCATTAAAAAGTGACTTGTGAAGAGGCCGATATTTGCAGGGAAGTACGGATTAATAACATTCCCAAGCAACATGCCTGCGAAGGTATATGTCACCGGCTGCCACTCCAACTTCCGCTCGTTCCAGCCAATGATCGCAGTCCAGATAAAGGCAGCGATCAACAGAATCGGAAAGAGGCTATAGGTCCAGACAAACACAAACATCAAGGGCAGCAGCCATATATATTTACGTTCGAAGAGAAGATAAATGCCGATGATCGTGTAGATGATCGTAAGCGGCGGTGCCTTGGCCATGTTCATCCTGTAAAGGAACGGGTTTGCACAGGTAAGAAGTGCAGCCAGCCAAAGCAGCAGATAATCGACTTTATATTTGAAGAGCAGCCAATAGACGGAGAATATCGCGAGACTTCCATAAAAGACCGCAGCGATCTTGGCCGCAAGGACAGGCTCAAAAAACCAAAGAAAAGGGATTTGAAGCAGATGGAAGAAGAAATGATGATCGGCGTATTCGTTTGGATTGAGGAGTGTCAACGGAAGCCACTGAAATTCCGGTAACCACCTAAGTTGCTTGAAGTTCTCCCAAATCAACGCGCTCCAACGGATGTGGTAGTAACCATCCCAGTCACCACAGCAGATTGCCTGTGTCGAAAACTGTAGCAGCACCATTAACAGTACGATTACGCAGAATCCGAATCCCAGGTAGACCAGGTTTATTGCCGACGCCGTTTCCAGCCAATCACGCCACATCAGTGGTGAAAACTTTCGATCTTTTGCAGGCTTAGTATTCTCGGACGGTTCTTCCTCCGTATCGACGTCTTCTGGTTGTTCTTCAGTTTCGCTTTCGATCGGCGAATCTTCTTCGTCTTGGTTAAAAATGCTTTCCATAACTCGTCAAGGGCAAGACAACGTTTATGTACAACGGGATTTGTTTGAATCTTTAGTGCAGTCGCGGAATCTTTTATAACAACGGACCGTTGATATAGAAATTTGACACAGAAAAAATAGCACGATTTAGAAAAAAACGCATTTGTAAATGGTTTGACAGATAACTAGAATCAACAATTCGCTATGTATCCGAAAGGTAATCTATTGATACCCGCTTCTCACGGAGAGTTGGAAGCAATAATAAAAAAGCCGAAAGGTGAGATAAGGGGCGTGGCCTTGGTTTGCCACCCCCATCCGCTTGGCGGCGGGACGATGCACAACAAAGTCGTCTACAGGGCCGCGTCGGGACTGAACGATGCAGGGCTGGTTACGTTGAGGTTCAACTTCCGGGGGGTGGGGAGTTCGACTGCAGAACATGATGACGGTGATGGCGAACGTGAGGATGTGAATGATGCCCTCGATTACCTTTCAAGCAATTTTCCGGATCAGGAAATAACATTAGCCGGCTTTTCATTCGGTTCCCGTGTAGGTACCGAGGTGGGAATGTCCGACCCGCGTGTCGTTCGGTTGATCAGCATCGGGACACCGGTCGATAAATATACGGACTATGACTTCCTGGAAAGACTTCAAAAACCGATCTTTTTTGTTCATGGAGATAAGGATGAGTTTGGGTCGGTTGAATCCTTAGGCGTACTTGTTTCGAAAATAAGTTTAGTGACCGATACTGAGTCGGTTGTTTTTGAAAATTGCGGGCACTTCTTTGATGACCATCTAATGGAGTTAAGAATGGCCATCTCTGATTGGACCGAAAGACAAATCGGAGCGCCGGATTAATGGACAATTTCCCAGTGGAGAGTGATCTAAATGGACAATGGACGGGTTAATGGAAAATGAACAATGGAAAATGGACAATGTCCGGTCCTTAGAACCTAAATCCTTGAACTCTGAACTCTGAACTCTGAACTCTGAACTCTGAACTTGGAACTTGGAACGTGAAACTTGAAACTAAAGCCCTGACTCCTTATTTATGACTGAAAAAGAACACGCAAGACAAAGCAATGCCGCAATACGAGTAACCATGATGCCTCGAGATACGAACCACCATGGCACGATCTTTGGTGGAATCATTCTTAGCTACATTGACCAGGCGGGTGGAGTTGAGGCGGTTCGGCATACCGGACACCAGTTTTTTGTAACGGTGGCCATGAAAGAAGTGATTTTTCATGAACCGGTATTTGTAGGTGACCTGGTGAGTTTTTATGCGGAGACAGTCCGGGTTGGGAATACCTCAATTACTGTAAGGGTAGCTGTTGAGGCGGAACGATTCGGAGCTCATGGCAAGATTGTGCCAGTAACGGAAGCGGAAGTCGTCTTTGTTGCTGTAAATCAGAACCGTGAAAAGGTCGCGCTGAAAAAGCCGGCGGTGTAAAGCCGCGTTTGAATCCTGCGTTTGTAATTAAGCTCTTTTCGGGGCTCGAAACGGGGTTCAGCTTGCCTTTGATTCACCCTTTGTCCTAAAGTCAATAAACATCAAATTTAGAACGAAACTAGATTAAGGAGACTTAATATGCCAAAAATCACCGCGGAGACAGCTGCGGGAACGGTTGCATTTGAAGCTGACGCAGGAAGAAAACTGGTACTTTGTCTGGAAGATGAAGGGATCGATATTCTCCATCGGTGCGGTGGTAACGCGAAGTGTACGACTTGCCGGGTGGAGATTACTGCCGGCGATCCGGGTCCGATCGGCGATGCTGAAAAAACGGTTTTGAGCTCAAAGACTGATTTAGGAGATCACACACGGCTCTCATGTCAGGTACGTATAAATGACGATCTGCACTTGAAGGTGATCAGCCAGGCGAGCGTCGCGGGCATGGACGCGGGGACGAGGCCTGAAGAATAAAATTTAAAACTCTCAGGAGAAATTATGATTGACAGAATGAAAGAAAGACTTGTTGGGCTGACGCCCGTTAAGGACGCAGAGGCTCATTGCGACGGGCCTTGCGGTGTTTACGATCCGGCATCGATACGAATTGCCGCGGAGGCGGCGGTTTCGATGACAAAGAAAATCGCAGCACTCGAGGCTCCGGACAGTGGAGACTCCAAGGCTATGGCCGCGTATTTGAATACGCTTTCGCGTTACGTTGCTATCAAAGAGGAGCAGGCTCATCTTGCAAAAGAAGAGATGTTGGTTCTATGGACGGACTATTTTAAACCTGAGCACCTGGAGAAGTTTCCAAACCTGCACGATGTTTTTTGGAAGGCGACAAAGCTTTGTTCAGCCGTAAAGGTTGAGGTCAGCCTTGAGCATGCACAGGAACTCATGGATTCGGTAAAGGAAATCCACAATATGTTCTGGGCATCGAAAGGAATCGACAGGGAGTTTTACCTCGCAAGCTAGTTGATTCAGAAATCTATATAAAACCCCGTGGTTCAATTGCCGCGGGGTTTTGATTTCTATTGAAAAGGTTTTGCCGCGGATTTACGTGGATTCAAGCGGATCCTCGCCGATAAATGCTCTGTCGGTAATATAATTGGATTCTCTTATGGTTCTGGCGGGATCTTTGGTATCCGCGGGAATCGTCTTTTGATTCCGCGTTAATCAGCGGCAGAATCACGGATGGCAAAAGCAATTAAAAAAGCGGGTTGGCTTGAAACGGTGTTTTTGCTCGCCGGATATCTTGAGCGTTATCAGATAGAAGGTGACTCAATGACTCCTACACTCCAACCGGGTGATGAAGTTGTTATCGATCCGAGAGGCATGCTCAACTCTGGAGACATTGTGGTGATCCGGCATCCGTTCAAATCAGATGTGGTAATGGTGAAACGCATAGAGGAGATCGAAGAAGACGGATCCCTCTATCTTTTGAGCGATAATCCGGAGGGCAGTCAGGATAGTCGCACTTTTGGTGCCGTTCCGATAAAATATCTGAAAGGCAAAGTTGTGGCGGTTATATGATCGAAGAAAAAGAACTGATAGATAAGTTTGTTGCCAAGAAAAAAGGTACGAGCCGGAAGCGTGAGAGGCTCAAGAAGCCTGATTGGCTGAAGATAAAGATTGGGGATCCGACCAACCAGAACAAGGTTCTCAAGCTTATCGACGGACTAAATCTGCATACGGTTTGCCAGGAAGCCAGGTGTCCCAACATCTTTGAGTGTTGGACTGACAAGACCGCCACGTTTATGCTCGGCGGCGACACGTGTACGCGTCATTGCGGTTTTTGCGCTGTAAACAAGGGCAAACCGATGGATCTCGATCCGGAGGAGCCGCGGCACGTTGCAGAGGCGGTTCAACACCTGTCGCTGGAGCATGCTGTGATTACATCGGTTAATCGCGATGACCTTTCCGACGGTGGTGCTTCGCACTGGGCTGACACAATCCGGATGGTCCATGAATTGAACCCGGATTGTAAGGTCGAGGTGCTGATACCTGATTTCCAGGGAAATGAAGATGCCCTGAACACTGTTCTTGAAGCGCGACCGGAAGTCCTCAACCACAACACGGAAACGATCGCCCGTCTTTATAGGCGAGTTAGGCCTGACGCTATATATGAGCAGTCAATGGAACTGCTGGAGCGAGCTGCCCACTACCGTGATACCGAGTTTCCAAAGATGTTTACAAAGAGCGGCATCATGGCCGGACTCGGCGAAGAGTTTGATGAAGTTATCGAATTGATGAAGGATCTTCGGAAAGTCTCCTGCGACATAATGACGATCGGCCAGTATCTGCAGCCGTACGAAAAGCGACTCCCTGTTGAGCGATATGTGACTCCTGAGGAGTTTGCCGAATGGAAGAGGATCGGCGAGGACATGGGTTTCAAGCATGTCGAATCATCACCGCTGACCCGCAGTTCCTATCACGCCCGGGAACAGGCGGAAAGCGGAAACGTTATCAATGGATAATTGATAATGGAAAAGGATAATGGCGAGATTTTGATCGAGGCCCTATCAGCAGATGTATGAAGAGATCATGCGCGGGTTTAGGGGGCACCAGACAGTGTATAAATTCGGTTACGTCAAGCCGCCTGTGCGGCGATCTGATCGTAGACGTGGACTTGAGTCCACGGAAGCCAGCAAATATGACGATTTGTCACGTCAGTGACAATTGAATTCAAACGTCCCTACGCGACTGGCTATACCACGCTTTCAGCCCTCTTAAGTAGTCTATTTTCGAATAAAGTTACGCACTTAAGCCCGATAATCAGCTAAGCAGAACGGTTGCTCCTCAAGTGCCGATTGAACGCCGCACTCATAATCCCGCAAGTTCTTCCCAACAACCCGTTCCTTTGGTTAAAGCATCCTAAACCAAGGGAGTCACCTAAATGTTTAAAGCAAAATTAATCGCATTGAGTTTGATATTGGGTTTCGTTGCTCTAATAATCGGAAGTTCCGGGAATATTGCCGTGGTTGCCGAAGACGATCCTTTGATCAAAGAACTCGCAAACTATCAAACCTGGGAGAAGATCACTGAACAACCGATAGAGACCGGAGTGAATGTCGCCCCGATGGGCTGAATGATCATGCCCGTTATCCCCAGTTTGGAGATACCCGTACCGCAAATTCAGACGAGCCAAGGTAATTCGACAATAACAATTCCTACTTTAGGTGATCCACCGCTTCCGAAACCTAAGGTCAACAAGTACGATGGGCATAAGAGCTTTATCTCGTCATACGGAATTGTTTACGCAAACAAACTTGCGGCCGCTGAGATCAGAAAGCCGCTTCCGAGCTTCCCGGTCGGCTCTATGATCGCACGCGAAAAGCGTCTGACCCTCGATGATGCGGCCAGCCCGGAAGTCGTGATCGCGATGGTGAAGAGGGAAAAGGGTTTTAGCAAAAAGACCGGTGACTGGGAGTTTCTCGTTTTCGACGGAAAGAAACTCGGACTGAGATCCCGGCAAACAAAAGGAAGCTGCGCCGAATGTCACACACAGGCGAAGGCCACGGATTGGGTATTTCGGGAATATTTGAAGATGGATTAAGAAAACTCAATTAAGAGGATGACCAAATCCCGCCGATTCGCATGTAGCGATGGCGGGATCTTTCTGTATCGATCCGCAGTTTTCATGAAAGCACTTTTTTCGCGTCCAACCCAATTTGCTAGAATATCTACTAACTGACTTAGATTATAACCTTAGGAGTTTTTCAAAAAATGAGCATTCGATCGTTTTCGAAAGCGTTGATAGCGGCGCTTTTTGTTTTGTCCGTAGCTGTAACGAGTTTTGCAAAGGACCTTCCCAGCGGAGTGACGGAGGTGACAACTGTAGAAGGTATTACTGAGTACCGTCTCGATAACGGACTTCGTGTCCTTCTGTTCCCCGATCAAACGAAGCAATCTGTGACAGTCAATATCACGTATCTCGTTGGTTCGAGGCATGAGAACTATGGTGAAACCGGCATGGCCCACTTGCTCGAGCACCTGGTCTTCAAAGGAACACCGAACCACCCCGACATCCCGGCCGAATTGACAAAATATGGCGCATCACCGAACGGAACGACCTTTTTTGATCGAACGAATTACTTCGAGACGGTTGCGGCCAATGAGGAAAACCTGAATTGGGCGCTCGATCTTGAATCGGATCGAATGATCAATTCCTATATCGCGAAGAAGGATCTCGAATCTGAATTTTCGGTCGTTCGAAACGAACTGGAATCGGGTGAAAACAACTCCTTTCGTGTGACTTTCCAAAAACTGATGGCGGCCGCTTACAACTGGCACAACTACGGAAAGAGCACTATCGGCGCGCGTTCCGATATCGAGAATGTTCCCATTGATCGTCTAAAGGGTTTCTACAAGAAGTACTATCAGCCGGACAATGCGGTTTTGCTCGTCGCGGGTAAGTTTGACCCTGCAAAAACGCTAAATACGATTAACGAGAAGTTTGGCGCCATTCCCAAGCCCGAACGCAAGCTTCCGAAGATATACACGGTCGAGCCGGTCCAGGATGGTGAGAAGCTCGTTACAATTCGAAGAGTCGGCGATGAACAAAGAGTCATGGCCGGTTATCACGTTGCCCCGGATACGCATCCGGACACGGGCGCTGTCGATGTGATGTCGAATATCATCGCAAATAGTCCGTCAGGAAGGCTTTACAAGTCTTTGGTAGAGACCAAGAAAGCAGTAAACGTGACGAGCCTTGATATCCAATTCAAAGACCCTGGCTATCTGATCTACGGTGCGACGGTCAAGAAGGACGGCGATCTTGCCGATGCCAGCAAGACCCTTATCGAGACCATCGAAACGTTCGCTGACAACCCGCCAACTAAAGAAGAGGTCGAGCGCGCAAAGACTCAAATACTTAAGGGTTTTGAGCTTACGCTGAATGATCCGAACAGAGTCGGTCTGGGCATGAGTGAATACATTGCACAGGGTGATTGGAGGTACTTCTTTATCACCCGTGACCGCGTCAAAAAGGTCACACCGGCAGATGTACAACGGGTTGCGAAGAAATACCTGAAGCGTTCGAACAGGACCGTGGCACGATTCATACCTACCCAAGAACCGGATCGCGCTGAGGTCCCTGTAGTTTCTGATGAGGAAGTTGCCAAAACAGCTTCGGCTTATAAAGGTGGCGAAGCTGTAGCTGCGGGTGAGGCGTTTGATCCGTCTCCGGCAAACATCGAGTCGCGAACGACGCGCTCTACGATTGGAGGCATTAAGGTCGCATTCCTGCCGAAAGAAAATCGTGGTGACACTGTATTTGCAAACCTCTCGTTCAGCTTTGGTGACGAGAAAAGCCTTATGAACAGGGGTACTGCGGCAAGTCTGGCCGGGGCATTGCTGAACCGGGGTACGGCTACGAAATCGCGGCAGCAGATTAAGGATGAGTTTGACAGGCTGAAGGCGAATGTACGAGTTTCGGGAGGTGCAACGGGCGCGACTGTTTCCATCGAGTCTACCCGGAAGAATCTACCGGCGGTCATGAAGCTTGTTGCTGAGATTCTCAAAACGGCTTCATTCCCCAAGAGTGAATTCGAGCAGCTGAAGGCACAGCGACTCAACGGACTTGAGCAACAGCGAAGCAATCCTCAGGGCGTCGCTCTTCGCGAAATGTCCAAGCATTTCAACGTTTACCCCAAGGGACACTTCCGTTATGCGGGCACACTGGATGAGAACATTGCCGATCTCAATGCTGTAACGATTGACCAGGTGAGGGCATTCCATAAGGACTTCTATGGTGCTTCGAATGGTGAATTGGCGGTGGTTGGGGATTTTGACCCCGAGGAGATCTCATCGTTGGTTTCTGATCTGTTTGCCGGATGGAAGAGCCCGAAAGGATATACGCGTGTACCGAATGAATATGCCGATATCAAACCGGTCAATATGAAGTTTGAGACACCGGACAAAGCCAATGCGTTCTTCCTGGCCCGTTTGAACCTGAAACTAAGGGACGACAACCCGGATTACCCGGCAATGCGTGTTGCAAATAACATAATCGGCGGTGGTTTTCTCAACTCGAGACTCGCGAGCAGAATTCGCCAGAAGGAAGGTTTGAGCTACGGTGTTGGCTCCCAGATGCAGATCTCTTCACGATATGAACAAGGAGCATTCCTCGCATTCGCGATTTATGCCCCGCAGAATCTTGAGAAGCTCGAAGATGCTTTCAATGAGGAAATCGCGAAGGTTCTAAATGAAGGGTTCACCGAGGCTGAGGTTGAGGCAGCTGTGAAAGGGATGGTTCTCGCCGCGAAGCGACAAAGAGCATCGGATGCGACAATCGCCGCTCGTTTGCGAAACTACCTGGATCTTGACCGCAAGTTCGCCTGGGATGCAGATTACGAGAAGAAGCTCGAATCCGTAACTGTCGATCAGGTGAATGCCGCTATTAAAAGGTACTTGACGCAGGAAAAGATCTCGATCTTCAAGGCCGGAGATTTTGCAAAGAGTGCGGCTGCCGCGCAGTAGTGAGGTTGTGATAGCGGGGGTGCGAGATTGCGGGATAGCGGGATGGAGTTGTGTAGTTCATCGAGCTCAAATAACTCCGCCTTCCCGCCTTCCCGCCTTCAGTCTTTACAATAGAGGTCCGTAAACTCGGAGATTTCAGCGTTGATTCCTAGCAGGATCAGCATATCTTCCTTGTTGATAATCTCGGTCTCTTTTGGGACAAGGGTCGGGTTTGTCTGATTCTTGCGTTGAATTGCTACGACCTGGATATTCTTTGATTCCAAACTGCCTATTTCACGTCCCGCGATCTGTTCGGTTGCGGTTACAGCTACAACACCATAATTCGATAGAAGGGGCAGAACATCATGAACCCTGTCCAGGGACAATCTTGTTCCCAGTCTTACGGCCGCCTCTTTCTCAGGCTGAATAACTTCATCGACCCCAATCGCATAGAGAATCTTCTGGTGATGATCCGAAATTCCTTTGGTCGCGACAAACGGCACACCCAGTTCTTTTAAATGCAATGAGGTCAGTGTTATTCGGTCCATTCGTTCGCCGAGTGAAACTATCGCTACATCGACATCTCCGATTGCAAGTCCTTCCAAAGCAGAGATATCTGTAGCGTCTGCGACAACAGCGTGATGAGATATCTCAGCACAGGCTTGTACGGCGTCTTCATCGATATCCAGGGCAATCACTTCAGCACCCTGGTCGTAAAGAGTCTGGACGACATTTCTGCCAAAGCTTCCCAATCCAATCACTGCAAATCTCTTCATAGCTTTAACCAATAATAATGTTTTCTTCCGCGTATCTGTATTTGGCCTTCCGGTGCCTCGATGTTATCGCGATGGCGAGTCCCAGCGGACTTAGTCTGCCTATCAGCATTATCACCGACAAGAAGGCTTTTCCGGCGTAAGTAAGCTCCGACGTGAAATCCAGCGAGAGTCCCACTGTACAAGCCGCAGATATTGCTTCAAAAACTACCTGGACGAATTTCAGACGGCTCTGATATCCGCTCGATGAATACGTCTCTGTAGACATCAGAACGAGGGCCGTGACGATGACAAAAAATCCAACGACGGCCGAGACGGCTACGGCTTTATCTATCGATTCCTTCGGGACCGTTCGTTGCCATAGACTCAATTGAGGTTTTCCCCGGAGTCGAGCGTACATGTAAGCCACCATCAGCCCAAAAGTACCGACCTTAATTCCGCCTCCTGTCGAGCCGGCACCTGCGCCTATGAACATCAAGATCATGATCAGCAACATGCTCGAATCGCTGAAGGTGAGCATACTGATCGACTGGAGCCCTCCCGAACGGGGTGTAACGGTGTAAAAGAATGCGTTGGCGATACCCTCTCCGGTAGAAAGGTGTGAGAAAGCGTTATGGCTTTCATAGAAGAACAGCACCGACGTCGCGACCAAGGTGACGATCAGGGTGGTCAGGAGCGTAATCTTTGTATGGACACTCAGCCTCAGGTTTCTGTCTTTGTCGGTTTTTCGCAACCATGTGTCGACAAAATTCTTCAGCTCGTAACTAACGAGAAAGCCAATTCCCCCTGCGAGAATAAGGAACGCGCTCACGAACATTGTGAAGTAGTCGGTCTGGTAGCCGATGATACTATCTGAATAGAGCGAGAAACCGCCATTAGTGAAGGCAGTGATGGACATAAACACGGCGTGCCATGCGGTTTCGCCAATTCCCGAAAACCTTCCTGTAATAGTCCAGGATGCGAAATAAAGGATCGCACCAACCGCTTCAACTATAAATGTGAAGCTGATGATATAGACGAGCAACTGCTTAACCTGGGTTGTCGGGGAGTGATGAAAGGTCTCCTGAATAATGATGTTGTTGACAAGAGGAAGCCTGCGGCCGATTGCGGCATAGAACACCGTGGTAAAGGTCATCAGGCCGAGACCGCCGATCTGCATTGCGGTCATCACGACAATCTGTCCGAAAGTGGAAAGGTCAGTACTTATATCAATCGGGGTCAGCCCAACGACACAAACGGCCGAAGTTGCAACAAAGACAGCATCTATCAGCGACACCGTCTTTTCATCTGCGTGAGAGGCAGGAATCGTGAGAACAATAGTGACTATTGCTATCAACGCAACAAAGCTGCCGGCGGTAATCCGCGCGGGCGTAGAAATTTTCCTGAGGAACTTCTCAACCATATGTATTGGAGGGACTTGGAAGATTGTATAACGAAGATGACGGACAACGGAAAATGTAGAATTGACAAATTCTGGAAGGATAGCGGGATAGCGAGTGTGCGAGTTAGCGTGAGGGAGAAAGGGAGTCATCGGGCTCTCGGATCTTTAGTGGCGGGTGATCGCGACCAATACCGCAAAAAATCACCTTTTCCGGCGTCTTTATGGAAAACGAAACAAAGGAGTGACGAATGCCCGACAATATCAAATATAACGTACCGACATTGGGAGCAGGACAAAAGACCCGACAGCAATGTTGGTACGCATCTTTTAAAATGATCTATAACTTCAAAAAATTTAATACCAATCAGATAAAGGACCGGCTCCAGAAGGTGATAGATTTCGACGATGCAATGAAGAACGGACTATATGACACCGACTATCGGAAATGCGGTGTCGCACTGGAACTTCACCAGTGGAAAGGCTCTGAATTCAACCAGGAAAGAGGCTTTTTCGATGTCGGTATGTCCGACGGCGGACATGCACTTTACAAGAAATTAAAAAAGGGACCGCTATGGGTGTCCAGGTATGTAAAGAAAGGCTCTTACCATATTACTGTAGTGGTTGGATACAACGACGATAAGAACGGGTATTTTATCTACAATAATCCATTCCCGGGTCCGGATAACGCTATTGAAAAAAAGATGGACGCGAGCATATTCGCGCGCCAAATAACGAATGCTCAAGGATCCGTGATGCGTCACGGTGGATAGGCGAGATGGCGGGATAGCTAGAGAGTGAGATAGCGGGAAAGCGGGAATGCAGGATAGCGAGATAGCTAGATAGCGGGATAGCAAGAAGGCGAGATAGCGGGACCTTTATAAGATGTTCAAGGCGCCCTCTCGCCCTCTCGCCCTCCCGCCAACCCTCCATCCCGCATTCCGGCTCGCTAATATTGACACTTACACCCTTTATCCCTAGTATTTATAGTTTCGACTTTAATGGCTGAAGTGTGTTTATATGTTCGAATCGTTATCGGAAAAACTTAAGGATTCACTTAAGAATCTGCGTGGCCAGGGAAAGCTAAAACCTGAGCATGTGGATGCCGCTCTGCGTGAGATTCGGATGGCCCTTTTAGAGGCCGATGTTAACTACAAGGTCGCAAAGGATTTTGTAGAAGCTGTACGCGTAAAAGCCGAAGGTGAAGAGGTCTGGAAAGGCCTGAAGCCCCATGAACAGGTCGTAAAGATTGTTTATGACGAGCTCGTAAATCTCTTTGGAGGAACGAGTTCCCAGATCGTATTTACCAAGCAGACCCCGAACGTCGTGATGATCGTGGGTCTTCAGGGTTCAGGTAAGACGACCTCGACGGGAAAGATCTCAAAGTGGCTTGTCGAGAACCAGGAACGAAAACCGCTCCTGGTTTCGGTTGACGTTTACAGGCCGGCCGCGCGTGAGCAGCTTAGAGTAGTCGGTGAAGCTGTAGGCCAAAGCGTCTACCAGGACACGGATACCGACAATCCTCTGGATCTCGTAAAAGGCGCGATGACGCACGCCAGAGAGACCGGGTATGACACGGTTCTGATCGATACGGCAGGGCGTCTTCATGTCGATGAAGAGCTGATGGTTGAGCTCGAGCAGATTAAAGCCGAGACCCAACCGAATGAAATCTTGTTTGTCGCGGATGCGATGACCGGTCAGGACGCCGTAAGAAGTGCCGAGGAATTCAACAGCCGTATCGGTGTAACCGGTGTCGTGCTGACAAAGATGGATGGTGACGCACGAGGCGGTGCGGCGCTTTCGATAAACCAGGTAATCGGCCAACCCGTTAAGTTCGTAGGTGTTGGCGAGAAATATGATGCGATCGAGCCGTTTTATCCGGACAGGATCGCGCAAAGGATTTTGGGAATGGGCGATGTTTTGTCGCTCATCGAAGAGGTCCAGTCGAAAGTTGATGAGGACGAGGCGCAAGCCCAGCTTGAGAAGATGGCGGCAAACCGCTTTACTCTCGAGGACTTTCGAAACCAGCTGACCCAGTTCAAAAAGCTCGGTTCCATGACGAAGATGATGAAGATGCTTCCGGAACAGATGACGGGTGGCATGTCTTTGAGCGATGAACAGGGTGAACAGGTTGAATCCCAGTTGAAACGAACTGAGGCGATCATCGACTCGATGACTTTTCAGGAGCGCCGTAACCACAAGGTTATTAACGCCAGTCGTAAGACCAGAATCGCAAATGGTTCAGGTTCGACGATAGCAGAAGTCAATGGACTTTTGAGGCAGTACGAGCAGATGCGCAAAATGATGGCGCAAATGAACCGCGGCGGCTTGTTCAAGGGACTTGGACAACGTATGATGGGCGGTCTGTCAGGTGGCCTCGGAAATATGCTTGGAGGCGGCGGAGTCCCGGAAGGAATGATGGGCGGCGGCGGCGGAGATTTTGATAATCGTTACGACGCGAAAAAAGACTCGTTGAAGCGGCGGTTGAAGAAAAAGAAAAGACGTAAGAAACGGAAGAAGAAAAGAAGATAGACACGCGGCGTAGCGGAATGACTGTTGAGCAGCCGCTAAAGCCCTATTAGGAAGTTATGTTAAGAATAAGACTCACCCGTATGGGTGCAAAGAAGAAACCCTTCTATCGTGTGATTGTGAAGGAAAAGCGTTCCAAAAGAGACGGGAAGTATCTTGAGAATCTTGGAACATACGATCCGATGAAGGAACCCGCTGAAGTAGTCCTGGATCACGAAAGAATCAACTACTGGATTAGCAAGGGAGCACAGCCTACTGAAACGGTAGCCAGCCTTTTGAAACACAATCCGCCGTTGTCGGTTGAAGAGCAAGCGGCCCGTGATGCCGAGTTAGCAGCAGCAGCAGCGGCTGAGAAGGAAGCACTTCAGAAGACCTTGGCGGAGCGAGAGGCGAAGTTTAAGGAAGAGGCTGAGGCTGAAAAGGAAGCTGCTAAAGCGAAAGAAGCTGAAGAGGCGAAGGCCGCTGCGGAAGCGAAAGCCGCTGAAGCACCTGCTGAAGAAGCCAAGGCTGACGATTCAAAGGCTGAAGAAGCGCCTGCTGAAGACGCAAAGGCTGATGACGCCAAAGCTGAAGCGGCTCCCGCTGAAGAAGCAAAAGCCGATGACGCCAAAGCTGGTGATGCGAAGGCTGAAGAAGCTCCTGCTGAAGAAGCAAAGGCCGATGACGCCAAAGCTGATGATGCGAAGGCTGAAGCGGCTCCCGCTGAAGAAGCAAAAGCCGATGACGCCAAAGCTGAAGATGCAAAGGCTGAAGCGGCTCCCGCTGAAGAAGCAAAAGCCGATGACGCCAAAGCTGATGATGCGAAGGCTGAAGAAGCTCCTGCTGAGGACGCAGAAAAGAAGGCAGCGGAGTAGATTGATAACGCTTTGGTAATGGTAGAAGCTGTACGAAACATTGTTACCGCTTTAGCGGACGAGAAAGATGCTGTCGAAGTTGAATCTTTTGACGACGGCAGCCGGACCGTGATCGAGGTCAGAGTCGCAGAAAGCGATATGGGCAGGATCATCGGAAGGCAGGGCCGAACCGTAAAAGCGATCCGTTCGCTTCTGTTTTTTGCGGGGCAGAAACACAACCGCAGGTACAACCTCCAGATTGTGGAGGACTAATGGTTTCGCGGTGAATAAAGCTGAGAATAGCGAAATCCGTGATGATCTGGTTGCGGTCGCGCGGATTGCGAAACCAAAAGGGCTCAAGGGAGAAGTCGTTGCAGATTTGCTGACTGACTTTCCGGAGAGATTTGAAAACTTGGAACGAGTTCTCGCCGGAGAAAATGGTGAGCGTGAGCTTGGAATCGAGAGGTTTTCGTTTCATAAGAGCCGGATCGTTTTGAAGTTTGCGGGCGTTGATTCTATCGAAGAAGCCGAAACTCTAAGAAACCTCTACCTTTGCGTACGTGAATCCGAAGTCGTCGCGCTTGAAGAAGGTGAGTTCTACGATTGGGAACTTGAAGGTTGCGAGGTTGTTACCGGCGATGGTGATCGCATTGGACGTGTGAAAGAGATTTTTCGGGCGGGTGAAAATGTGAATCTCGTGGTCGCGGGCAAGGAGCGGGAGCATATGATTCCTTTTGTCGAAGCGATCTGTATTGAAGTCGATATAGACCTGAAGAGAATAGTCGTTGACCTCCCTGAAGGCCTCCTCGAGTTTTGAGTTAACGGAGTTGACTGAGTTGGAATTCGGATTGTGAATAGCTTTGATTAGGCTGACTCCGGACTCCTGATTTCTGACTCCTTATGAAGATCGATATATTGACAATATTTCCCGAGTTTTTTGATGGCGTTTTTGATGTTGGGATCATACGCCGCGCAAAGCTCGCCGGAATCGTCGAGATCGATGTCCATGACATCCGCGAGTTTGCGCGAGATAAACACCGCAAGGTGGACGACAGGCCATTCGGAGGCGGGGAAGGAATGGTCTTAAAGCCCGAACCTTTGTTCAGGGCGATTGAAAATTTACTGGGAACCTCGGATCGTTCAGAGTATGAAGAAGGCACACATGTAGTGATGCTGACGCCGCGCGGAAAGCCCTTGGTTCAAACGAATGCGGCTGCGATTGCAGACAAGGCAAAGAGGGTTTTACTGATCTGCGGCAGATACGAAGGTGTTGACGAGCGTGTCATGTCTGCCGTTACCGATGAGATTTCCATTGGTGATTATGTTTTGTCGGGCGGAGAGCCCGCCGCAGTGGTTTTGGCGGACGCAGTAACAAGACTTTTGCCGGGGGCCTTGGGTAATGAAGGTTCGGCGGAGAACGATTCGTTCTCAAGGGGAATTCTGGATTACCCGAATTACACTCAGCCGCGGGAATATCGCGGCATGGAAGTGCCGGAAGTGCTACTGAGCGGTAACCACGAAGAGATTGAAAAGTGGCGTCATGAAAAGGCGCTGGAAAAGACCCGTGGGGTCAGAGAAGATTTATTAAAGGAGAAAGGTGAATAGATGGATAATTGATAGTTGATAATGGATGATTGGGCCCTGCCAGGTATCGATTTATCCGTTTTCGACCGTTTGTTTACCGTAGAAAAGAGATGAACCAGATAGACGCAATTGAGAAAGCACAGATCCGGGACGATATCCCGGAGTTCCAGCCGGGTGACACGGTCCGCGTACATGTGCGCATTAAAGAAGGAAATAAGGAGCGCCTGCAGGCATTCGAAGGAGTCTGTATTGCCAGAAAGAACGGTGGAATCCGTGAGACCATTACGGTTAGGAAGACGAGCTTTGGAGTTGGAGTCGAACGTGTGTTCCCTCTCCACGCAACGATCGTAGATCATATCGACGTCGTAAGATACGGTAAGGTACGTCGCGCCAAGCTCTACTATCTTCGCG
>JABDKD010000052.1 GCA_013003215.1 Pyrinomonadaceae bacterium
GGATTGCTGTTAAAGGTGCACTTGATTCCGGTGTCCCGATCCTTTTGTCTCTCTTCGTAATGATGTGGACCGCGGGATTTGATGTTCTGTATGCCTGTCAGGATTATGAATACGACAAAAAGAAAGGTCTGCATTCGATTCCCGCTAGATTCGGAGTTGGCGGTGCTTTAAGAATCGCGCGCCTGTTTCACTTCCAGGCCTTTTTCGTCTTGGTCCTTCTTTTTATTATGAGCGGTTTGAATTGGATCGCTCTGATCGGCGTCCTCGGAGCGGGCTCCTTAATGTTCTATCAACACACCCTGGTCAGTGCGAATGACCTTTCTCGAATGAACGCGGCGTTCTTCACCGCCAACGCGTTCGTTAGCCTGATACTTCTTTTGGGCTTTGGGATCGCCGTGTTTGCAGGGTGAGCCGTGGGCCGTAGTTTAGAGTTACGCCTTTAGGCGTGCTCTTCCTGGCTAGTACAAGCTGCTCTCTTCAAGCAAAAAGGGTCACGCCTAAAGGCGTAACTCTGTACTACTTTTCATCGTCTTCCAACAACGTATAGTGCCCGTGGATGCAAAGCCACTTCCCGCGCTCGTTTACAAAAATCCTGGTGGACTTCCCTCGAGTCGCGAATTTCTCGCCTTTTGAAGTACCGCTGTCGGACCAGTAATAGGTGATCCACGCCACATTCCCGTTGATCGTGACCTCGGGTTCAAGCATCTCGGTGTAAACTTTGGTCGGCTCTTCCACCCATTCCTTAATCGCCTTTACCTCCGCTTCTTTTCCGCTTCGGAGTTTCTTCGCGGTTTCGCCAAACGATGTGAAATCGGGGTGTATGTGACTGGCGTATCGATCCATGTCCGCCTTCTCGATCGCGTCCCACATGTCGACGAGAGTCTGTTTGACCTTTTCCTTTTCCGTGGATGTGTCGAGATTGGCCGGGGATTGCTCGGAGGGTTTTTCAGGTACACTGCAGGAGGAGAAAACTGAGAACAATAGGAACAAGATGACGATCGATTTTCTATTTGTCATTATTCGTTTCCTTTTAACTGAACTCCTACTTCTTTTGGTTAACTACAAGTAACTGATGCGAATCGTTCGCTTCGCTCATTGCGGGCAGGATGCCCGCGCTCCCTTACGTTGAATTTTCATCACGAAGCGAGTTGGAAATAAGACTCTGAGTACTTAGTCCGCAGTCTTCAGTTCTTAGTTCTTAGTTCTTAGTTCTTAGTTTGAGTAGCCACCGCCTACCGGCGGCGGTTCCGAGTAGGTCTCAGCACTCAGGCCTCAGACCTCAGCACTCAGGCCTCAGACCTCAGCACTACTCCTTAAAAACCTTCCCGCTCTTCATCACGAACGAGACCTTTTCAAGCGCTTTCACATTCTTCAGCGGATCTTCTTTGACCGCTATGATATCGGCATACTTGCCCTTTTCAATCGACCCGATCTTGTCAGACCAGTGCATGAGGTCAGCAGCATTTACTGTTGCTGCCTGTATCGCTTGCATCGGAGTCATTCCCCATTTGACCATGAATGGAAACTGCCTGGCGTTCAGTCCGTGCGGATAAACACCGGCATCTGAACCAAAGGCGATTTTCACTCCGGCCTTATGTGCTTTCTTGAAGTTTTCCCGCTGGGCTCGTCCAACCAATCTTTCTTTCGCAAGGATCTTTTCCGAAGCGCCAAATCTCGCGTATTCGGTCAGTATGTAATCGCTAACATAAACGTCAGCAACAAGATACGTGCCCGCTCTCTTCATCATCGCGATGCCTTCGTCATCGATCAGACTTCCATGCTCGATCGAATCGACACCGGCTTTTACCGCCATCTTGATGGCCTCGGATCCATGAGCATGAGCCGCGACTCGTCGCTCCCACATATGCGCCTCATCGACGATCGCGTTCATCTCTTCCTGCGTATACTGGGGCGCTGAAACGCTGTCTTCACCACTCAAAACCCCGGCACTGGCTCCAAACTTGATTACCCTGGCACCGTGCTTCACGAGATAACGGACCTTTTTACGAACTTCGTCCACACCGTCCGCAATCCCGGACATTTCAGGTGGCCTGTTTGTCGTCTCCCATGGTGACCCCCCAACGCGATCACCATGGCTTCCCGTCGCACCGATATAGTATCCCGCCGCCTGAATCCTTGGGCCTTCTATAATCCCGCTATCGATCGCACGCATTAAAGAAATACCGGCAAAACTACCTTCCCCGAGACTTCGGACACTGGTAAAGCCGGCTTTGAGTGTTCTCATGGGATAGATATGCGCGATCACACTGTTATCGATCCATGGATTCCGGAGTCTTCGATTGTCCGCCGATTGGCCCGTTATATGAGTGTGGCAATCGATCAAACCGGGCAAAACAGTCGAGTCAGACAAGTCAATTACACGAATACCGTCCGTTACGGTGATTTTGGAGCCGACGGCTTTGATCATGCCGTCCTCGATAAGAATCATCCGATTCTTCAGCACCCTTCCGGAAACGGTATCGATCATTCGTCCCGCCTTAATAAGGGTTCCAACCGGACGATCTTGACCCGCAATGTCGGCCGGAATCATCAAAATGGCGGTGATCGATATGCAAAATAAGAAGCGCTTAAATCTATTGTTCATACTATCTACCTCATTACTTCGTTCACACGACTGAATCTAAATAATGAATCCCTTTGTAATCTAATCTCTTTCCTCAAGCATTTTTCCAAGGATCTCCTTTAGAAGTTTGGCGGCGAGGGCGCCCGTTATTTCAGTCACGTCCCGCGTCGGATTAAACTCAACTATGTCGGCCCCGACAATCTCACTTTCTATACCCTTGATCGAATCTATGACTTCCCGGGATGTAAGACCACCCGGTTCCTGATGAGAAACCCCCGGAGCAAATGCAGGATCGAAAACATCCATATCTACGGACACATAAACCGGATTCTTAAAATCAGGAATCTGAGCTGCATCAAATCCACTCGCTTCGATTATCTCTACCCCAAACCTCTCGGCCTGTTCCCTTTGGTGGTCGTTCAGGGTCCGAATCCCAACCTGAACCAGCCTCGATGCATGGCCCCCTTCCATAATTCTCGCGAACGGACAGGCGTGTGAGAATCGGTCCCCGTCATAGTCTTCGTAGAGGTCCGTGTGTGCATCAAAATGAAGAATATCGATTTGATCATGTACAGAATGAATTGCCTTCACTACCGGATAAGTGATCGAATGATCACCGCCGAGTGCAATGACACGTCCCTTCTCCAGGCTCTTCCGAGTTAACTGCTCGATCTCAAAGTATTCATTGATCTCAAAATCACCAAGATCAGCAACCAGATCAGAATCTGTATCGATCCCGTTTTCCGCAAATTTGTTCGACGCGTCCGAGTGATAGACCTCGCGGATTATTTCCGGTGCCTCTGCCGCGCCTTCCAGAAAAGAAGACTTGTCGTCGTAAGGAATTCCTTGAATTACAATGTTTTTCATCTTTTTGTGTCAGCAGTGAGCCGTAGAGCACTTTTTCATTCTGCATTTTTCCTCGTCTCCTATTTGTACTTGTCATTCAAACCTACCCCGGATTTGATCAACGGGATCGATTTCTGTAGACGATTCAGGCGGGTCTCCTCTTTTTTTGCACCGCCTATGTGCTCTGCATACTCTCGCTTCTTTCCAAGCGTGAGCGTCTCAAAAGCTTCGCTCAATGCAAGATCTGCTTTCAAGGCGTCTCTTAGTTCACTAGGGATTACCAGCGGCTTTCGCTCCGGTTTGATTTGTTTGCCGGCCCTGCAGTTCTCAATCGCTTCCTGCAAATACTTCAGAATCAGCGGCCGGTCGATAGCGGCCCTTGAATCTATTCGCCACTGCCTCATTCCCTTGGTCTTACCTTCTTGTGCGTTAACCAGAACTTTTTGCGAGTCTTTCAAAAATGAGCCCTGGAAAAACCAAATCCCAAAGTAGGATTTGAACGAGCCGATCCCGACGATGTTCTTGCCATCTAGCGTGTAACAAGGAACGCCCCATTTAACGGTCTCAGCGAGCTCGGTTTCAAGCACGATTTCACGCAGCAACGCGAGCTCTTCAAAATATCGTTCTTCGGCTTCAAAGAACTCGTCAGCAGTTTTGAATCTCTTCATAACCTACCCGTAAATCCTTATGATTTCACCATTTCCGCGACCTTCGACACTGCGAATATATCCTTTAACGACGCGTTTCATTGGAACAGGATTGTGACCAGGAAAATACTCCCTGTATTTTTCTTCTGATTTTTCTACCAGACCGGCCGCGACCGCGTTGATCCGCATTCCTTTGTTTAGTTCGAGGGCGACTGCCTTCACAAAACTGTGAATTGCCCCGTTCACCATCGCCGCACTAGCAGTTTTGACAACGGGATCCTCCGCAAGGATTCCTGTCGTCAAGGTGATCGAACCTCCCTCATTCATGTGCTTTGATGCAATCCTCGTGAGGTTTACCTGACCCATCAGCTTTGAACGGAAACCGATGTAGTAATCCTCTTCGGTCAGCTCTGAAAAATCGGCCCATTTCGCCTCACCTGCTATGCATACCACGCCATCAACTTCTTTTTCCTCTTCAAAAATGTTCTCGATCGATTCGGCATCTTCGATATCGACGGTGAGATTACCACTCGATCTCCCGGCGGTCACAACATCATGGCGAGTTGAAAGATACATCGCGACCTCAGTCCCGATCGTTCCTCCGGACCCAATTACAATTAGCTTCTTCCTTTTCATAGTTCTTCAGCTCTTCAAAAGGGCCATCGCAGCAAGGCCTGTTTTGATCGTTTTGTCTATTGCTTCGTTATAGTCTATCAAGCTGTCTGCTTCAGTAGGGCCGGAAATTATTGGACATATCGTTCCCGCATAATATCCAACAGCTCCGGCAAGATGAAAGAGCAGACTCGATTCCATTTCCATATTCAGCACCCGCGATCCGTCCACCGCAAGTTCGGCCAAACGAAGTTTGATATCTGACACGGTATTTGAAAAACCATCGATAAATCGCGACGAAGGTCCATAGAAACCCGGGGAGGTAACCGTTATGCCTCGTTTGTACTCAAATTCATGAGTTGCCGCAGATAATTCCAGGGCATCTATAACCTCGTTTGAGGCCTTCGAAACGTATGGGGCTGCAAAACTACGAAATCTGGATTCAACTGAGATTCCTTCATTCACCAGACGCCGTGCTTCTTTTTCAATCGTCACCATTTTTTCGTCGCCGGCAGGAACTTCGTAATATGGACCCGTCGAATCGAGTCCGATCGCATAGTCCGATACCACAAGTGTCCCCGGTGCAACATCCGGCTGAACACCTCCAGAAGTTCCAAGCCTGATCATTGTCATAGGGACAGCGCCGGGCTTTCGATACTTCGTTTCCAGATCGAATTCGTTTAAGACGAAGGCCTCAACAAATGCAATCTCAACATTGTCGGCACCGATCCCCGTTCCAATTACCGATACCGGCAGTTCTCGATAGATGCCGGTGTAAGTCTTGAATTCCCTATTGGTCACCTCGTAAAGAACGTGGTCGAAATACGAGGCTACTTTCGCAGCGCGAGCCGGGTCACCGACCAGAAAGACGTTTGGCGCAAGTTCGTCAGGCGTCAAGCCGAGATGATAGACGCGTCCATCAAGCGCGACTATTTCAGAAGCCTGGGATTCAAATGACGGCAAATTCATGATTCTTTGTCGGAATAAAGCTGCGCGAGCTTCTTTGGAGCCGTATTACGATAAGATGCCCTGATCGCATCCAGCAGAAGATCACGATCAACCCCCGTCAAATCGATCATCGTCCAGCCCTTTGCTCCCCAGGCGCCGGGCACCGGATACACGGCTTCATTGTTGAATCCTGAGAAGACCGACTGTTCAACCGGAGTCAGCTTTACAACAACGGTTCGTGCGGATTCATCCATCGTTGCGAAAACCTTCTTCCGGACGCGAAACGAAGTCTTATGAAAATGAGGTTGTTCCACAGCCTCTTCAAATGAAAGTGAGAACTTCCTCACCTCTGGAGCGCTCACTTCTTTACTTGGCATTTAGAAGCACCTTAAGTTCTTCGTCAGTCAAATCGAGTTTCTCATCGAGCACCGACTTGTACTCGTCAGTTGTGTAAAGTGGATAATCGGACCCAAAAACCACTCTTTCGGGTCCGAGTTTCCGTACGTATTCCGTGATCCTTACAAATTCCTTCTTTGTAAGCGCAGGCCCCGCCTCAGATTTCTTATCCAAAGCGACTGCCGATATATCAAAGAGTATTCTGTGCCGGCGTTCTTTTTTGGTTCCCTTATCGAGTTTGTCGACAAAGGCATCAAGAATCACTGCAGTCTTATCGGTGAACCTACCAGAAGTGCCGAAATGCGCTATCTGGATCTCCATGGCCTCCGTTTCTGAAAGAACCTTATCGAAAAACAAATCGACATCCCGTTTGCCAGTTTTCGGATGCGAATTATCAAAGTGCAGAAGTATAGGTTTTTTTACGATTGCCAAGTATTTGAAAAGGGGTTTGATCTTCTCGATATGTTCCGCCTCGGTCAGATAAACCTGGTTGGCGTTGAAGTGGAACTTAAAGCCGTCGGCTCCCGCTTTCCGACAACGTTTCAGTTCCTTCAATGCGTAGTCTTTGAGTGGGTTTACTCCGCAATAGGCTTTTAGACTAACCCCGCTAAACTTTCTGGAATCAAGAACATAATCGTTTTCGGCTTTGACCTTTTCATACACTTTTTCAACTTTATTGAACTGAGGGTGTCCCCAAATATAAGCCATGGAAATGACCTTAAACCTTTTGGTGCCAAGCCGTTCTGTAATCTCTTCAATATCTGTATAGGCATTGTCCGGCTTGGAAAACGGAATACCTGTGTCCTTGAAGAGCTTAACGAGTCCGGGGCTCATGAGGTGAACATGGCTGTCCAATACTCCCAACCGATTACCTGTTGATTTTTGGTAATGCGGGCCAAGTGCAAACCCTATCGTTACCAGCAATACCAATAGGATAGGCAAATTTATTACTTTTTTCATGAGCTAAAGGCTGTCGTTTTTTGCAAATTGCAATTATCTTTGGAATCAAACTTAATATCTGCAATAAATGCGGTCAAACAAAATCCGTAAATTGGCCCGGTTTCCCGATAAACAAAGGGTATCGATTCTGATAGAATTTTGGTATCCGAATTGCCTATTTAATTTACCGGGCGAACAAATCGCCGTAAGCTTATATGAATTTTTCTTTTGACGACAACTTAAACGCGATTGCTGAGAAGGTTTTTGCGGGTACCCGGCTTTCGTACGACGAAGGAATGGCACTTTACGATACCGATGATCTTAACGCGCTGGGAAAACTTGCTGATTTCGAGAGGCGTAAAAGACACGGGAAAGATACTTTCTATAACGTCAATCGTCACTTCAATCACACAAATATTTGTGTTGCAGATTGCAAGTTCTGCGGATTCTACAGGCGTGGCAGGGATGAAGACGCTTACACGCATTCCGTGGAAGACGCGATCCGGATCGCAGGTGACGCGGTAAAAGAGGGCGCGACCGAGTTACACATCGTAGGCGGACTCAATACGAAGCTGCCCTTTGAGTACTACACCGATCTGTTCTCTTCTCTGAAGCGGGAGTATCCTGATCTTCATCTCAAGGCGCTGACAATGGTCGAGCTTGATTTTTTCGCGCGCTTTTACAAGATGTCGGATGAAGACGTTATTAAAAAACTAAGAGACTCGGGAATGGATTCGTGTCCGGGCGGAGGTGCCGAGATTTTTGCTGAACCTACGCGGTCGCGAATCTGTGATCACAAATGTGACGGCGACCGCTGGCTCGAACTCGCGGGCAAATGCCACGAAGCAGGTGTAAAGACAAATGCGACAATGCTTTACGGTCATATCGAGACAACGGAAGACCGCATGGATCATTTCGTAAAGCTGCGCGAACAGCAAGACAAGACCGGTGGATTTCAGTGCTTTATTCCGCTTGCGTTTTACCCACCGGGCACCGAGTTATCCAGCCTTCCCGGTCCGGACGGGATCGATTCTTTGAAAACCATCGCTGTTTCCCGGCTCATGCTGGACAACTTTGATCATGTAAAAGCTTACTGGGTGATGCTTGGTAAGAATCTCGCACAGGCGGCACTTCATTACGGGGCGAACGACCTCGATGGAACGATTACGGACGGCGGTGAATTGACCGAATCGTATTCAGTCGAGTTCGGCGAGGTAAAAATGTCTAAAGACGAATTGATAATGCTTATCCGAAACGCCGGCTTCGAAGCAGTTGAAAGAGATACCATTTATAACCGGGTCGGTGCGGCCGTTTGAGGGCTGAGGTCTGAGTGCTGAGGGCTGAGATCAGAGTTCAGCATTCAGAGACTAGACAATCCGGGAATTGCGTCACCGGCTGGTTCCTTTTTAGAATGTGTCAGAAAAAAAACCGTACCAAAAGAGCATCCTTCACGCCGAACTCGAAAAGAATGGCTGGTCCGTAGCTTCGGTTTCCGATTCCAAAGAATGGTGGATAGATGAGATATGGGAACTCAACTTAACTTGGTCGCCAATCGGAAAACTGGCTTATATCACCTTTGTGAATGACCCCGATTTAGGGCTCTATGTATGGAGTGCCGTTGCGTCACCGATCCATCCCCTCGATCGAGGTCAAGACACTTCTCGCGAGTTTCATTTGGCCTTAGGAAATCAATGGGAGTCGGGCCTGAAAAAGTTTGTCGATGACCTGAATCTATTGCGAAACAGTGACTAGTGGCTTCTTAGCTATCACAGCGCAAGCCAACTGATTGCCGCTTCACAATCAACAAATGAATTTCGCCAAAAACAAACTCATTCGTATCCTTCAAAACGCACATGCGGGGGAACTTGCCGCGGCTCGAGCCTATAACGGCCATTGGAAATCTGTTCGTGACCCGAAACAGAAAGAGGAAATCCGGAGGATCGAACTCGAAGAACTTGATCACCGAGAACGCGTACGCGGTTGGCTGTCAAAACTTGGCTCCGCTCCGCGCCCAGCCCGTGAGAAGGTCTTCGGTGCAATCGGAAGCGCACTGGGTGTCCTTTGTCATGTTTCAGGATGGTTTCTGCCGATGTATTTTGCAGGACGTCTCGAAAGTCAGAATACGGAAGAATACAAAGAAGCGGCCGCATATGCGAAAGAACTTGGGCTGGATGAATGTGTTGCCGATCTGCTCGATATGTCAGCAGTGGAACTCGAACACGAAGAATACTTTCGTTCCGTCATCGCAGGTCACTTCCTTTTGCGACCGGCGAAAGTCTTCTTCAGATGGAGTTGAGCGATTCGTTTCATCATTTCAATTCACATCGGTTTTCCCTTAGTATTTCACTTTAAAATCGATTTCAGGGATTCTGATACAAATTGCCTCGAAAAAAAAGCACATTACAGACCGCACTGGAATACTACGGCGTTCGCCTGCTCCTGGGGATCGTAGGGGCTTTTCCTTATAGGGTCTCACTTCAGATCGGGGAGTGCATTGGTATCCTCTTCTTTCATGCTTTTTCGGGGCTTAGAAAAACAGCTCTGAGAAACCTGGAACTGGCCTTCCCGGCAAATTCCTCAGATAAAAATAGAAAGCTGGCACGTGAAACATACCGATCCCTGGGACGCCATATAGGGTTCTTTTCTCATTTCCCAAAATTTGAAAAGGCCGATATCAGGGAATTGATCGAAGTAAGAGGAAAGGACAAGTACTTCGAAGCCCGAAAGGAAGGTCGCGGAATTCTATTTTTCACCGGCCATTTTGGGAGTTGGGAGGTTTTCAACCTGCTCGCACCAGCATTCGAGGAAGAAATGAATATTCTTGTGCGGCGCCTGGATAATGAGAGGGTCGAGCAATATGTGGATTCTTTACGAACAAAATTCGGCAGTGTGACACTGGGCAAACGCGGAGCCCTAAGACAACTCTATCGACTTCTCGAAGAAGGGAAGACGCTCGGGATTCTTGCCGACCTGAATGCCCAGCATCGTGATGGAGTGTTTGTGGATTTCTTTGGCGTTCCTGCGGCGACCACCAAAAGTATTGCAAAGCTCGTCATCAAAACGAACCCTTTTCTATTTCCCGCATTTGCCGTTTGGGATATGGAAGCTAAGCGATACTGTGTTCACCTCGAAGACCCGCTAGAATACGAACTCACAGGCGACAAAGAGGCCGACATTCTCAGTATCACCAAAAAATTTACAAAGTCAGTGGAGGATTGGGTACGACGACATCCAGAGCAATGGCTTTGGACGCACAAAAGATGGAAAACGAGGCCACCCGGCGAAAAAAGCCTCTACTAGACTATCGCTTTTGAATCAATAGTTTGACGCTTGTTGAACCACTCTACGAAGTGATCCAGCCCTTCCTCTATCCGGGTTTTAGGGCTATAACCAAGAAGTTCCCTCGCTTTCGAAATATCAGCGCACGTCAGCGGAACATCCCCGGCCTGGGGCGCCATCCTGTCAATGACGGCCTTTTTGCCCAACTTCTCTTCCAAAAGTCTTATGAGCTCTTTGAGTTCAACTGTCCGTGATTCTCCAAGATTGAAGACATCAAACGGCTTATCGTCATAGTCGACCGCGGCACGTATTCCCTGGATGATGTCCTCTACATACGTGTAGTCTCGTCGGGTGGTCCCGTCACCATACATAGGAATTGCGGCGCCTCTCGATATCAGTCTTGAAAACTTGTGAATCGCCAAGTCAGGACGTTGGCAGGCACCGTAAACAGTGAAAAACCTAAGACACACGGCGTTCAACCTATACAGGTGCGAATACGTATGACACAGTGCCTCACCTGCCAGCTTTGTTGCTGCATACGGAGAAATCGGCTTGGTAACATCCTCGCTTTCCTTAAACGGCACTTTGCAACGAGCTCCGTAAACACTTGAGGACGAACCGAATACGAGCTTAGGCACATCGTATTCTCGCATCATTTCAAGAATGCTAAGGGTTCCTCCTACGTTGGTCTTTGCGTATTCGTGAGGCTTTTCAAGCGACGGCCGCACACCCGCCCGGGCGGCCAAATGTATAACAGCATCAAAATCCCTTGAACTAAAGACCTCATCCATTGAATTCCGGTCACAAATATCGACTTCGAAAAGCTCAAAGTTTTCACTTCCCGATAGATCGCGAATATTACATCGCTTGATCTCGGGGTCGTAGAAACCATCAAAGTTATCGACGACGGCAACGTCCCACTTATCTTCTTTGAGCAAAGCAGATACCAAGTGGGACCCAATAAAACCAGCGCCTCCTGTAACAAGAATTTGTTTTTTCACGATTGTCTTGATGAAACTCTTGATTCCAATATTCCGTTCGAAAAAATTACACTTTTTTCGTCTTCAATTCAATAGAAACTCGCAATCAAACGAAATCCTTTGATTTGTGCAGCAATTTTTAGCGGATAATGGAGAAGATGTTATTTCTGAGTTGAACCTTCACGTAAGACAAAGGGTTCTAACGGGAAGCGCCGTATTGCCGAACCAACCGATTCCGGGAGAGCCCGCTATGACGCTACGTTCACACCCGTGTATGAAAGAACATCCCGCAAATGGACTGATCAGCACGAATTGCCCAAAAAACCACACGGATTCTTAGTTTTTTGTGAACTGACAGAAGCAATTTCGCTATTTATTCGAATCGTGCATGCTCAGAATCGTTTGGATTTGACCGTGAAACGGTGAAGTAGTTCTTCAAGAAAACCCTCATAGGTAAAAGTCTCTGAGTCGTATGTCGGACGAACCCGGTACATAATGGGCAGGGCGACGCGCCAAGCCATCCAAAGCCTTTGACGGTCCGAAAGATCCCACCTCCTTCGCAGAAACGCTTCTACGACTTCCATCTGACTTTCCTTAAGGCCGCTTATGTCCGCCTCGAACGAGCACTTTGGCTGAACTCTTTTGAAAGCTGAATCCCCGATCTCAGAAGTAAAAGTTTCGTCAAAGGTTGGCGCGTCATCATCCCGCTCACGGACAACCACCGTCCCCGCGAAGAGATCTCCGATACGCTGGTCTCTCGTATTCAGGAAAACCGTTACGAGACCTATCGAGTAAACGGGGACCAGGAAACCTGGGAATGAATCCACGATTCGAAGAATGTTGCGCGCGATCGCCTCCCATATGGTTATCGGCCGGCCATCTTCCCGGATAACTCGTAGCTTGAAAAGCCGCTTTCCCGGAGTTTGTCCATTAAAGAACCATTCGAAGAAAGCGAAATATCCCGAAAAAATGATTGAGGCGACAACAAGGAAAAGTGCCAACATCCATTTTGAGATCTCACCGGCAAATATCTCATCGGCAGTGACTCCCGGCCCAAGTCCGGAGAGCCAGAAAAACAGCCAAGCTGCGAGAAAGAGCGACAAGTACTGGATGAAGTGATCAACCGCAACTGCAAGAAACCGGTTGCCGATAGATGCCAATGCAAACGCAAGCGGAACGCGCTCCGGCGTTTCAATAATCAGCGTTTCTTCAGTTTCAATAAGTCCTGTGTTCATGACTAGTTAGAGCGCTGAGTGCTGAGGCCTGAGTTTCAGGTTTCAAGTTTCAAGTTCTTAGTTCTTAGTTCTCAGCTCTCAATTCTTATTCCCCAAGGACGTTCAAATACTTAAGCTTTCCTACCTGGACCATCACAGGTTCGCTGCCGGCCTCGACCTCGACCGCCGCATTCTCAACTTTTTCCCCGTCCAACTTTACTCCGCCCTGTTTTATCAATCTTTTCGCCTCACCTTTCGATTCGACAAGGCCAGTTTCAACGAGCAGGTCCGCGATTCTCCAATTGGACGCTGCGACGCGCGCTTCGTCAATATCTTCCGGCAAATTGCCTTTGGAAAATTGTTCGATAAAATTTCTTTCTGCCTTGTCGGCATCATCGGATGAATGAAAATCCTCTATGATCGACTTCGCGAGTTTTATCTTCATATCGCGCGGATTGGTTTCGCCGGATTCGCAGAGGTTTTTCATTTCCTCGATCTCCGGCTTTGTAAATTCCGTTACCAACGTGAAATATCTCCACATCAATTCGTCTGAAATCGACATTACTTTCCCGAACATTTCTCCTGGCGCTTCATCGATACCTATGTAGTTGTTGAGCGACTTTGACATCTTTTCAACACCGTCGGTTCCTTCCAGTAGGGCCGTAGTAATCACAACCTGGGGTTCTTGACCGTATTCACGCTGGAGGGCCCTCCCAACGAGCAGATTGAACTTTTGATCCGTACCGCCCAATTCAACATCTGCTTGCAGTGCAACGGAATCGTAACCCTGGACAAGCGGGTACAAGAGTTCGTGCAGGGCGATGGGCTTCTCCTCCTTTAGCCGTTTCTCAAAATCATCGCGTTCGAGAATCTGCTTCACGGTTGTATGTGAACATAGCCTTACAAAGTCCGCGGCATCGAACTCTTCCATCCATTCTGAATTAAACCTGATTTCGGTTTTTTCGGGATCGAGTATCTTAAATATCTGCGTCTTATAGGTTTCCGCGTTTTCAAGAACCTCTTCCTTCTTTAACGGAGGGCGGGTAACCGACTTCCCCGTCGGGTCTCCTATCATCCCTGTGAACGAGCCGATCAAGAAAATGACGGTGTGGCCCAAATCCTGAAATGCCTTGAGCTTTCTGATCACGACCGTATGACCAATGTGAATATCCGGTGCAGTAGGATCCGCGCCAAGTTTTATCCTCAATGGTTCCCCGGTTTTTTCAGCGTTTTCCAGCTTTGCCTTGAGATCGGATTCACGGATAAAATCAACCGTACCTTGTTTCAAAAATTCGAGTTGTTCTTCTATAGTCATTAGGTTCACGTAAGCCTATTTTTAACAGTCTGGACGGTAAGAGGTTCCCGCACATGTCATTAAAGAATACAGCCGACAAATTGGCAAACACTAATCTTGGGTTCATCGGATGCGGCGTGATGGCCGAGTCGATGATAAAAGGGCTACTCGATAAAGAGCTGGTCAACTCGCGGCAAATTTCGGCAAGTCATCCGAGAGAGGAAAGAAGACACGAATTGGCCGACAATTACGCGATAAATGTATTCGGCGGCAACTCTAATGCCTCTGAGACGGTTACAAAGGCCGGAGGACCGGTATTGATTCTTTGTGTGAAGCCTCAAAGGCTTGATGCGGTCCTCGAAGACCTGAAAGATTCGGTAACTGCTGAAACAATCGTCATATCGATCGTGGCAGGCGCGAGAACAAAGACCATTTCAAACGCCCTTGGTACGGACAAGATCGTTCGCTGCATGCCCAATACACCGTCGCAAATCGGCCATGGAATAACCGTCTGGACAGCCACTGAGAAACTTTCGAACGACGAGCAAATGTTAGTAAAAACTTTGCTCGGAGCTTTTGGAAAGGAAATGCGCGTCGAAAACGAGCACATGATTGACATGGCGACATCCCTCAGCGCGACCGGACCCACCTACACATTTCTTGTGATGGAAGCGCTAACAGACGCGGGTGTTCATTTGGGATTCTCAAGGGAGATGTCTAAGGAACTTGTCCAGGAAACTATGCTTGGTGCTGTGTTATTCGCGATGGAGTCTGATCTCCACCCTGCCGAATTACGAAATATGGTGACGTCGCCGGGCGGCACATCTGCTGATGCGATATATCAGATGGAAAAAGGAGGCCTGCGTACTGTCCTTTCGAAAGCCGTGTTTTCCGCTTACAAAAAGGCAGTGCGTCTTGGTGAAGAATAAAAAAAGAAGGGGCGACGCATGAGACGCCCCCTCCCTGCTCAGAAGTAACTCCCAATTTTCAGCTCTCTCGGTTACTTCTGGGAACTCGTTTATGGCAGATATGCGGATGGAACAGGCATGTCTCCTTCGCTACCGAAAGCGACCGCCTGGAATCCGTCAGTACTCCTGCTCAAATACCATGTTTGGTTAGCCGGCCGCCAGACCGCGAAATCGGCGACGCCGTCCCCGTCATAATCTCCGCGGACAGGGACGTCGCCATTCGCACCGAAGGGCGCAGAGTAGAAACTCGAGTCTTCACTTCGAAGGACGAACCATTCACCTGTGGCGGGCCTGAAAAATGCCACATCCACAGATCCGTCGCCGGTGTACTCACCTGGCACGGGGATATCTCCAACCGCACCGAATTGGAATGCCGTGACGCCTCCTGTGCTGCGAACGATCCACCATTCCTGAACACCTGGCCTGAATATCGCTATATCCGCCTCGCCGTCCCCATCGTAGTCAGCAACTACCGGAATGTCCCCGGCAGCTCCATGCTGCCTGATCGTTGTCCCACCGGATGAGTTGGAGATGTACCACGTCGCGGAACTTGGACGGAAGACCGCGTAGTCGTCAAGTCCGTCACCGTCATAATCTGCGGGCGCCGGAATATCGCCGGGTGCTCCAAATGGCAATGAATAGAAGCTGGAGTCTTCACTCCGCATGATGAACCACTCACCGGTAGAATCTCTCCAGAAAGCTACGTCAGTTGCACCGTCACCCGTATAATCCGCGGGAACCGGCTTGTCCGTGACTGTTCCGAACTTAAAGGCCCTGGAACTGCCATCGGTACTCCGTGTGTACCACCATTCGCCAACGGAAGGCCTGAAAATCGAGGTATCGGTACGGGAGTCACCATCGAAGTCGAAATCATCTACCTTAGGCGCTAACGGCGGCTCGAGACACCCACCAACCTGACCGTTAAAGCTGTCGATTTGATCTTTGGAAAAAGTACAGAAAGACATTGCCGTCGATCCCGACAGGGTCGCATTCATAATTGATGAACCGCAGCCTTGAGCCGCCTCTGCGTGTCCAGCATTCAAATTGTGTCCGAGTTCGTGAGCGGTGACGAGATATTTTGCGGGCGCCCAGTTGATGTATCCGCTCAAACCGTAGGCGAAGGAGGGATTTGAGCAGATAACCCCAACGCTAGCGTAACCCATTGAAAGTACTGCGTTTTTGCCGGAGAATAGATGCGCCGCATCACGGTGAACAAGAGCTAGCTCGGAATCGCTGTTCCAATGGTTTCGGAAAGAGCTCAGGAGCGTGTCCGCATTTGATCCGTTGTACGAATCCTGCGCTGACCACGTATGTTGATATGTGACCAGGATGCTCAAATCCAATTCGGATTCGAACGTGGACTCAACCATATTTAGAATACTGAGAATCTCTGCGTTCGCCGCTGAGGCGCTGCCGAGAGTTGTCACGTATTCGAAGTCCGCTTCCGTGGCAAGCTCGATCACGCCGTGTCCCTGAAGGCCAACAAGGTTTTCGAGGTTTACACGGTTCTTTTCATTCTCGATTCGCTGTTCGAATTCCGATGCGCAGGCGAAGCCGCCCTCGCCAATAAAGTCATTCTGTCTATAAACAACAAGCAAGTTCGGTTCTGCCTCTTTTGCGTAACGGCTGGCAGGCTCAACAAAATACGTATCTGTTCCGGACTTTAGAAAGCCCTCGACCCGGCTGCCATCGATCGTCATGCGGACATCGGAATCGCTTTCCCCGATGACGTGTCCTTTAAATGTGTTTACGTCAGTTACAGCCGGCGACGTGGTTCCGTAGGGTCCTGAGTCCTCAGCCTTATAGCGTCTCGCCCGCATGTCATTGGGCTCGATCACGACACGGACATCCCGATCGCCGGCGCGAAATCGTAATTCCGCCGTACCATTACCGAGGTTACTTACCTCTGAGACGCTCGTTGTCGAGAAATCTCTGAATGAGCGACTAAGTTCGCTCTGGGTCTTTTGGTTTTGGGAAATTACTGAAACTGAAAGAGCCGCGACAAATGCGACGACACAAATAACTCTGGGAATCGGTGCGGAAAAGTTAAACATTCAAGAGCCTCCGGAAGGTTTATATGGATAGGCTTGTTGGTGAACCCGTTTCGGGTCCTATATTGTATATAAATGTTTAACAGTGTTTAATTCCAGATTTCGGCACCTAATATTATTCAATTATTTTCAGGACGAATCGCCATACCATTCGATCAGTAACCTGATCAAACACATACTCCGAATCAGCAACCCTCCATAAACCAAGGTATTTCCAACGGTTTACCGCCAGCTTGCAGAACAGAGGAACCGCAACTCCGGTGCGGACGGCCTCGATCAATGCACGATTTCTTACATCGGGCTTCTGGTCGCCTCTTCTGCCCGATCCCGTATAAAAGAGAGTTGAGCCATCGTCGGATTCAATGTCCGGGTAGCACTTCGAGATTTTTCCCAAATCTGTGAGCAGCGACCTGAGTTCTCCGTTTTTCTGATAGATCCCGTGTCTGCCCTTGTGGATACCGGAAACTTCTCTCCATGAAATCACTTCACCGCGAGATACACCTTCAGGAACCACGATTGCATGTCCGGCGTCTTGGTTTCGTTCTGTGTTTGCCATATCCTCAAACTTTGGTTCGGTTTGTTCGAAGCGATAAAGAGTTTTTCACATGATCAGACTTGCAGCAATAATTTGGCGATTCATGCCGATCGGGTTGAGACTGAAAGTTATAAGGCTAAGTCAGCCAAAGTTCACTGTGTCCGTAGTCGCAATTGTCTTAAACAACGAAAACAAGGTTTTGGTATTGGATCACTATATCCGCCCCGGCGCGACCTGGGGGCTTCCGGGTGGTTTCATAGAGCCCGGCGAGACGCCTGAAACCGCTATTAGACGGGAAATGTTCGAGGAGACTCAACTTGAAGTCAAGAATCCCGAGCTTCTGCGAATCAGAACATTAAGGAAGCATATTGAAATACTCTTTTTTGCACGAACGGAAGGCGAAGTTGAATTGAAAACATCAGAGATTCGGGATTACGGTTGGTTCAAGAAAAGCTCTTTGCCGAATGGTATGAGCGATCTTCAAAGAAATCTCGTCAAAACAACTCTGGATGAGAAATCTATTTGACCGGTTTGAGGCTCTCGGCAAGCTTGCGCCTTTCGCTGAGCAACTCAAGGAATAACTTCCGCTTGGTGTAAAAAACCCAGGAGGCACGCAACCAGCCGCGCAGCTCAGCGTACTCCTCCCATGACCTAAGGGCTACATAGCCGAATAAAAACGAGACGGGTATCACAAACAACGAATACGCTGACCCGGTCCAGTAGTACACCCCAAACGCTGCCAAAACCCACGTAATGGGCATTAGCACGATTCCCGAGATGATTTTCACGCTGGAAATAATGTCATCGACACCGTGATGAGTGTATCTGTCTGCAAGAAGTTTGCTCACCTGATACGCGGGAAAGTGGATCAGGGACCCAATCAACGAAATCGGCAACATCATCATCAGGACCAGCAGCCTCAATACAAATGTTCTAAGAACAAAGCCAACAGGTTCGCTGGAAAGCGATAAGTTTTCAGGTTCGAGTCCGAGCTGCCTTAATTTTTTCTTGAATTCTGAGACTTGCGCGGTAACTGACTCATCTTCTCTTCCTTCGCCATCCTCCAGTTCTAGATAGTTCCTTACGAATTCGAATCTTTCTACAATAGTTCCCTCGATATTAAGTGTTTCCGAGACTGACAAGAATAAATTAGCCCCGGCCCTCGCTTCGTCGATATCGCCTTTTGATTCAGCATTTACAGTTACTTCACGAAGTGATTTCTCGATTCTGTCAGATAGATTAGTCACTTCCTGCCGTTCCGGATTTCCATCCACATCGAGGGATGGTTTGCTGACTCTAAACGGCTCGCCAAAATTTAGTAGAGCATCGCTTCTAAACGTAGTTTTGTTTGTGTAGTAAAGTCCGACCGGGACAATATGAAGATCGAAGTCCGCGTCACCCACCATACCGGAAAGCGCCCCCAACGCTATTCTTGCAGCACCTGTTTTGAGTGGAAGTAGTTTTGGGGAATTATGTGAGACCCCCTCAGGAAAAATGGCAATAGCGCCCCCTTCCTGAAGCAGGTCGTGGCATGCTTCAAAAGTTCTTTGGTTTTTCGAAACATCCGCTGAATCTATCCGGCGATACACCGGAAGAGCCTCCACCACCTTGAGCAAATACGAAAAGCCGGGAATGCGAAAAAGCGTTGATTTCGCTAAGAATGAAATCTTTCTTGGAAGAGCGACAAAAACCAGCGAGGGATCGACAAGGCCGTTTGGATGGTTGGCAACGAAGATCAGAGCGCCTTTGTATGGCACGGAACTCTCGTTATAGGTTTCAATTCTTCTGAAGAAGAGTCGCAGTGACAAGCTGACGATTGCGTGGATAAACCGCCGTACAAAGCTCCCCCTGCGGTTCAGGATCATATCGTCGAGACGAAGAAGCTTTGTTGTCTGGTTGTTCAAGTCTTTGCTTTATAAGCCTGGCCCGCCAAACATTTAGATTTCGTGCCGATTCGCTAGGGCCTTATCCATCGTCACCTCATCTACAAATTCCAAATCTGAGCCAACAGGCATTCCCATCGCAATACGCGTGACCTTAACTCCCAACGGCTTTATTAAACGCGCAACATAGTTAGCGGTAGCCTCGCCTTCGGTCGTAGGATTTGTGGCCACGATGACCTCAGTTACTTCAACTCCATCGTTGTTTTCCGCTGAGAGTCTCGGGAACAGGTTGGCGAGCATCAGCTCATCGGGCCCGACGCCCCGAATAGGTGAAAGTGATCCGTGAAGAATATGATAGAGCCCCTTATAGCTTCGAGTCTTTTCAACGGCAACGAGATTGTAGGGTTCCTCAACGACACAGACCAATGACCGGTCACGGGTCGGCGAACTGCAGAATGTGCAGGGGTCAATATCAGTTAAATTATTGCAGACAGTGCAGAATACGATCTTCTGCTTGACTTCGCGAAGCGCCGAGACGAAATCCTCGACGCGTTCCTCGGGAAGCCTCAGAACGTGAAACGCAAGGCGCTGCGCCGATTTGTGCCCGATTCCGGGCAGTCTCTTAAATTCGTCGATCAGCCTCGAAACTGGTTCTGAGTATTCAAGCATTGGTTTTCAATACACCGGATTGCACTCGCCGGCTGCTAATTACGATTCTCTTACAAGCCAAGTCCGGGAGGCAACATACCTCCAAGTTTTCCTTTCAATGATTCCTCGACTTTTCGCCGTGCTTCGTTCACCGCAGCAACAGTTAGGTCCTGAATCATTTCCGTGTCCCCGTCTTTGACCAGATCCGGTGAGATCGTCAACTCGACAAGTTCAAAATCGCCGCGCATTTTAACAGCCACAGCACCACCGCCGGCAGACGCATCCACCGTCATTTCTTTCATTTCGCGGCCCATCTGCTCCTGCATCTCTTTGGCCTGCTGCATCATTGAATTCAAATCGAATCCGCCTGGTAAATCCATGTAATCGAATACCTCTCAATAAAAATATTTGTTCGAAATATCGTATATGCAGCTATCCCCAATTGCAATGCAGTTGCGCGAGAAAGCGTCTCGTATTGCGCGCCTGTGCTCCCTGTCTTTACTACACGGTTTTTGCAGAGTCTCAAATGCTGTTATTCTAACTTCTCAAACCTGTTCCAAACTTTCTGCGTAGGAATAAAAAACCAAAAGAATAAGAGCTTCAAGATGATAAAGAAAACCTGTTTTTCCATTGTTCTGTCCGTCTTTTTTCTTTGTGCTTCAATGTCGGCACAGTCCGTTCGTCATCATATGACCGAACCGGCGCTCTCCCCCGATAACAGCGAGATTGCATTTGTATCCGGTGGCGATATTTGGACCGTCGATGCTGAAGGAGGTACAGCACAATTGCTCGTGTCTCATCCCGCAAACGAAACAAGACCGGCTTATTCACCCGATGGCAAGTTCCTGGCGTTCCAGTCAAACAGAACGGGAGCCGGCGACGTTTACTTGCTCGATCTGGCGTCTAATAACCTGAAGAGGCTCACTTATAACGACGGATCAGATCGATTTGACGGTTGGTCATACGACGGCGAATGGCTCTATTTCAACTCATCAAGTCTGGATTTATGGGGCATGCGCGACATTTTTCGAGTTCACCGCTCAGGAGGCACTCCCCAACAGGTCAGCTCCGACCGTTATCTGAATGAGTACTTTGCGGCACCCTCACCTGATGGGTCTTCACTTGCGTTTTCGGCAAGGGGCATCTCGAACAGTCAATGGTGGAGAAACGGCAGAAGCCATATCGATGAAACCGAAATATGGCTCAAGACTGGCGAAGCCTACCGAAAGATTGCTGACCGGGGTGCAAAACAGCATTGGCCCATGTGGAAACGCAACGGCGCCTCACTCTATTTTGTTTCCGACCGTTCCGGCACACAAAATATTCACGAAATATCTCTTACCGCCAATGAGAAACCCGTAACTCGCTTTAGATCGGGACGGGTTCTCTGGCCCAGGATCTCGTATGACGGCTCCTCAATCGTTTTTGAACGCGACTTCGGAATCTGGAAGTTGAACACGTCGAACAAACGAGCTGCGAGAGTACCTATTACGCTCCGGGGCTCTTCTGCGCAACCATCGATTAAGAATGAGAACGTCTCGAGCAGAATAAGTGAGTTTCAAGTCTCTCCGGACGGGAAAAAGATCGTCGTCGTTGCTCGGGGTGAGGTGTTCGCGGGTCTTGCGTCAGGCGGTGGCGATGGATTCCAGGTAACAAAGACCGCCGCGCCAGAATCTTTCGCCGCCTGGTCAAGCGACAGCAAAAAGGTCGTCTATTCTTCTGAGAGAAACGGCAGGCACGAGTTGTTTGAATACGAGTTCTCTACTAAAACGGAAACAAGACTGACAAGCGGAAACGAAGACTACAATGCCGTTTACTCAGGTGACGGTAAGTTTATTTCGTTCATCAGGAATGCAAGAAGTATCATGCTTTTTGACACCGAGAAGAGGACGTTCAGAAAGCTGGCGGACCTCTTCACCGACCTGCCTCCGATCACAGGAAAACGAAATTATGCCTGGTCTCCTGACAACAAGTGGGTTGCCTATTTGACGCTTTCGCCGGAAAACAGGTCCTTTACCAACGTCTCTATCGCGAATGTCGAAACGGGGGAGATCAAACCAGCAAGTTTTATTGCTAACTCCTTTAGCGGCACCATTTCTTGGAGTCCGGATGGGGAGTACATCCTGTTCGATACGACCCAGCGAACCGAAACACCTTCTTTAGCGAGGATTGGCTTGAAGCTTCGAACACCGAAGTTTAACGAAGACAAGTTTCGAGATCTCTTTCCTGAAGAAAACCCGAAAGAAAAACAAAAGCCGGAACCCGGTCCTTCTCCTACCGCTTCTCCTCCACCGCCCAAAACCGGCAACGGACAAGAAAGCAAGGATAAGAAGAAAGGCAAAGAGTCTAAACCGGTTGAGATCGATTTTGAAGACATACGCAAACGCCTTAGATTCTTACCTACAGGCGTATCGATCAATGAACATGTGATCTCTCCTGATGGTAAGACGCTGTTGGTGACCGCATCTGCAGAAGGGAGTTTTAACCTCTACACGATAACCGTCGAAGAACTTGCCAGAAATCGTTCTGCAAAGCAGATAACCAGCAGTCCAACCTTTAAGTTTGACGCCCAATTCACACCGGATAGCAAATCGGTAATGTTTATTGAGAGAGGACGTATAAGGAAGGTGAATCTTCAGAGAAGAAGTCAATCTGGTGTCTCGCTGAATTTGAATACGAAGGTCGATTTTGAAAAAGAAAAAATGGAGGTTTTTGGACAAGGCTGGCGTTACATGCGCGACCATTTCTATGACCCGGGATTCCACGGAAAAGACTGGAATGAGATCTACCAGACCTATAAACCGCTTATCGCAGGATCCCGCAACATCACCGAAACACGCCGTCTGATGAACATGATGGTAGGTGAACTAAATGCGTCCCACCTTGGCGTCAGCGGTTCGAGTGGTTTTTCCTCGACCCCAATTGGAAGGCTGGGGCTCAGATACGATGGCCCGGAATATGAGAGGACGGGCAATCTTAGGATTACTGAAGTGATCGCGCTAAGCCCCGCTGCTGTTAGCAAGAAGATCAGTACCGGTGACTATCTGGTTTCAATAGATGGAACGGCTGTTTCGAGATCGGTAAACATCGACGGTCTCCTCGAAGGAAAAGTAGGAAAACGAGTTGAGTTTGGGATCTCAAAAACCGCAGACGGGGCAAATCCCGAGATCATCGCAATGAAGCCCATCAGCACTGGTGCGGAGAAGTATCTCCTTTACCGGCAATGGGTTGAAGCGAAGCGCGCTTATATAAACAAGATCAGCGGCGGAAGACTCGGCTATGTCCACCTCCCCAATATGGGTGGCGCAACTCTCGCGCAGCTCTATATCGATCTGGACGCTGAGAACCAGAGAAAAGAAGGCGTGGTGATCGATATTCGTAACAACAACGGGGGTTTCATAAACCCATACGTTATCGACATTCTTTCACGAAAAGGCTACTTGACCATGCAGGAACGGGGACTCTGGAAGTATCCGGCGAGAGGTGCTTTGGGCCAGAGATCTCTCGAGCGCCCAACCGTACTTGTAACGAATCAGCATTCGCTCTCAGACGCGGAAGATCTTGCCGAAGGATACCGGGAACTGAAACTAGGCAAGATCGTTGGCGAAAAAACGTCCGGCTGGATCATTTTCACTTGGAGTCCCACTCTCTTTGAAGGGACTCGCTTTCGACTGCCCAGATCCAAGATCACCGATAATCGTGGACAAAACATGGAGTTGAACCCGCGCGAGGTTGATGTGGAAGTTACGAATCCGGTTGGTGAATCTTTTACAGGAAAAGACAGTCAGCTTGACGTGGCCGCCGCTGAATTGATCAAGCAATTATAGAGCGAAAAATGGGACACTTTTGTTAATCCAATGATTTCGATCGATCATGTTAAACATTTTTTAACACAATAGTGACAATTTTTGTTATCATTGAGTACTTATTCGTTTATCAATGAGCTATGAGAATTCAAAAATGCACACTATACGTCGATGATCAAGAAAAGGCGTTAAATTTCTACACGAATATTTTGGGCTTTGAAAAAAAGTCTGAAAAACCTATGGGCGATGGAAAGATGCTAGCGATAGTGGCACCACAGGGCAACGACAACCTCGAACTTCATCTGGAACTTACATTCATGCCGGAGTCAAGAAGATTTCAAAAAGCACTTTATGCGAAGGGAATGCCCCAGGCAGAATTTGAAGTTGAAAACCTTGAAAAGGAGCACGCAACGCTAACAATCTTCGGCGTAAGGTTTGAAAAGGAACCGTTTTCGACCGGCGACGCAACGCGCTGCATGATCGACGACACCTGCGGAAACCTGATCGAGATATATCAGAAGAATCCCAGAGGCAAAGAGCGCCAAAAAAGAAATAACAATCGTCTAGGACAAACCGCCGTGCCTGGCGGCGCCCATCTTTAGATGACAATTGCGGTTGGCCAGAAAGGAATATCGAAGGGGTTCCGCAAGAAAGAGTCTCGACTCAAAGGTCTTCAGGCAGATCGATATCTTCAAAGTGACCGGTAAAGTCGACTGACATTTTTCGTCCATCGTCACCGCGGCCAATGATAGATTTTGCACCCTCGTCGCCATCCAGGATAATCAGATCCTCAAAATAACGGGGACCGAATACCGCAGGTACTCCTATCGTATCTGTGTATTTTGTGTAGGCAAGATCGAGATCTTCCAATCCGTGTTTCTTTATCAGGCGCTTCAGATGTCCTGAATCTATGGTTGGCAAATCGCAAAGGAATATCAAAATCCCGGCGCATTCCGGAAAAAGATCCAGCGATTGTTGAACCCCAACGGCGATGCTTCGACCCATACCCTTTTCCCAATCGGGATTGTCAATCACTTGAACCGGGATTCCCTTTAGAGCATCCCTTACAGCAATATCTTCACACCCGGTAACCACGACTAAGTCCGGTGACGCCTCAATTGCAGTCTCGGCGGCGCGCCTGACAAGCGAAACCCCTTCAAACTCAACGAGCTGCTTGGGTCTACCAAGACGCGACGATGACCCCGCCGCGGGGATTACGATGACAAGGTTCCCCGACATTATATCTTATTGTAAACAGGAGACTTGAAGCCTATTCCCCATAGATCGACCCTTTGCGGCGTTTTAAGAACCCTCCTGTTCTCCCGCTCAGGACCGCCTGAATTTCGGCAAGTATAGAGAGAGCGATTCCCTCTGGAGTCGTAGCACCTATATCCAGCCCGACCGGCCCGTACAGACGCTTTAGCGAATTCTCCGGAATTTTAACGCCACTCGCCGCGATATCAGTAAGCATCTGCTCGGTCCTGACCTTGGGTCCCATCACACCTATATACGCTGCCTTGGTGGCAAGTAATTCTTTCAATACCAAGGAATCCAGTTCCAGATTATGATTCATTACCACCGCAACTGAGTTTTTGGTGATCGCCTTTGCGTCAACCAATCTCTCCCGTGGCGGGTGCGCGACGACATCGGCCATTCGAAAACGATCAAGATTGGCATACTTTGGCCGGTGGTCCACCACATGAA
>JABDKD010000064.1 GCA_013003215.1 Pyrinomonadaceae bacterium
CATAGATTCTGTCTTCGACCCGCACTGCGCGTGAATAACCGACAATCTCTTCCCATTTCTGACCCGATGAAAATTTGTTTCTGTGTTTCATATCCGAAAAAAATTAGCCCACGAAATACGCGAAATGACGCGAAAAGGAACAGAACGATTGTCGTACCTGCTCGTATTAAATGGTCAATGGTCAATGGTCAATGGTCAATAGCTCAGTTCTTTACCCTGACAAAATGCGTTCCATTGAACCTGTACCTGATATTGGCTGATGTCACGCGGCCCTGAGGGGTCTTGTTATCTTCAACAACAACCGGAAAACTCAGAGATTTCGATTTCGGGTCATAAACAAAGAGCCTGACAGGGCGCTCCTTTCGATCGACGACCGTGAAGAAGTCATAGCCAAACCCTATTGAACTCGTACGTTCTTTAGTTTTAAAGATTTTGACACCATCAGACAACTGATTTCCATCGATCTGAAATGCAGCCACAGATTGGCCGCGCAAACTGCTCGAAAGTACGGATGTTGATGCGATCAAATAAACCGTGCCGGTCCGTGTGTCTATATTGAACACATCATTTACAAAACTTCCGGCGTCGCCCTCTTGATAAAACGAGCCAGTCGAGTAAACACCTTCAACTCCTCGAAACTGATAGACGTTGTCATACATGTGCATCGTGCCGCCCGTCAGTGTGTCCCATGAATACACACGCAGATTACCATCCGGCGCAGTCTCGATCGCCATCTTCTTTCTCAACTCAGGAAACGGATACGAAAGCAGGGAAGCGTGTTGCGAAGTATGCTTTAACAGTCCCGCGCGAAATGCCTTGTTCGCGCTGGCAAGTTTTGCGTCGCGTTCATCGGAGTATTCACCTGAATAGCTCGAGTACTTTTCAACTTCGCCTAAAAGCCCGATCAATTCTCTCTCAATTTCTTCGTTCGAATGTGCTGCGGCAGAAATTGAGAAAATTGAAATGAGAATCAGAATCAAAATCTTTTTCATTTTTTATTTCCTCCACATATAGAACGTAGAAGAATCGATTTTTGGCGGTTTAATCTACCGCAAAGGTCGCAAAGGTCGCAAAGGACGCTGAGAAGAATAATTGTTTTGCGTCCTTTCCGAAATTCCGGGTTTTTTGCCACGTTTGAAATTCACAACCCAGATGATAACTCCTATGCTTTCACAATATTCCACTCCGCGATCTCAGCGCCCTCCGGGGTGAAAAATACTCTAGTCAGCGACAAGAGAATCATAACTGTCCGGGCGTCGATCCCTAAAGAACTGCCAAGTGTTTCTTACCTCCCGGATCAGGTCCATATCGAGGTCAGCGACAACGAGTTCGTCCTTGTCCCTGGACGCTTCGGCGACGATCTGTCCTCGCGGATCACAAAAATAGCTCTGACCATAGAACTCACCGATATCCCAGGGCTGTTCGTGGCCGACACGGTTGATCGCACCAACAAAATATCCATTCGCGACCGCATGCGCCGGCTGTTCGAGTTTCCAGAGATATTCACTTAATCCCGCAACCGTGGCAGACGGGTTAAATACAATTTCTGCACCATTTAGGCCTAGCGCACGTGCGCCTTCGGGGAAGTGACGATCATAGCAGATATAAACTCCGATCCGTGCGAAAGCAGTATCAAAACACGGGTAACCCAGGTTACCCGGCCTGAAATAGAACTTCTCCCAAAAGCCGGGAGCGACGTGCGGAATGTGGTTCTTGCGGTATTTGCCTAGGTACTTGCCGTCGGCGTCGATTACTGCAGCAGAGTTGTAATAGATCCCGGACATCTCCTCTTCATAGATCGGGACAACCAGGACCATGCCGTGCTCTTTCGCGACAGACTGCATCATCTGAACCGTTGGCCCGTCCGGAATCCGTTCCACCGCCTCATACCACTTGGTTTCCTGTTCGGCGCAGAAATACGGTGTTGTAAAGATCTCCTGAAAACAAAGCATCTGAACGCCCTGTCTAGCTGCGTCTTCAACCATCTTCATCTGATGATCGATATTGGCCTTCTTGATCTCATCGATCGACATGTCCGGCGTACCCTGGTTCGACGCCTGTATAAGTGCACTTTTAATCGTTCTACTCATAGTCTTCGTAAAAAAGTAAATAGTGAATTGTAAATAGTGAATAGTTGAAAGAGGAAGATGTACCCGCAATATCTTGGTTAAATCTATTTACTATTCACAATTCACGATTCACAACAATTAGCTCATCCAATTGATTCCGGCTTCAGGGTTCCATTTGGTCGTCGTTTTCTTGAGTTTTGTCCAAAACTCGATCGAGCTCTTGCCGGTGATATCATTCGCGCCGAATCTCGACTCGTTCCAGCCGCCAAACGAAAACGGTTCGCGCGGTACCGGTACTCCAATGTTGACGCCAACCATACCGGCCGATGCACGCTCCATCACATAACGCGCCATGCCGCCGTTGTCCGTATAAACCGACGAAGCGTTGCCGTATGGATTTGCATTCTCGATTTCAATCGCCTCATCGACCGTATCTGTTCTCATAATTGAGATTACAGGCCCAAAGATTTCTTCCGTTGCGACCGACATATCGGGCTTCACATAGTCGATCACCGTCGGGCCTACGTATGTTCCACCTTCTTTTCCATCGACGGTCGCGCCGCGGCCATCAACGAGGATCTTCGCGCCGTCCTTTTCAGCCTGCGTGATATATCCTTCGATTCGCTCTTTTGCTTCTTTTGAGATCACCGCACCGAGGTTCTTACCGGGTACGACTTTTCGCGCTTCTTCGCACACCCGGTCAATGATCCCGTTCATCTCTCCGACCGCGACCATTGCCGATGCCGCCATACATCTTTGCCCGGCACAACCCGACATCGAGGCGGTCACATTTTCAGCAGTCATCGTCGGGTTCGCATCGGGAAGTACTATCAGGTGGTTCTTCGCACCGCCAAGGGCCACGCATCTTTTCAAATTAGAGGTCGCTGCCTTGTAAACGATTTTCGCGACCTTGGTCGATCCAACAAAGCTCACCGCATCGATATCCTCGTGTTCGCAGATTCCCTCGACGACTTCCTTTCCACCGTTGACGACATTGAACACACCGTCAGGGAGTCCAGCTTCTTTGAGTATCTCTGCCATTCGCTGTGCCGAGAGCGGTACGACCTCCGAAGGCTTCATGACCATCGTGTTGCCAAGTGCGAGCGCATTCGGCATCGTCCAGTTCGGTACCATAAAGGGGAAGTTAAAGGGTGCAATAGATGCGACGACTCCAAGCGGGAAGTGCTCCGTACGACATTCGACACCTCTTGAAACTTCAAGGATCTCCCCCGCAACGAGCTGCGGCAGCGAAACCGCAAACTCTGTCAATTCAATACTTTTGTCGATCTCGGCCCGCGCCTCATCAAGCGTCTTCCCATTTTCTTCTGTAACGAGCTCGGTAAGTTCGTCTGCGTATTTCTCTAAAAGGTAACGATAACGGAAGAAAACCTGGACACGGTCTTTAATGGTCGTGTTTGACCACCCGTCGAAGGCCGACTTGGCTGACTCGACAGCTTTGTCCAGTTCGCTTTTTGAGGAAAGGGGAACGGTCGAGAGGTGATTCCCGTCGAGCGGGGAAGTCACATCGAGTGTTTCGGCAGAGCTTTCATGAAACTCGCCATTATAGAAATTCTTTATCGCTGCGTATTTCATCAACGATATTTAATCACAAAACGCGTCAATCGACACACATTGACCGATCCGTCTAGTGTCCGACATGTAAGTCGGTGCTTACTGGTGCGCTTGTGTCGAACAGAACCGTTTGAAGAGAGAGATCAATCTGAGAAACTTGCCGGGTTGGGCTTACTTTCCGGAAACGTCAATAGGAAATCCCTGTTTGAATCGATAGCTGATCATTGAGACAGCCTCAAAATCTTCAATCGGATTCTGTTCAAGTACCAGAAAGCTGGCTTCGTAACCATCCGCCAACCTGGCAATCTTTCTTTTGGGGAATATTGTCAGCGGAGTATTTACAGACCACATTGTGAGGAGTTCGAGGTTAGAAAACACGCCGAGGTTCTTTATATAGAGTGCTTCTTTCTTTGAGGTTGAATTGTAGCTGTCCGGACCAAAAGCGATCTTTACATTATGCTTCCGAAGAAGCCCCAGATTTGCTTTTTGAACATCCTGAGCTTTTTTATCTGGTTCGGCATCTTTTTTCGGACGTGACTCGAAGAGGCTATAGGTAGGAATCACCGTGATGTTGTTACACGCAGCGCGAATCACATCTTTTTCGTCCAGAATATACCGTTCGAAGTCTCCGACGAGTTGTGAAAAACGCCCGGGAAGGTGGCTCAGTTCATCAACCCCTGCATTAACTGCGACTTTGAAATCGTGAGCGGTATTTATGTGAGCAGATACTCTCAAACCGGCATCATGGGCGCGCTTGACGATTATAGGCACCAAATCCGGATCGAGACCTTTATAACCATTTACGTCCTTATCACGACGTTCCGCGAATTCCTCAGAGAACAATAAGTAGATCTTTATAAAATCCGGGCTGTCAGCGATGATCCGGCTCCATTTGTTACTCAGGTCCTCCTCATTGTCGATCAGATGATAAGCGAGCGAATTGTAGGACTTGATCTTTGTGAACTTGAACGGGCCGTTAGCGAGAACGGTGTCATAAAGCACGGAAGGATGCCCACCTGATGCCGTAAGTCCGCCGTTTGCAAAGGTAACATCAAGTGTTTTAGCATCACTGATCTTCCCCGACAGAGATTTTGTAAACCTTGGAACGCTGTTCGGGTTTTTCAGATAGAAGATACCCTCTGTATAAAGCACCTTTGTAAATGCGTCGATGTTGTACGACATCTCAACAGTATGGTTGTGCGCGTCGCCAAAAGGAGGAACAACATATCCACCCGAAAGATCAACAGAATGATCTGTATTCACCGGCTTCTTTTCGGAAAAGAACCCACCCATGGAGTACATTGTTTTTTGAACAAATCTCTTGCCGTCAAACCAGTTTCCGTTTGTGAATTCATAGGAATCGGTTCCTATGTCGATATTCTTCTGTCCCATTAGAACAGCACTGGCAAATATCAATAATAGAAATATGGGCAATGACCGCCCAATTATCTTAGTTATGGTTTTAAACATCTATTTCGCCTCCGTTGGCCACCGCGTAGCCCATCCAAAACCGCTTCTTAAACTTGATACCGGCAGCCATACCGGACAATCGTACCAGAAAAGGGAAACCGTGCCGTTCTGTGTGAGGATCTTCGGGTTAAGGGTGACCGCTCGAGCATTTCCGATAGTTCACATGGCTCTCGTGAGATAAACATTGCATTGCTCTTTAGCATGAACCTCAATTATCTAACTTCGAGAATCCGTGTCCAATTTCATCCTTAGGGCTTAAGATCCTTCATGACTTTCCCTCTCATAAGCAGCCAATAGATCCCAAACCCGAGAGCAAACGTAACGAACCAGGCATACTTGTATAGAGAATCAAAGAACCCGGGGTCCTCTACGTTTCCACCTGGTGTCGTCGCGGCACGTATGAATCCATAAACTACCGGTGCAATAGCTAAAAACAGAGCAAAAACCGCGCGCCAGTTGAAACCGCTCGCATAGGAGTAAACCCCTTTTGCATTGAACATCTCGGCAAGAAACAGTTTCTGGCGCCTGATAACCCAGTAATCGCAGATCATTATCCCGCCGATCGCTCCCATCAGGCCCGAGTAGCCGAGCAGCCAAGTGAATATGTAGGCGCTCATGGATGACATAAGCTGCCATGGCATCATGAGGATTCCGATAACTGCCGTTATCAATCCGCCTGTCACGTAAGAGATCAGCTTCGGATTGAGGTTTGAAAAGTCGTTAGACGGCGATACGACATTCGCCGCCATATTGGTTGAAAGTTGGGCTACAAAGATTACGATCATCGAAAACAGGATCACCAAGGTGCTGTCGAACTTTTTGATCAGGTCAACAGGATTCGGTATCGCATCTCCGTAAATGATTTCCGGCGGACTGTTTTCGGCGACAGCGTTTTATGCAAATTCGTGAATTGTTAAAGGAAGACCTAGGGCATGGCCCATCATCTGTGAC
>JABDKD010000075.1 GCA_013003215.1 Pyrinomonadaceae bacterium
GGCGAACACATCGCGAAACTAAACTGCGGCAAAACAAGATTAAATTTCCTTTTGTGGTGAAAAATGTGGGGACCCGGAACTTGCATGCGGCTGCATCGCTGAGCAGAGTCAAGTCGGCGAGAGCCCAAAACCAAGGGCCTACAAGATCGTGCAACTCAGCACATTCTGATCGAAAAGATCTGCAAAAGCTTTATTCATCGGTTCGATTCCGATCGCCGCCTCCAATCTTTTCAATCAGCACATCAATCAGCACAGTTGCCTCGCAGGATGTTTCTTTAGATTCCTAAAGAGAAAACCACTAATCCTATACTTCGACCAGGCTGGAAATTCTTTGCTCTCGTTCGCTGCTGCTGCAAATGCCTTCAAGGCCGGGTAAACAGGCTCAATATTGATTTGGCTTGACGTTTCGAAAGGGGCAGAACATAATTGAAATCCTTCATTACCAAATTTTTAGACGGGTCCATTCTTATTAATGATCTTGCTCCCTTTGATTGACAAAGGAAACGGTTGGCCTATGTGTGGCACCGTGTAAAACAATAAAGAGTTAGGGCTTCAATTAGAGATTGTTGCAGATACAGACGACATTAAAGCTGGGAGAAACAATGAATAAATCGATACGAAAGAGTTCTATAATTCGCGGATTTTTGTGCTTATTTATGCTGACGGCGTGCATGGTATCGGCAGGAGCGATTTCCGCTCAGGCTCAGATGACTCGCCAGCAGCTCGAAACGGAATTTCGCAACACTCCTGAAGCCCAGCGTCGCGGCACACCATCGGTCAGGGATTTTGTCGTTAGTCTTTACTGGCGGTATCTCGGCACCGCTCCGGACACCAATCTCCAACTACATATCAATCGAGTTGCCAATGGACAAATTAGCCGACTTCAGCTTGAAAATGAATTTGCAAAGTTTGGAGCACGGACTTCGGGCCCTCCGACTGATGTCGATTGGGTTGTTAGCCTTTATTGGCGTTACTTTGGCCGCCAGCCCGATTCATTTCTTCAATCACATGTTAACAAGCTATCGTCAATTGGCCCGCCGGTGCCTGCTTCCGGGGATGCGCAGTTCCTTACAAGGTGGGCGAACGACGAGCGAAAGAAATTACCCTTAACGCTTGGTCAAGTGGAACTTACAACAGTAACTACTTTCTGTCCAAATGGATGTCAAAGGTCCCGAAGCGGCGACAAATTCTTATTACTTGAAGGCTGGACCCAAAATCTTATGGGCCGCCAGTCTGATTCCGCTGCGAGAGCGATAAAACCTGCGCTCGTGCCGATATATTGCGCTTCCGGTGCCCCTCAAAAAGGGATTAACCTGAACGTAAATATCTGGGACATGAACAAGATCAACAATCCGTCGTTGGCTAGGGGAACCACCTTTGCAATAGATGCTAGTGCTTGCCCTTCTACCGGCGGCCCCTCCGGAGGCGGAACGCCCGATGACCGTTTCTGGAACCGGATTGCCAACAGCACAAATGTCCAGGATTTTAGAAGCTATCTCGCGACTTTTGGTCAAAACGGCAAGCACGCGTCAAAGGCCAATCAAAAGATCGCCCAGTTGACGGCGCCGGTCCTAACACCCGATGACCGTTTCTGGAACCGGATTGCCAACAGCACGAACGTTCAGGACTTTAGAAGCTATCTTGCGACGTTTGGTCAAAACGGCAAGCACGCGTCAAAGGCGAATCAGAAGATCGCCCAGTTGACGACTCCCGTTTCACCAGATGACCGTTTTTGGAACAGGATCGTCAACAGCACCAACGTCCAGGACTTTCAAAGCTATCTCGCGACTTTTGGGCAGAACGGCAAGCACGCGGCACAGGCGAATCAAAAGATCGCACAATTGACGGCGCCGGTCCTAACACCCGAAGACCGGGCTTGGAACCAAATCGCCAACAGCACCAATGCACAGGACTTTCAAGGCTATCTCGCGACCTTTGGCCAAAACGGAAAATACGCTCCGATTGCGAGGCTTAAGCTGATGAGGCTTCAACGGGCCGCAAATTCACCCGATGACCGTTTCTGGAACCGGATCGCCAACAGCACCGATGTCCAGGACTTTAGAAGCTATCTCGCGACTTTTGGTCAAAATGGGAAACACGCAGTTCAGGCAAATCAGGCAATAGCTCGGCTGACTACTGGAGGTGGAGCCGTTACGGCTGAAGATCGTTTCTGGAATTCGATTTCCAACAGCTCGAACCCTCAGGACTTCCAAACTTATCTGACAAATTTTGGTCAGAACGGTAAATATGCGTCGCTGGCGAGACTTAACATTCGCAGATTAGCCAATCAGAAGTCACCTGATGATCTTGCTTGGGACAGGATCAAGAACAGTCAGAATGCGTTCGATTTTCAGGGTTATCTTAATAACTTTCCGAATGGAAAACATGTGGTTGAGGCCCGACAGAAAAAGAACCGAATCGAACAAAGAATAGCGCTTGATAATTTTCTGAGAAATGCGGAATTTGGGTCCCTCACCGAGATTTCGGCCTTCCGGAAGGTCTTTATTACGGCCTCGGATCTCAACAGCCAAAATAGGATAGTTTCGGATTTGAACAAGAAATTACCCTCCCTCATTATCGTTGGCAACCAGCAGAGTGCCGATTTCTTTATCGAGTACAAATTGGTAAAGACTCCGGTCGCCAACTGTAACCCTGGTACCAATCCTGCAGTTAACGCATGTGAACTACACACTGGAACAATGTGGGTTCATACGAAAAAACTCAGGGGCACTGGCAATGAATTCAATCGAATTCTTTGGAAAAAGGTGAAATCGAAGCAGTACAGTGACGCGGGTGTTAACTTGTTTACAAAGAATCCTGCAGCAACGACCACGGGAGATCTAATCAAGGATCTCAAGAGATTGGGCTTTTAGGCTCTTCGGTAGCTTGCCCTGAATTCAAGACGCCGGGTTGATGCATGCGCTTTTCGGCCCGGCGCAAACCTCTTCTTTTCAAAAGAGGACATGGAGAAAAAGTATGAAACGGTTAACCTTCTTATCTGTAATGGTTTCCATCGCATTTGCGTTCACCCTTGGGCACTTTAGTATGCTTGCCGCGCAAAATACGCAATCGGTTGAGGATCAATACTGGGATTTGGTCAAAAGCGGTTCAAACCCTGCGGAACTTCAAATGTATTTGAGAGAGTATCCGAATGGAAAGCATGCCGTGACTGCTCGTCAATTGTTGAGAACGCTGCAACCTGGGCCGCAAACAAATTTACCGCCTTCGAATCAAGGATCGAATTGGAATTTGTTCCTTGCGAGCAACACAACGCAAACACAGCAATCAAATGTACAGTTCTTGACAACCTGGACCTCAGAAATCAAACGAAGGCTCCCTATGGTTCTTGACGGTGTTCGTTTCCGAAGCGCCTTTAGCATGTGTCCAAAGGGCTGTTGGGGAACAAGACCCGATAAACGACTTTATCTCATCGGAAGCCTTCAGGGTACGGCGAGTTTGGGCCAGGTTAACGCCAAGGTGGCGGCTATAAAGCCATCTTTGCAAAGAGCTTATTGCGCTTCAGGGGCCCCGGCAAGGCAAGTTTACCTGTATGTCCAGATCGACAAATTCAAACCCAATTTCTTCATTTATCCTGAAAATTGCCAGGGCACAATCCGCGAATCCGATGCTGCTTTGATGAATAGGTGGGCAGTTGCAACCAGAAAAGACTTCCCGGGCACTGTTGGTGACTTCCGGTTCGAAAACGCCATCTCGCAGTGCAAAGTTGGTTGCGAAACCTCACTAAATAATTCCAGCTTCACCCTAAAGGTCGATGCTCGGACCCCAAATCACAGCCTTCAGCAGTTAACCAAGACCCAAGTTGAACAGGCAATGAAGCCGATCCTTTTGCCCACTTACTGTAAAGAAGTGGTGAGTCACAGGGGATTCAAAATTGCTGTCAGAGTGGTGGACAACGCCAATAGGTTCATCACTACGGTTCGAATCGGCCCAGCCGATTGTTCGAATTAGTACCGTCCGACCGATTTTCCGGACGCATGGGCATTGGAAAGGCCGGGATTGAATTCCCCGGCCTTCTTTGTGACTTCAGTTTACGAGAATACTTGGAACTGACTCATCCACCTGCACAATTGAGTGTCCTCCTTCCAAGAAAGACTTCCATTTGGACTCGAACTCCTGGCCGTCTTTAAGTTTCCTGATTTGGTCAGTTACTGGATTAACAGGTATATTCTTCACAATCGTTATCAAATCAGTTGCAAGATGGAATTGCATTCCTCGTAACAGGTCCCATAGACCTTCGTACGAGTAATGGAGTTCCCCGGGGGTAGAATGAAATCAATATTATCTTTTGTACTGGCCGTCCTAATCATGTTTTCCGGCGGCGATCTCACCGCTCAAGAAAAAGCCGAACAGAAAAAACCGAAGGGTCCGATGAGCAGTGCTACTTTCAGGTCATTGAAGCTGCGCGGCATCGGACCGGCCTACATGTCAGGCCGGATCGCAGACATTGCCGTCGATCAAAAGAATCCGAATATTTGGTTTGTGGCAGTTGGCTCCGGCGGGGTTTGGAAGACCGTAAATGCGGGGACGACATGGAAGCCCGTTTTCGACAAGCAAAAGGTCTACTCCACAGGCGACGTCACCATTGATCCGAGTAATTCGAATGTCATCTGGGTCGGCACCGGTGAAAACAACGGGGGTCGGCACATTGGGTTTGGTGACGGTGTATACAAGTCAATAGACGGAGGCAAGACATGGAAAAACATGGGCTTGCCAAAATCGGAACGCATAGGTGATATCGTTATCCACCCTGAGGAACCTGACACCGTTTGGGTCTCTGCGCAAGGTCCTCTTTGGACCAAGGGTGGCGAACGCGGTTTGTATAAGACAACGGACGGTGGCAAATCCTGGAAGAATGTCCTGGAAATTGATGAATGGACAGGTGTCGCTTCCCTCGTTATCGACCCACGAAACCCGGATAAACTCTACGCCGCGACTTGGTCGAGACAGCGCACCGTTGCAAACTATGTCGGTACCGGGAAAGGATCCGGAATTCACACTACTGACGACGGCGGCGAAACATGGACAAAACTTAAGACAGGCCTTCCAAAAGGGAGGATGGGTAAGATCGGGCTTACGATCTCCCCGATGAAACCCGACGTGGTTTACGCCACCATCGAAACTGATAATCGCAAAGGCGGCGTTTGGCGCTCCAACGACCGCGGTGCCAGTTGGACGAAGATGTCGAACGAAGTCGGCGGCGGTACGGGGCCCCATTACTACCAGGAGTTGTTTGCCGATCAGCACCAGTTTGACCGCATTTATATCATGAGCAACAACAGCAAGGTCTCTGATGACGGTGGGAAGACCTGGTCACGGATCAGCACTCGGCGGAAACACGTCGACGACCATGCAATGGCATTTCATCCGACCGATCCTGATTTCGTCCTGATAGGTTCTGACGGCGGCGTTTATATGTCACACGACAGGATGTCGACCTGGCGTTTTATTCGTAATCTGCCAATCACACAGTTTTATAAGATCGATGTGGACGCCAAGAAACCTTTTTACAACGTTTATGGCGGCACGCAGGACAACTCGACCCAGGGCGGCCCAAGTCAGACCGGTCGTACCGACGGTATCAAGAATAGTGATTGGTTCCTGACGGCTGGCGGCGACGGCCACCAACCTGCCACCGAGCACGGTAACCCAAACATCATGTATTCACAGTCCCAGCAGGGGTTCCTTACGCGCCGGGACACAAGCAGCGGTGAAAATCATTTCATACAGCCGCAGCCGAAACCCGGCGAACCGGCGGAGCGATTTAACTGGGATGCCCCGATCAATGTCTCAACCCATGATCCTAAGCGTATTTACCATGCCTCGCAGCGCGTCTGGCGCTCGGATGATCGTGGTGACAGCTGGACCGCGATATCCCCCGATCTAACCAAAAACGGGAATCGGATGCATATGCCGATGATGGGCCG
>JABDKD010000078.1 GCA_013003215.1 Pyrinomonadaceae bacterium
ACGAAGGAACGATCTTCCTCGACGAGATAGGTGAAATGTCTACCGCAATGCAGGTGAAACTTCTTAGGGTGCTTCAGGAACGCAAAGTTCGCCCCGTCGGTGCTCATGAAGAATCTGAGATCGATGCACGTGTAATCGCGGCAACAAACAGGGATCTCAAGGAAATGACCGAAGACGGAACGTTTCGCGAAGATCTCTTTTACCGGATATCCGTCATTCCGATAGCCCTGCCCCCATTGAGAGAACGTTCGGAAGACATTCCCGAACTTGCCGTTCATTTTGTAAAGAAATTCTGCGTGGAAACCGGTCGTGCGCTTTCAATCTCGCCCAAAGCAATGCAGGTCCTTGAGGGTTATGCCTGGCACGGTAACGTACGTGAACTGGAACACACCATTGAACGCGCGGTTGCACTGGAGCGTGAAGACGAAATCCAGCCCGAACGACTGCCGGATCACATTACAAACTACAACCCGGCCCGTATCAAAGCTGAATTCGATCTACCTGAGGACGGTATAAACCTTTCAAGCCATCTTGGGAATCTCGAGAAAACCTATGTGGTCGAAGCGCTGCGGCGAACAAGCGGCAACCAAACAAAAGCTGCGGAATTGCTAGAACTCCCGGTCAGATCATTAAGACACCTGCTCGATAAACACAATATCCGCTCACTTTCCGCACAAATGCGAAGCTCAGCGGATTAAATCACCAGAATCCATTGAAAACCCGGATTTCTGCCATTACTGACAATTTCTGTCACCATTATCTAACAAAAAACTGCCGTTTTTGCCCCGAAGAATCCTTGCAAAACCCATTTCTCATCATCTAGATACATCGATATCTCTTTTGTTTTGAGTTAGTTGCGAGAAAAATGTCGACTCAGTCATCTTTTGGCACAAGTCTTGTACTAAGTATCAGCGCCTGAGAATAGGTACAAAAGAATTAATCAAACTTTCTAGGAGATTGTGAAAAGAAAATGAAAAAGAATCAAAAAGGTTTCTCGCTTATCGAACTTCTCATCGTAGTTGTAATTATCGGCATCATCGCCGCTATCGCTATTCCGAACTTGCTTGCAGCAAGACGTTCGGCTAACGAAGGATCGGCTATTTCGTCGCTCCGTACAATTCACGGTGCTCAAATGACATATCAAGCTACAGCAGGTGGCGGTAACTACGGAACGATGGCTCAGCTCCTCGGAGCAGGACTCGTTGACAGTGTTCTGGGAAGCGGAACGAAGAGTGGTTACACATTCACGCTTAGCGCAGCTGCTGCAGGTACGGGTACTCCGGCTGTATTCGCTTCGTCGACTACGCCTGTAACCGGAACCGGTATAACAGCCACTGGTACACGGGACTTCGGTGTCGCAACCGAGGGTGTGATCCGGGCCGGCGCGATTGGTTCAGTAACCAACGCTTCTGGTGTACTCAGCGGTGGTAGCCCGCTCAATAACTAGTAGGCTTACCTGCTTAATAAGAAGAAGAGAGGCTGTCTCGTACGAGACGGCCTCTTTTTTTATTGAATTAATACCTGATAGAGTTGAACCTCCGTTCGCTTCCCTGCAGTCGATCGATGTCCTACCAAAAACCCAAATATCAGTTATTAGTCTTCGCGGCTTTGGCCGCGGTCCTGCTTGCTGCGCTTTTCCCATTGCCGTTTAGAGTTGTAATGACGGGACATCCCTGGAAGGTCGAACTTCTGGTGGCAATTGCATTGCTGCTCGGCTCTTTCTTCTTGCATAGAAAGAAGGTCGAGATTTCTTTTCTTCCTGAACTTAAGACGATCACTACGGTTTTAGGCGCGTTTGTGGTTTTGAGTGCGTCCTCCGCTCTCTGGGCCGTTTCGTGGGTTTCTGTGTTTCACCATACCTTCCTGTGGTTTTGTTATCTGTTCGTCATTTTATTTACGGCGAATTGGATGAGAAGCCGCTCCGGACTTGCGAAATTTTTAGAGTTTCTGGTTTTTCTGGGAGTACTCTTGAGCTCGTTGACCATTGTGGCTTACCTATTTTTACTGCTTAGCCCAGATTATGAAGCGGTGTTTCGGGTAGCTTACAGCAAATACAGTGAGATTCTGGTGGCGCTTGTCCCATTCTATTTTGGCCTCGCAATAACCACAACGAAGAAAACCTCACGAATCCATTCGTTTTCGGCGGTGCTGTCTTTCGCCGCAATTGTTGTTTCATTAAGTCGGACGTCGTTCATCGCGGTATTGGTTGGGCTGGCCCTCGTTACCGTACTCGGATTCGCCATCACCCGGAGAAGGGTTTCTTTTGCACATGCCGGAGTGCTTGTTCTGGCGTTTTTACTGGTTTTATCGATTACACAGCTTATTTCTTCGAAACAAGGTCAAGAAAACACATTGTACGGGCGATTTAGTTCAACGAGCTCTTATCAAACTTCGAGTGGCGACATCAGGCTCCTTTTGCTCGGGGTTTCGAAGGAGATGATTGTTGACAACCCGGTTTTGGGGGTAGGGGCGGACAACTATGGGGTTCTCCTTAATAAATACAGAGCCAAATTCGGCAAGTCTGCCCCCTCGAATCGCACTTTGCGGGCTGGCCAGGAGCTGATGCTTGAAAGGACTCACAACGAGTTCATACAGATCTTTTCGGAACTGGGAATACTTGGCGGTTTGACCATAATCAGCCTGTTTGTTTTCGGATTGCTTTCATTTATTCGACAATTAAGGCTTTCATCCCGCTGTACCGAAAATATTATTAGGATTTCGGCGTTTTCAGGTGCCGTGGCGTTTCTCGTCAGTTCCGTTGCCAGCTCGTTTTCCTTCAGGGTATTTCAAAACGGTATCGTCTTTTTTGTTCTTTTTGCGATCGCCGTTGCGCCTTATGGCTCTATTAAGCGAACGATGAATCGCTCGGCAACGAAGACCTTACTAATCATTTCGTCGGTTCTGAGTGTAGCTTCGGTACTGATTTTCGCATCCCAGGCCGCGAGTGGTTACTACACCGCCAGAGGGACGACAACAGAAGATTTTGAGCAGGCAATCAAGTTGTTCGAAACCGCACAAGGCCTTGATTCGAATAATGCTGCGGCAGATATGTCCTTAGGCATCCGTTACTTCAATGAAAAAGAACCACTGAAGGCCGTTCCACTGATAAAGGCCGCAATTGATAAGAGCGGTGGCGTGATAAGTACCTATTACTTCCTTGCTGTTTCATATGAACTCGCTGGCGATCTGGAATCTGCGATAGGGACAGCCCGAAAGTGCCGTGACATCTATCCGCATTCTCCGTTTGCTCGAATCTATCTCGCGGAATTGCTGAAAAAGTCGGGTGATAACAAATCCGCAGAGCGCGAAGTGGAATTCGCATTGAGAATAGATCGGAAAAACGCTGAGACTTGGCGGCTGATTTACAAGGAAAGCGCCCTCAAGGTATCAATCCGGTCAAGAACCGACAGCTCGATCACTCCGCTTGCGGATCTCACTCCAAACTCAGTCGTGCAGGCACTTGTGGCAAAAGAAAAGCTCTATGAATAGACTCCGTTTTGAGCCCCGATTGTGATAATATTTAACCCGTTTCTCACGTTTAGGCGTTCCGCCTCTTTTGTTCAATTCTAGTTAATTCATACCGATGACCGCTCTTAACCACGTTCGTGTAATTGCGTCGAATACGTTTCGTGAAGCCGTTCGCGATCGAGTGCTTTACAACCTTGTTGTTTTCATGCTCCTGATCACGGGCTGCGCCATTTTCTTGGGTGAGCTTACAGCGGGACAAGAATCCCGAACAATCGTTAACATCGGTCTCTCGGCGATGCTTCTATTCGGAGTGTTTATCGCGATTTTTGTGGGAGTGGGACTTGTATCGAAAGAGATAGAGAAAAAGACGCTTTATACCGTCTTTTCCAAACCCGTACGAAGGGGCGAATTCATAGTTGGGAAATATCTTGGACTTTGCCTTACATTGCTCGTAAATGTTGCAGTTATGGGTCTTGGGGTGTCGATTGCACTTCTCTTTGTGGGCGGCGGAAGCCTTTCGATTTCGATTTGGGGAGCGATAGTTCTCATCTTCTTCGAACTGGCATTGATTACCGCGGTTGCGGTACTGTTTTCCTCTTTTTCTTCGCCAGCGCTATCAGCTCTCCTGACGTTCCTGATTTTTGTTATCGGGCATTTCAGTTCGTCGCTTAGGGATTTAGCGCAGAACCTCGGTTCCAATGCAGCTCAATGGCTTTTTGGAGCTATCTATTATTTGCTACCAAACTTCTCGCATTTCGAATTTGTCAGCCACGCTGCACACGGCCGTGTTCCCAGCGGTTCTTATTTGGCGTTGGCTCTTCTCTACGCTCTGGCGTATATAGCAGTAGTAATAGCAGTTACGGCCCTTATCTTTCGTAGGCGAAACCTAAAATAGCTTCTTGCTCGTTTGATCAATCACATTCTTCCGTCTTTAGTATATGTCGTGGCTTCGAAAAATCAGCCTTCGTGCATGGGTATTATCAATCGCTGCGGGAATGATCTTTTCCTTGTTTGCCCTTGCCCCGCAGATACATCTTTGGGCCAACCGCGGAGATGCCTGGAACGGAAGTTTTGCGATCTCGGATTATGATGAGCCAGCCTACGCAGCGTATGTACAGTCACTCATTGACGGCAAGCCCTTACGTAATTCGCCCTATACCGGAGTGACATCGGAAACACGCCCTGACCTCCCACAATCGCTTTTCTCTATTCAGTTTCTCGCCTCATTGCCGACCGCGCTAATTGCAAGAATACTTGGGATTGACGCTTCGACAGCAATGATACTCCTTTCGGCCGTTTCATCCTTTTTGGCCGCGATGGGAGTTCTTTGGCTCTTGTATTTGTTAACAGGCCATGCTTTTTACTCCTTCGGCGCTACCATTCTCGTACTAACCCTGGGGAGTATGGATCTCGAAGCAACTCATTTTTTTCAATCATTTCTTGATGGAAAGGCTCTCACAAACATGCAGGCCTCGTTTATGCGCCGCTCTGTACCGGCTATTAGTTTCCCGGTCCTTATCGCTTTTCATTTTTTCGTATTAAAGTTTTTCGATGACTCCAAAAAAGGGACATTTTGGGCAGCAGCGATCATTTCTTCATTTGCCGTGCTGATTTACTCCTATCTGTTTCATTGGACCGTGGCGGCGGCATGGATTACGGCCTTCGCGCTATTAATGCTGATTTTTAAGAAGGATGAAATCCTTCGACTCAAAGCCACCATTCTTGCCATTGGATCTGCAATGACCATTCTCTTGATCCCATATGTCCTGTTGGTTACAAGCCGCGGCTCAGATATCGATTCTGTCCAGTTATTCGTGAATACAAGGATGCCTGACCTACTGAGAGTCTCAGAGTTGATCGGGCTTTTATCAACTGTATTGATTTTTGCAGGCGCCAGAAACGGTCTGTTTGTGTTGAAAGATACCCGCACTCTCTTTCTTATTTCGATGAACTGCGTACCGTTTATAGTGTTTAACCAGCAAATCCTCACAGGACTAACATTCCAGCCTTTTCATTACAGTATTTTTGCTGTCAACTACACCGTCTTGATCTCGCTTTGTGCCGTGGCTTTTTCTTACCTGAACAGATACGTCAAAAGATCTCAGGCGAATCGCATATTTGTAGTGCTAACAGTGTGCGGAATCTTTCTCGGGTCAATGGGAACAGTGGTTAAGGCAATGGAACTAAGGCCGGTTAATCTGATGCGTGACAAATTTGCGGGTGTAGCAAAGGTCATAAACAAAATTGAACAATCCCATGGCGGTAAGTCGGAAAGCGGAGATATTGTATTTTTTGGTTTCGCGAATTTTACATATCCTCATAATGACGACTTCCCGATGTATCTTTCTATTCCTGTTTTGTGGTCACCACATCAGATCGTTTATTCAGATCTAAGTCGCACCGATACAAGGTCACGAATATTTGCAAAATTGCACCTAGAGGGCATAGATATGAAACAGATTCGGGAAAACATAAAGAGTAATCCAATCTTGCGGCGCGGACTGTTTGGCTGGGGACGGGAAGACTTTCGATTGTCCGGAACTTCGAATCCCATCTCAAAAAAGGAAATGGGCCTTTTAAGTGAAAGCTATTCAGCGTTTAGAAACGAATTCGACAGCGAAAAGGCGCGGAAATTTGAATTGAAGTACTTAGTCACTTACGAGGCGGCTCCGATAAGTTTTGATGAAATCGACCGCTGGTATAAAAGAACCCTGATTGTAACAAGAGAAGGTTATCGCGCTTACAGGTTACGCCTGAGAAAGATTGACCTGTCGAAATAGGAACATAAAATGAAAAGAAAGTATCTGATCGGAATCATTGGGGTTTTCTGTCTTTTAGCAGCGATTAGCGTCTCTAAGATTCTGGATTCTCGCAAGTCCGAATTGACTCCCGCAGATGAACCTTCCGAGCTGACGCTTAAGGGTGAAAGACTAAATGGTTACGCGCTCGGAGCTGAAGGACTGCTGGCGGACTGGTACTGGATGCGGTCACTACAATACATTGGCGACAAACTTTATAAAGCAAGAGACCAAAAGATCGATCTTGATAATCTAAAACCGCTTGACCCAAAACTACTGTACCCCCTGCTCGATAATGCGACGACGCTTGATCCTGAATTCCTGGCCGCGTATTCATATGGCGCAAACGTGCTCCCTGCCATTAACCCCGACCATGCAATTGCACTAGCCCAAAAAGGCATCAAGAACAATCCGAATCAGTGGAGCTTTTATCATCAGCTTGGGTATATCTACTGGAAGCTCGAAGAGTTCGAAAAGGCTTCCGAAACGTATGCAAAAGGAGCAAAGATAGAGGGCGCACCCAATTGGATGAGTGTTATGTCTGCGCGCATGAATACTGCAGGCGGCAGCCGGCAAACAGCCCGGGCGATCTACACAAGATTAAAGGATGCAGCCGATTCAAAAACAAGACTAACCGCCGAATTCAGGCTCGCAGAACTGGATTCCCTTGACGATAGGGATGTGCTTGATGAAGTCCTCGCCACATTTGAGATGCGTAACGGACGTTGCGCGAGCTCATGGAAAGAGTTGATCCCTCTCCTAAAAGACAAATCTCCGGGGGCAGGACGTGAATTCAGAGTGGATAGAAACATGAATATCGTCGACCCGACAGACGTCCCGTATCTTATCGAACAAAAGAGCTGCACTGCCGCTGTGGACCATTCACGATCAGAAATTCCGAGGAACTAGCACATGGATACAATTATTGAAATAAAAGGCCTTACAAAGGACTACGAGAAAGGATTCTGGAAGAAAAAGAAGATCCGTGCGCTGGATGATCTGTCTTTGCAAGTTGAAGGCGGCCAGATCTTTGGATTTCTGGGTGGGAATGGCGCCGGAAAAACTACAACGCTCAAACTCCTAATGAGCCTCATATTTCCTACCGAAGGCTCTGCAAAGATACTTGGAGCGGAGATTGGCGACCCGGCGATGCATCAGAAAATCGGCTATTGCCCGGAAAGTCCCTACTTCTATGATTATCTCAAGGCCGACGAACTTATGGTCTACTTCGGCAGGCTGTTTGGAATGGACAAAGGGAGTGCGGAAAAGCGTTCTGCAGAACTACTGACACGAGTCGGGCTGGAAAAGAAAGACTGGAAACGACAACTTCGAAAATTTTCGAAGGGGATGCTCCAGCGCGTCGGTTTGGCCCAGAGCCTGATAAACGATCCTGAAATAGTGTTTATGGATGAACCCATGAGCGGACTCGATCCGATCGGGCGAAGGCAGGTTCGAGAACTGATTGCCGAACTTCGGGAAGAAGGCAAAACGGTATTTATGTCTTCTCACATTCTCACGGATATCGAAGCACTTTGCGATAATGTAGCGATACTCAGAAAAGGCAGACTGGTTGAAGAAGGTAATCTCGCGGAGTTACTGCGATCGACAGCACAGGATTCCGGGTTCGAGGTCTCTGTCGGCGGAATTGAGTCTTCTGTATTCAAGGAAGCAATCAAGGGAAAAATTGCTTCTGAAATAAATGTAAAACCCGGTGGATTCTCTCTAAATGTCGCAAATGAACAAGATGTCGAAGCAGTGCTCGCGTCTTTAAATAAACTGGGAGGCAGGTTGATCGGAGTGAATCCTGTCAGGCAGTCACTCGAAGAACTGTTTGTAAGAGAAGAAACCTAGTCCTTAAGCTTTAAGGCAGTTACGCGCCAGCGTGCGTTCGCGCGGTCGTCGTCAGGCCGGAATCCCGCAACGTTGGCATCGACATCTATGGTCTCATGAGGGCCAAGTTCCTTGTACTTGGTTGGAATGATCAGATATCGCTTCTCACGAATCAACTCATTCTTGGTATCTACCATGCCTACGGCGATCTCAAGCCCGGTGATCGTTTTGTCACCTTTGTTCCGAATCCGCCCTCCGATTCTCATCACGACATCACCGAGTCCCGTCCTCGACTCCCTCAAACGGTTGGTATCAGTGGTGATAATGATCTCTTTTGTATAGGAATCAAATACCTTGGAACCGGGCAAATGTGCGTCCGCAAGCAAATCTTCCTTCTTTTCCTCGGCACCGGGAAGGTAAGAAATCCCTACAGCTATTGCGACGATCAGAAGAACTCCAATCACGGCACCTGCTGCAACCACAGTCTTGTTTAACTTGCCCACCGGCTTTTCACTCAAAAACTCATCCATAGAAATCACCGTTTGCTTCTGTAAAGCAGGTTGATAGGTTATCATTTTAGGAATTCAAAATCGAAATTACCCCCGCCTCAGATATGGTAACCGACGCCGCCGCAAAGACTTCTCAGCAGAACCCGGAATCAACGATGTTTGTCGACGTTGCGTTGCCTGTTCCGTTAAGGCGGTCCTTTACATATAGACTCCGAAAACCTGCAAAAGTTCCTCTTAAAATAGGGGCGAGAGTTATTGTGCCGTTCGGAAAACGGAAACTCACGGGATATGCGGTAGGAACCCACGATTTCCTCGACCCCGCTCTCGATATCGACGAGAGCAAGATACGGGATGTGATCGAGGTGGTGGATGAAGAGCCCCTCCTTACGGCAGAGATACTCTCCCTAACTCAATGGGCGGCCGGGTATTATGCCTCGTCCTGGGGAGAGATGTTGAAGGGTTCGCTTCCCGCGGGTATCAATTCACTCATCGAAACGGTGCTAACCGCGGCCGAGACGGAACCGGAAGGCCTTTCAGGTCTTGAATCTGACATTTTCAAAGAAGTTTTGGCATCGGAGTCTGTGGCCTACAAAAACATTGAGTCCGCTTTCGGAGGTGCCGCCGCGCGAAAGTCGATCGAAAAGCTGGTCCGCTCAGGAGTGTTGGAGAAGTCTCACCGGATTTCCAAGGCGCGGGTAAAACCTCTAAAACGAAAATCGGCATCTTTGAAAGGACCCGTTGCCGAAGATTTGAGCGCTGCCCAGCAAAAGGTAGTTGAGACTTTGTCCGACCATTCTGACGGGCTGCTTATCGCGGATCTTAAGCGTTTGGCGGGCGTCAGCGATTCTCCTATCAAGTCGTTGAACAAAAAGGGGTTGGTAGATATTTCCGAGATTGAGGTCGAACGTGACCCTCTTGCTGACAGCACACTGCCCGAAGATCTATCACATAAACTGACCCATGATCAGGAAAACGCGCTTGCGAAAATTGTCGGCGCGGTAAATGCGGGCGGCTTCAAAACTTTCCTGCTAAACGGTGTCACCGGAAGTGGAAAGACTGAAGTCTATGTCCGCGCAATGAAAAGAGTCCTCAAGAAAGGCCGAACAGCAATGATGCTCGTTCCGGAGATCGCCTTGACGCCGGTTTTTTCGCGGCAGCTTCGTTCGATCTTTGGGAGGCAGGTCGCGATACTTCATTCGTCTCTCTCGAGCGGCGAACGGTACGATGAGTGGCGTAGAATCCGTCGCGGTGATGCAAGGGTCGTTATTGGAACCAGATCAGCCGTGTTTGCGCCGCTTGAAGATGTGGGACTGATCGTTGTCGATGAAGAACATGACGCTTCCTATCGTCAGCATGAAATGCCTTTCTATCACGGTCGTGATACCGCCGTTATCAGAGCTAGAAACAACAATGCCGTAGTCGTGATGGGCTCCGCGACTCCGGCGATCGAGAGTAAATTCAACGCCGCCGAAGGTAAGTATACAGAGATCGAGCTTCCCAACCGTGTCTCGGGGCGTGACCTTGCGACCGCTGAATTGATCGACATGCGAGATGTCGACGCGATCGATGGACGTCCTTCCTTCATATCTCCAAAACTTCGCGCCGCTATTGAAGAAACGCACCGGCAGGGTGAACAGGCGATGATCCTTCTTAACCGCCGAGGATTCTCACAATTCGTGCTTTGCCGGTCGTGTGGAGAATCGATTCGGTGCCGCAACTGCGAAATAACATTGACCTTTCACCGTGGAGACCAGAAACTCGTTTGTCATTATTGCAGTTTCAGCACGCCGACTCCTGAAAACTGTCCCGAATGCGACGGGCGGTTTTTGTATTTCCTGGGTGAGGGCACAGAACAGATTGAAGACCTGCTTGGCAAGGATTTTCCCGGACTGCGTATCGCGAGGGTCGACCGTGACACGACACGGAAAAAGGGGCAGCTCGAAAAAATTCTCGAAGCTTTCGGCAAACACGAGATCGATCTGCTGGTTGGAACACAGATGATCGCCAAGGGGCACGACTTTCCCAACGTCACGTTGGTTGGAGTTGTGTCCGTTGATGCTGGGCTTGCAATGCCCGATTTCAGATCGGCGGAAAGAACCTTCCAGCTTTTGACCCAGGCTGCCGGAAGGGCCGGTAGAGGCGACGCCGAAGGCCGTGTACTGATCCAAACTTATTATCCGGACCACTATGCCCTGACCCACGCCTTGGAGCAGGATTATCAGGCGTTTTATGAGCGAGAGGTCGAATTCAGACGTCGGATGCACTACCCTCCATTTGTTGCTCTCGCTCAAATCATGTTCAAACACCGCAACTTCGAAACGGCATTTCGGCACGCAAAGACAATGTTCGGAGCGCTAAAGGGTGCTGACCGCAATGGGAGTTGTATCGTCCTGGGACCTGCTCCCGCTCCTCTTTCGAGGTTAAAGGGTGAATATCGTGTGCAGATACTGGTAAAATCGCGTAATCGCAAGTATTTGCACCAAACGATCGATATCGGTACCGCGGAGGCAGAAGCGGCAGGGTGTGACATGAGAAGCGCGTCAGTTGAGATCGACCCGATCAACTTGCTTTGAATATATGAAACTTTCGGAACTGGCAATACTAACCGGCGGTACGATTGAGACCGGGAACGGAGATACTGAGATAATGGGCGCGGCTGGCCTCGACATTGCGGGTCCTCAAGACGTGACGTTTATCGCAAACCCAAAGTACACGCCCCAAATCGCAGCGACCAATGCGGGGGCGATCTTTGTCGCCAAAGAAGCCCAAATCAACCGTGAGGACATTGCAGTAGTTCGTACGGATGACGCATATGTCGCCTATACAATGGCGCTCCGTGCGTTCCATCCCGACCCTCCGGTAACGTCCGGAATTCACCCTTCTGCGGTAATCGGCGAAAATTCAAAAGTTGCGGATGATGCTCAGATCGGTGCCAATGTTGTAATCGGGGATTCCTGCGAGATCGAATCCGGAGTTAGGCTATTTCCCAATGTCACGGTTTACGACGGTGTGAGTATCGGAAAAGGTACCGTTCTGCATTCCGGTGTTTCGATTCGTGAAAACTGCCAAATAGGCGCTAAGTGCATTATTCACAACAATACAACGATTGGATCGGATGGATTCGGATTCGCGAGAACACCCGAAAAGAAATGGCTGAAGATCCCTCAGGTTGGCCATGTGGTCATTGAGGACGATGTCGAAATCGGCTCGAATTCTTCGATTGACTGCCCGAGTGTTGGGGAAAGCCGTATCAAGACCGGGACACGTATCGACAATCTGGTGCAAATCGGTCATTCATGTTCGATCGGAGAAGATTCATTGATTTGCGCCCAGACCGGTCTCGCCGGAAGTTCCGAAATTGGTGACAGGGTAATTCTTGCGGGTCAGGTTGGAATTGCCGGACATCTGAAAGTTGGCGACGATGCCTCGATAACTGCAAAAAGTGCGACATCTCACGACGTCGATGAGGGAGCCGTTGTGTCGGGAATTCCCGCATTCGAAAACAGGGATTGGCTTAGGTCGACAGCCGCATTTCGAAGAATCGGCGAGTACGCTAAGATAATTAGAAAACTGGAAAAACGCGTCAGTGAACTGGAAGAGGAATTAAAGAAATGAACAAAGCACCGGCAAAAACGGCTACGTCAGGATCAGGATATTCCATCGAGCCATTAGATGACGCAACGAGAGAACACCTTGCTGAAGACCTGACTCAAGAAGAGCGTCATATTCTTCTCGAACACGGGACTGAGGCACCGTTTTGCGGTTCTCTTCTTGATAACAAAGAAACCGGAACCTATGCCTGCAGGCTGTGCGGTCTTCCCCTTTTCCATTCTTCATCTAAGTTTACTTCGGGAACCGGTTGGGCCTCATTTTATGAAGCAATCGACAAGGACCATATCAAAGAGCTTCAAGATACGAAGTTTGGAATGGTTCGGACGGAAACCCGTTGCGCCCGGTGTGACGGCCACCAGGGCCATGTGTTCCCAGATGGGCCAAAGCCGACCGGACTTCGATACTGCATCAATTCCGCCGCACTGGAATTCTTCGCCGAAGGTGACGAAATCCCTCAAAAAGGCTAGGCAAGCCTGATTTGGACCTAAAGAAACGAGTAAGATCTGCCGATAGGAAGTTTACCTGCCCGCAAGCTCGCGGAGCCCTCCTTTTCTCCCCTCCGGCTTATTATGCTCAAACTACTTCTTAAACGAATCACCTCTCTATTTCTCTTGTTTACATTGCTGCTTTTCTTAGGCTTGGGTCTGTCTTGCTCATCTGCCGAAGGGGGCGAATCGGATCAAAGTGAAGTGTCAGAAACCGAAGATGAGGATGAGGACGAAGAAGGCGAAGAAGAGTCTGAAGACGAAGTAGATTCCGAGGAAGAATCCGATTCGGAAGAGTCGAATGAATCCGAAAAGGACTCTGAGAAAAAAGACGAAAAGCCGGAAGAAAAAGAGGACGCTGACAAAAAGACAGTCAAAGATCCGAAGAATAAAGTTTCTAACGCCAAGAAGACGAGCGGCCGAAAATCCGGAAAGCAACCTGAACCAAAAGCAAAAGAAGGCAATGTGACAAAGATGTGGGAGGACCTTATGGCCGGCAACGCGAGGTTCGTGGCGGGCAAGCATTCCACAGGAAACCTCGTTTCCTCACGGAGATCTCTGGTCGCTGGTCAATCCCCGGGGGTTATAGTCATCAGCTGCTCAGACAGCAGAGTTCCTCCGGAACTTCTTTTTGATAAGAATCTGGGTGAACTATTTGTAATTAGAAATGCCGGCAACGTTGCTGATCCGATCGCAATCGGCAGTATCGAATATGCGGCTGAGAACTTTGGCTCAAAGATGCTCGTTGTACTCGGGCATGAAACTTGCGGCGCCGTGAAGGCAACACTTTCCGGGGATCGAATGCCGACCAGAAACCTGAGCGCGATCACAAGAAGAATTAAGACAGCTTTTAAGGGTTCGGAAGAATGTGAGCCGGGCGGTACAGGCGGAGAAAAGTGTGTGATGCTAAACGTTACAGAGAGTTCCCGATCGATCATCGCAAAGAGCCCGATTCTGAAGAAACTCGTAGCAGACGGGAGCCTCCATGTCGTAAAAGCGATCTATAAAATGGAATCCGGAAAAGTGAAGCGCTTCTAGAGTAGAGTTCTCGCAGGACAAACACCCTTTTCGCAACTGCTGTCACGAAAAGGGCTCAGAATTTGATTCTAGATATTCTAACGCGCCCAGGGCGGCTTAATTCCATTCATCCTGGCATAAGCGACCGATTGACCGAGATGGTTTTGACAATGAACCGCGAGAGTAAGCAAGACATCCCGCGAAGTCCTCTTTTGCCCAA
>JABDKD010000082.1 GCA_013003215.1 Pyrinomonadaceae bacterium
CAATTTCTTGTTTTTGCGTTTATTAGCGTATTTCGCGGGCACATATACATGAGACATTGAGCTCAATTTTCAAATCAAACCTGTTAGATTTGGGTAACTTCGATTATCATTTCTCATGCGCGAAAAAGAACTGCTGCTTGTACAACTTGAACAGGCGTTTCAAAAGAAATCGTGGCACGGAACAAACCTGACCGGTTCGATCCGAGGTCTAAAACTCAAAACCGCTGCTTTCCGACCCGGTAAAGACAGAAACAACATATGGGAGCTGATAGTTCACTGCGCTTACTGGAAGTATTCTGTTTTCAGGCGTTTAGAAGAACTGCCCGCGGGCTCATTTCCTCTCAAAGGATCAAACTTCTTTAGGCGGCCGGAAGAAAAAACCGAGAAGGCTCTGAAGGCAGACATCAAGTTGCTGAAGAATTGTCATAAAGACCTGTTGGATGCCGTGGCGCGGTTTTCTCAAAGGCGTTTCGATGATGTTCCGAAAGGAAGCAAGACCACCTACCGGGATTTGATAGTAGGTGTCGGGGCACACGATCTCTATCATGCGGGACAGATTCAGTTAATAAAAAGATTGGCAGGGTAATTATGAATTTTAAGCATTTCTTGATGTCGTTAATGTTAGTGCTCTTATGTTCGGTTCTCGTTTCTGGACAGTCTCTTGTTGATTCGTCTGCAACGATCTCAACGACGGGAAAAGCTGAGTTATTTGTAGAACCGGACTTTGTGACTTTTCGACTCGAGGTGACAAAAGAAAACATGGACCTTGAGATCGCGAAGCGCGAAACGGACAAAGTCACCGAAAAGATCCGTGAGATCGCGCGCAAGTACGGACTCAAAAATAATGAGATCAACACCACGTATATATCTGTTGAACAAAAGTACAGGTATGTACAGACCAAAGACAAACAAATCCTCGACGAAGATGGCGATCCTATCGGGGAGAAACAATTCATGGGCTACGAAGCCTCAAACATTGTTGTTTTGACCTTGTCCGATCTCTCTAAGTTCACCGTATTGTTTGAAGAACTGCTTTCCTCCGGTGTTACCGAGATCGATGATGTGGATTTCCAAACCACAAAACTGCGGGAACTGAAAGACAAGGCACGCGATATGGCCATAAAGGCAGCAAAAGAGAAAGCATCCGCAATGGCCGGCTCGATCGGTCAAACGATCGGAAAAGCGATAAAGATCTCGGAAGGAAGCAATCGAAGCTCGTATACGCTTTCCGGACTCAGCGCCAACTCGAATATTACAGTCTTTGATGGTCTCCCGGTTTCGGCAAATGTAAAGACGGGCTATTCACCCGGTGTGATCACGATCGATGCGACAGTTAGCGTCACGTTCCTTTTGAAATGATTCGATTGAAGTTTTTTCGGGTGACCGAATTTTGCTTCACTTTGAAAATAACCAAAGTTCGCATACATTTAGTCTAACCATCCAATTGATTCTCATATGGTCGACATAGCAATCGTAAGTGCCATTGTTGTGATTGCGTTGATTCTTTTCGCAACGGAAAAGATTCGCGTAGATCTCGTCGCGATTTCACTAATGGTTGTCCTCATGATCATTGGGCTTTTCCGAGAGAGTTTTGTAACGCCTCAGGAAGCGATATCCGGACTCAGCAACAAGGCTACCGTTACGATCGGCGCCATGTTTATACTCAGCGCCGGAATGCTCAAATCGGGCGCAATGAGCTGGCTGAGCCAGAAACTTGTGATACTTGGCGGCAGCAGCGAAACCCGCATTTTTGTGGTCCTTATGGTCGCCTGCGGTTTTTTGTCGGCGTTTATTAATAACGCCATAACGATCGCTGTATTCCTGCCCATAAGTCTAACAATTGCAAGACAATACAACATCAGCCCATCCAATTTGCTAATGCCGCTTTCGTTTATATCGATCGTTGGAGGGACGTGTACGCTGATCGGAACATCGACAAACATCCTTGTCAGCTCGATGTCTGCCGAACGAGGTTACGGAGAGTTTGGAATGTTTACGGTGACCCCCTTGGGGATCATCTTTTTCGCTGTCGGATTCATCTATTTGATCTTCATCGCGCGGCCAATGCTCTCCCGGCTGACCGGGCTGACAAGAAGATACCGACTCCAGGACTATTTCACGTTAGTTAAGGTTTCGAAGGTCTCGACCTTGATCGGGACAACGCCGGCAGAGTCGCACATACATGAGAAATACGGTGTGATGATCATCAAGATCCGGCGTGGTGATAAGAAGATCATCTTTGATGTACCCAACACTGTTATCGAGGCCGGCGACACCCTCTTGGTACAGGGCACCGACGAAGGCGTCGAGCATCTCTGTTTTTCGAAGGGCTGCATAGTCCAGAAAGATAAATCCCCCGCGGATCATCTCACCGACGGCGGCGCGGTTCTGACCGAAGCCGTTATATCCCCAAGTTCAACGCTGGTTGGTCAGACGCTGAAACGATCCAACTTTAGATTTAAATACGGCGCTTTCGTACTCGCCATTAGAAAACCAAAAGCAAAAGATATCGTTCGTGAATCGCTTGTCGACGTCAAATTCGAGGTCGGTGACACGCTATTGCTCCAAGGTGAAAGGGAAATGATCACGGATCTGGCGAGGAGCTCCGACTTTGTAATCACACAGGAAACCGAATTGCCGGACCTGGACAAGCCAAAGGCAGTTGCTTCGATTTCGATCATCGGAATGGTTATTCTTCTCGCCGCATTCGGAGTCATGCCGATCCTTGCATCGGCGTTGCTCGGGGTCGTCCTAATGATATTCTCGCGCTGCCTGACGATGCAGGAGGCTTACGATTCCATCGATTGGTTCGTGATCTTTCTACTCGCCGGTGTCATTCCGCTCGGACTTTCTTTGGAGAAAACAGGGGCCACCGACATCATCGCGCAGGGGATACTATCGGGAACAGAGCAGTTTGGGCCTATTGCGGTAATATCGATCTTTTATTTTGTGACCACGATATTCGCGTCGATCATGTCCCACAATGCCGCAGTCGTAATCCTGTTCCCCATCGCTATCGCAGCGTCCAATAAACTCGGACTTGGCTCGCCGATGCCGTTCCTGATGGCGATTACCTTTGCGGCGTCATCTTCACTGAGTACGCCCTTCGGGTACCACACCAATTTGATGGTCTACGGCCCGGGTGGGTACAAATTCTCCGACTATATCTATACCGGTGTTCCGCTAAACATTATGTTCTGGATTTTGGCGACTCTCTTGATACCGGTTTTCTGGTTCTAGCCAGTTCAAAGATTCCAAAAGTTCATGTCGTGATGGTAAATGAATAAGCGGCGAGTCGCAGGTGGCGTCGGCCGATCTCCTGAAATCGCCCGCCATTCGATTTTCTTAATGATTGGCGTATGATGAATTGTCCAAAATCGAACTGACGGAGACGTAATGAGCGATCGAATCCACAAAACCGAGGACCCGTTTCTTCAGGAAGCCAGGCTTCAGAGCAAGAACCCCGCACTTAGGGAGTTAAGCGAAGAGGTTACCGAACGTAAACAACGGCACGAGAGTACGCCTGAAAAAGTTCCCAGAAAACTCTCGGTTTCAGAATTCAACACGGCGCTTGTTCACTTCTACAGGGGTGAGGTACAACGCTCGAATACATGGAGACGGAGACTTGATACGACGACGAATTGGGCTGTACTGACCGCCGGCGCGACCCTTTCTTTTGTTTTTAGTTCACCATCCAACCCTCATTTTGCGATTCCGATAAACACTCTTCTGGTCACCATATTTCTTTTCATGGAGGCTCGCCGTTATAGGTATTACGAGGTTTGGGCAAATCGGGTCAGGGCGATAGAGGCCGGATATTTTGGGCCAATGCTTTCGCATCACTGCATACCTCCTGACACGGAATGGGCTGAACACGTTTCGGAAAACCTGCTGCGTCCTACGTTTCCAATTGGAGAATGGAAGGCCCTTGGCATGAGATTAAGGGCAAATTATGCGTGGATTTATGTGTTGTTGGCACTCAGCTGGGGTCTAAAGGTTTATATCCACCCAAGTCCCGCAACCGATTTCAGCGAATTTGTTGATCGCGCGCACGTGGGACTTGTGCCCGGCTGGGTAGTCATCGGTGCAGGAATACTGTTCAACCTTGTAATTTTTGCTATTACTCTGGCGACTGTTGAACGTAAGATTCATTCGCGCGAGGTCGAACCTGACCATGAAATTGACTGGCAGCCTCTTAAGCAGGAAAACGATGAAACGTGGACCGAGGAACTTAATAAGCAAAATGACGCACGATAAAGATTCCTGAGTTCATATCGCGAATTTATATGCAATTGCGGCATCGCCCAGACACTTCAACAAACGGTTCATTCGAGAGTTTGGCAGGCGGAAGACTTCCTCCAAGTTAAACCCCGATCTTGCTGAATGAATACTCATTCAGTTATAATCCTCTCCAATTAGAATCTACATTTATTAAGGAATTACTATGCTAAAAGTTGGAAAGGCCGCAGTTTTGGGGGCGGGAACTATGGGTGCGGCAATCGCCGCTCATTTGACGAATGCCGGGATCCCGACGCTTCTGCTGGATATCGCGCCGCAGGAATTGACCGATGATGAGAAGGCTAAAGGACTAACACTGGAATCGCCTCAGGTGCGAAACCGCCTGGTCAATGCCATGTTTGAGGCCGCTAAGAAACTCAAACCTGCCCCGTTCATGCGAGCGGCCAACACGGGACTGATTACACTCGGTAACTTCACCGACGATATGGAGAAGCTTAAGGATTGTGATCTCGTGATCGAAGCGGTGGTCGAACTTCTCGATATAAAACACAAGGTATTTGCGGAGGTCGAGAAGCACCGAAAGCCCGGTTCGGTGATCGCCTCGAACACAAGCGGTATCCCGATCAAATCGATTGCGGAACCTTTTTCCGACGACTTCAAACAGCACTTCCTCGGTACACATTTTTTCAACCCGCCCCGCTACATGAAGCTGGTTGAGGTAATTCCAACCGAATGGACCTCCCCGGAAGTTTCGTGCAAGGTCTTTGGGTTTATGGACAAGCGTCTTGGCAAAGGAGTAGTTGCAGCCAAGGATGAACCGAACTTCATCGCCAACCGGGTTGGTACATTTGGAATGATGGCCACGATTCACGAAATGCTCGCTATGGGTTTGCGGCCGACGGAAGTCGATCAGCTAACCGGAAAAGCCATCGGCCATGCCAAGAGCGCGACCTTCAGAACATCGGACCTCGTCGGACTCGATGTACTCGCGCATGTTAACAATAACCTCTATCCCGCTGTCCCGGATGATGAAGACCGCGAGGCGTTTGTGTTGCCTGAGGTCATCAACACGATGCTCGAGAAGAATATCCTCGGGGACAAAACAAAGGGTGGTTTCTACAAAAAGTCTCGCGATGAGGATGGGAACCGAATAATCCTTGAACTGGACCTTGAGACATTCGAATATAAACCACAGGAAAAAACTAAGTTTCCCGCGATTGGCGCGGCAAAGCAGATCGAGGACCGCGAGGCCCGGATCAAGAAGTTGATGTGGGGCGAAGACAACGTTGGTGAGTTCCTTTGGAAGACGACTTCGCGGACGCTTCGTTATGCCGCCAATCGTATCCCGGAGATCGCTGACTCGGTGACCGAAGTCGACAATGCGATGAAATGGGGCTTCGGTTGGGAGATAGGGGTCTTTGAGACCTGGGATGCGATCGGTGTCAAAGAATCCGTCGAGCGCATGCGTGAAGAAGGTCAGCCGGTTCCGGCGAACGTCGAGAAGATGCTCGAAAGCGGCGCCGGAACGTTCTACAAGTCGGAAGAAGGGAAAAAATTTCAGTATGACCTTGTGGCAGGTGAGTATAAAGAAATCCCGGCGCAGGACGGTGTGATAATTCTCGATACCGTAAAAGAGTTGAACGGTGTCATAAAGAAGAACGCGGGCGCCTCTTTAATCGATATCGGCGACGGCGTCGCGTGTCTGGAGTTTCACTCGAAGATGAATGCGATCGGCGGAGACACGGTCCAGATGATCAACTTTGCTATCGACGAGGTCGAGAAGAATTTCGAAGGACTGGTAGTTGGAAACCAGGGCGGCAATTTCTCAGCAGGCGCAAACATCATGATGTTGCTGCTTGCGGCTCAGGAGGAAGAATGGGATGACATAAACCTGATGATCGCATCCTTTCAAAAGGCCGTAATGCGGCTGCGTTATTCAGGAAAACCGGTCGTAACAGCGCCTTATGGCCTTGCATTGGGTGGAGGCTGCGAGACGACCATGCATGGCAACAAGGTACGGGCCGCAGCAGAAACTTATATCGGTCTTGTGGAGGTCGGGGTCGGGCTGATTCCGGCGGGATGCGGAACAAAAGAGCTCACAATGCGTACGATGGATAAAGCAAAGGCTACACCCGACGCAGATCCGTTGGCGTTCTTGAAGGGAACCTTCGAGTTGATCGGTATGGGCAAGGTCGCGACCTCAGCGCAGGAGGCGCAGGATTGGGGAATCCTTCGGCCGTCCGATGCAATTACGATGAACGGAGACCGATTAATTGCCGACGCCAAACAGGAGGTTCTGAACCTCGCTTCCGCCGGATATGTTGAGCCGGTTCAACGTACGGATATACTCGCTCTCGGTGAACAGGCCCAGGCTGCGTTGAAGATTGCTCTGCATATGATGAAGAAAGGCGGATACATTTCCGACCACGATGAATTGATCGGCCGAAAGCTGGCCAAGGTTATGGCCGGTGGCGACCTGAATCATGAGACTTATGTTTCCGAACAGCACTTCATCGACCTGGAGCGCGAGGCGTTTTTGAGCCTTTGCGGCGAGCCCAAAACACAACAGCGGATCGCTCACATGTTGAAGACGGGTAAGCCTCTAAGAAACTAGTCGAAATGGATTTGAATCAATTCCTGGAAAAATCGGAGGCTCTTAAAGGCGAAGCGGGAGAGAAGTTTGGCTCTTTGTCATCCGGACAGCTGAATTATAAACCGAACTCAGACGTGTGGAGTGTAGGTCAAATAATTGAGCACTTGATAATAAGTAACGATCTCTACCTCGGAAACCTGTCAAAGGTTGCGGACGGCACGCACAACGACAATGGCTGGAGCAAGATACCGTTTGTGACAGGCCTTATGGGAACGATGCTTCGCAAAGGAGTGTCACCGGAGAGTGCCAGAAAACTAAAGACCTTTGGTATTTTTGAGCCGTCAGCAAGTGATATCGCAGACTCTGTAATTGAGGATTTCATAGACAATCAGGATCGGTTGATATCAACGATCAAAGCACTGAAGCCCCGGGATCTTGCAAAGCGGATCGCGACACCGGTAAGCAAACTATTGAACATACGTGTTGGAGATGCGCTTGAGATGCTGTTGCTGCACGAAGAGCGTCATTTCTTGCAGGCGGACGGTGTGATGAATTCTGATGGATTTCCTGAATGAAGACCTTGATAGTAATCGGAGGGGTTTTCGCGTTGGGCTTTTTTGTCTTTCATGTGTTTTTTTGGAAGCTCTTCAACTGGAAACAGGAACTCAGTAAATTGAGTTCGATCAACCGCGGAGTAATGCAGGTTCTTAATCTCTGTTTGATGTGGTTATTTCTTGTATTTGGTTATGTCTCTCTTATTCATACCGACGAACTGATATCTACTCCGTTAGGCAAGACAGTCTTGCTTGGAATCGCGCTTTTGTGGTTCTTCAGGGCGGTTGAGCAGGTGGTCTTTTTCAAACTGGATAGCGCGATATCGGTCGGTTTCTTCCTTCTGTTTCTGATTGGGACCGGCTTGTATGCAGTTCCCGCATTCGCATAGTCATTTTTAATGCCTGAAGGATATCAGCGAAAAATCGAACGTTTTCTCTACAACGTGTTCCCGGCGATAAGGGGAACCGGTGGATGGATCACTTACATCGCAGATGATTACCGTGAAATACGAGTTAAGCTGCCCTTGAGCTGGCGAACCAGGAACAAAGTCGGGACGATTTTTGGCGGAAGTATGTATTCTGCAGTGGACCCTTTCTACATGATCATGCTCATGAAGATACTTGGTGATGAGTATGTTGTCTGGGACCGTTCGGCAAAGATTCGGTTCAAGAAGCCCGGTCGCGAGACTCTCTATGCCGAATTTCACATTTCTCAAGAGGAATCAGATGAGATCGTTGAAATCCTTGAAACCCGAAAATCAACGAACCGGGATTACGTAATAGAGCTAAAAAATGCCGATGGGGAAGTCCATGCGATTGTTGAAAAGGAAATTTATGTTTCGAGAAAACGACGGCCGGCGACCGTGAGTGTAAATGAGCCGGCATTGAGTACGGAATAGTGGTGCAGAGATCAGGGGTCAGAGATCAGAG
>JABDKD010000116.1 GCA_013003215.1 Pyrinomonadaceae bacterium
GCGAATAGACAGGCATCCGAAAAGACCTCGCTTCCATTCTAGAAGGATGCCCTAACAAAACAACTAAATATAACAAGGAGAATAAGTTATGAGCCTCATCCGCATAATTATTGCCGACCGGAATACCGTTGTATCCGGCGAAAGACATGGATCAGACGCTGTTCGCTTGGTCGCTTCGCTGACCGCGGAACCTGAAACGATTGAAGAACTCGAAGAAGCGTTTCGAAGATACGATAGAGAAGACGCCAGGGCGTTTAGCTGGTTCACGAGGGAAGTCCTCACGAATCCCTTGAAGTTTCCCGCCGACTTTCAGTTCGAGCCGTTTGACGCAGGCATTCTTGCAATTGATCTGGAAGGAAAGACAATCCTTAGTAAGTCCACATACTCGAACCCGGGACCGCACGGGATAATCGAGGTTTCCGACCGTCTTGCCGAAGACGATACCGCGATTCCGATCTATTACATCCTAACGGACGATTGGAAATTTGAGGACTCGGCGGACTCGTTCGAAGTGCAAGCGCTGAGTAGAAGGGAAAAGTCGCTCGACATTGTCGATATCGATGCCCGTGAAGTCCTATATGGTGAAACGATGCTCGGTTTCTTTGTCGAAGAAATGAACAAGTCACGGATACCGCACGACGAAAACCTGCAATCCCATCTACACGCGCTTTGGCTTCTGAACGAGTTGGAACAATTGAGCGGAAAGTCGCCGCGGGATGTCCTGCTTGAAAAACATGAATCGATCTCGATGGATATGCAATCACGATCGCTTCAATGGTCCTTTACTAATGATGAACCTCTGCCACTTGATAAAGAGTCCCGCGCCTGGAAATTCGCGGGGTTTGGTACACACGAGATCGTCGTTTATTACGACCTGATAAGGCACTTGCTGGACGCATACTCTCTGCGACTAAAAGAAAGCGGCCGCTGTGAGTCCAAGGAAGGAATTGCCTTTCTCGCCGAGGAGCGCGACAAATGGATGGAAACTCCGAATCCCGAGTTCTCAGGCAGAAAACCATCGATGATCATTGAGTACGAGAGACGGCGAAAGAACATCGTGATGTCTGCGCAGGAAAGCATTGTCGATGAGGATTGTCCGATATGTGTTGAGATGTCCCAGGTCTTTGACTCGCCGATGTTCTGGCACCTGGACGGTTCTCACATGGACGACGAATTCGTGTTCTCGTTTTACAGAACTTTCGAGGAATGGCGGCAAGAACAGGAACGGCTTGAAGCTTTCGCAAGAGACATGGAAAGCAAAGAGTTTGAAAACAAAGAAGTCGATACCGAGGAGTTTTTGAGGATTCTTCGAGCGGGAAGTTAGAAAAAAGGGAGGACGGAGTTCGCATGCTGCGTCCTCCCAAAGAGCCAATAATCCCGGTTGGTCCCTGAAAAGCCGGCGCGGAAAAAAGAACTCATAAGGTTCCTCGACAAAAACAGATTGTGTTACGAGATAGAATGACACTTTAACAGGCAAAATTGTCACAAAAAGAAGGCGTGTGGTGTATTGTGTTTAGAAAGCGGCAAATAAAGATACAGGGGAGTCAATAATGACATTTCAGAAACTTAACAAGATTGTTTTGTTCGTGTTTATCGCGGCACTGGCGGTAACGACATTCGGGCAAAAACAGGTGACCGGATCCTGGAAAGCTAAATACAAGGAAAAGCAGGGGGACAAGATCCACATTTCGTTCTACGCGGATGACTCGGACGATGACCATCGAATGGGGTCTTCAGTGAAGTTTGAAAGGCTGCAGGGGCTGACAAAGGATCAGGCGCTTGCGGGAGGACCCGTGGCGTTTACGCTCTCAGCTGAGGCCGGAAATATCGACATGAACGGTACGTTTGAGAACCAACGGGGCAAAGGCACGTTCGTGTTCACACCGGACCCTTCATTCGCTTCTGCAGTGGAAGGGATGGGATTTGAGCGAATCAGTTCCCGAAAGTTGTTTTCTTCCGCGGTATTGGATGTAAAGCTCAGCCTTGTCAGTGAGCTCAGAAACTCCGGGTTGAGGGTCTCAGACTATGACGACGTGTTTAAGGCGACAATTTTTAAAGTAGATGCTGAGTACATAAACGAGATGAGCCGTGCCGGATTCGAGAACCTCGATATGGAAGGTCTCATACAAGGACGAATCTTTAAGATCGATGCCGATTATGCCTCCAAGGTAATCGCAATGGGCTTCGGCAGCCAGTCACTAGACGAGCTCGTAAAGTTCCGTATCTTCAAGGTTACGCCTGAGTTTTTGAGTGAAATGAAGTCAGAGGGATACACGAATCTTACTGTCGAACAGGTTGTACAGCTCAGAATCTTCAAGATCACACCCGAGTTTATTCAAGAGATGCGAACCAAGGGCCATTCGAACCCGACGGTCGAGGAACTTGTACAGCTCCGAATAAGGGGCAAAATAGATTAATTCTCCGCAATCCTAAGCATTGTAAGGCGGTCATTGATATGGCCGCCATTTTTTTGTCCAAAATTGGTGGGCTGGGTTACTGGAACCTGCTGATAATCGCCTGAATGCTGAACCAAAGCATCACAGCGACCACTCCCCATCCGGTCAGTGTTAGCCAAAGCGGATGTTTGTAGTCTCCCAGTCTCTTGGTGTCGCGCGACGCAAGAAGGACGAGTGCGAGACCGATCGGTAATATGAAGCCGTTGAAAGTGCCTGCAAAAATCAGCACCATAACCGGTCTGCCGTAAAGGACAAAGACCAGGGTGGAAAAGACGATAAAGGCT
>JABDKD010000136.1 GCA_013003215.1 Pyrinomonadaceae bacterium
TGATGAAGGAGTCCGCTATGGCTGCGAGAAGTTATCTTTGGGCTCACGCGGAAACGCTTGGAATTGATCCCGAAGCGATAAAGAGCAATGGGATTCACCTTCACGTGCCGGCCGGCGCCATTCCGAAGGACGGGCCATCCGCCGGTGTGACAATGACTTCCGCGCTTGCTTCGATCTTTACCGGCAGGCGTGTTCGCAGCGATACGGCAATGACCGGGGAGATCACTCTTAGCGGACTCGTGTTTCCGGTGGGCGGAATAAAAGAGAAAGTTCTTGCTTCGCATCGAGCGGGTATCAGACGAATCATTCTGCCGAAGAAGAACGAATCGGCTATTGAAGAGATTCCCGAAGATGTACGGAAAGACTTGGAATTTGTACTCGCTGATACGATCCAGGACGTTTTGGACGCGACGCTTGAAAAGGAGCAATGCTCTCCCGCAGCGCAGAAGTACGACATGCCGGACAAGGCGGAAGACTTTGGCGATAAGCTCGTCGCGAAAGAGAACTAGGAACTGAGGTCAGAGATCAGAGATCAGAGATCAGAGATCAGAGATCAGTGAATGCTTCTCGGCTCAACTACTTAAACTTAGACCCTTTGAAATTGGATCTGTTTAGATAAGCCATCAATCCACCGATTAGCCTGCCTATCTGAATGAGTTCCGACCTCAGTTCTTCGAATTCTTCATTTGAAACATAATTCCGATCGTATGCAATGTAGAGCTGCGATCTAGCTTCAGCACAAGAACCTTTTGCAATACTGAGGAAATTTAGGAATTCACGATTGCCTTCTCTTTCAAATCCCTCTGCAATGTTCGACATGATCGACGTCGACGCAGATCTGATTTGATTCTTCAGGCCAAAGTCACGGTAGAACTTGCCCTGATCTGATACGTCGTAAATTCGATTTACTATCAAACGGGCTCTTTTTCTAGGATTCGATATCTTCAAAGCGAGAGAATTTTCGCATGGCGGTTGGTGAGAAACCTCCTGTAATGAAAAATTTGAGGCATACTATCACATCTCTAAACACTGAACTCTAATCTCTGAACTTTTGTCTTTGAACCTTGAACCTTGAACCACGCAAGGGCTGTGGCTCCCCCCATTTCAAAAAAACCCTAAAAAAGGTTACATTAACGCTGCTCTCCGTTGGATAAACTGCGCCCTTTCGGTGTATTCTTGCTGCTTAAGTGTTTGGTGAGAGAATTGAACTCCGGACCGCGTTTGAATTGGTATTCAGGCGTCTGGTCGACTAAGTCAAACCCGGCATTTAGCATACAAATAAATTGGACGGAAAGTTGAGTAGAAATGGCATTAAAAGCACTTTTTAGTTTGTTTTCGAGCGACCTCGCGATCGATCTCGGAACGGCCAACACCTTGGTATACGCAAAGGGTCGCGGAATTGTAGTCAGTGAGCCCTCAATCGTTGCTATCAACAAGGTGACAAATCAGGTTGAGGCGGTAGGTAGAGACGCGAAAGAAATGTTGGGTCGTACGCCGGGCAACATCGTCGCTATCAGGCCGATGAAAGACGGAGTCATCGCGAATTTTGAAGTTACGGAAAAGATGCTTCAGCATTTCATCCGCAAAGCGCACAACGGTAAATCGTGGGTTAGGCCCAGGGTCGTGATCGGAATTCCTTCTGAGATCACACAAGTCGAAAGACGTGCGGTTGAAGACTCCGCGTACCGCGCAAAGGCTTCCGAGGTTTACCTCGTCGAAGAGGCAATGGCGGCGGCGATTGGTGCCGGACTTCCAATTACGGAACCGCATGGAAACATGGTGGTTGATATCGGAGGCGGTACCACTGACATTGCTGTAATCTCGCTTTCCGGAATCGTTTATTCCCGTGCCGTACGGGTAGCCGGAAACGAGATGGATGACTCTATCACCCAGTACATCAAGCGGAAGTACAACCTTTTGATCGGTGAACGAACTGCTGAGGCGATTAAGATTGCTCTTGGTTCGGGGTTCCCCCTGGACGAAACCCTTTCGATGGAAGTGCGTGGTCGAAACCTGATCGAAGGCATACCGAAGACCATTACGATAACTGACGAGGAAGTCCGAGAGGCTCTTTCGGATTCGGTTTCGACAATCGTAAATGCTGTTCGCGTCGCACTTGAAAGAACTCCGCCGGAGCTTTCGGCGGATATCGTTGAGCGCGGGATCGTACTCACAGGCGGAGGTGCTTTGTTGAAAAACCTCGATAAGCGCCTAATGATTGAGACCGGTCTTCCGGTCGTTGTTTCTGATGACCCCCTTTCATCAGTTGTTCTTGGCACCGGCAAGATGCTCTCCGATATCGAGCTTCTCAAACGGGTCAAGTGGGACAACTCGTTAATGACAGGCAGCTAGAACACTCTAGGCCGGTGGCAGTATCAAGATGCAGCTCCTCTCGAGAGCCGCTCACCCGTTTTTAACCGATGCCGGTAGAAAGAAGCCAAAAAGAAGTTTGGAAACTAACGCCGTGGCTGATGCTTGCGCTTCTTCTCGGCAATTTTGCTTTGATGGCTTTTGACGCTCGCGCTGAAAACCGCGACCGTCTGATACGGGTTTGGTTTCAAGCCGGTGCCAATTTCGTTCAGTCTCCCGTTACCTATGCAAGTGCCGCGGTAACGGGCTTTTTCGAATCCGTTGCCAATTTGCGCTCAGCTCAGAGTGAGAATGACAGCCTGAAGCAAAAGATCCAAGAGCTCGAGGTCGAAGTTCAACAAAACAAACAGGTTTCAGACGAAAATACCCGCCTTAGGAAACTCCTTGAATTAAAAACGAAGAGCGAATACGAGGTACTTACGGCCCAGATCATTGGCCGGGATACCTCAGCATGGTTTGATACGGCGATCATCGACCGGGGAAGCCTGGACGGGGTCAAGCTGAACATGCCGATCGTCGTGAACGGCGGACTCGTAGGAAGAGTTACCGCGGTTAGTCCTCTTACAGCTCAAATCGACTTGATTACGCGGGATAAGTCTGCGCTCGGGGCGATAGTTGGAGAGATCGGAGAATCGAATGCTCTCGGTGTCGTAAGAGGCGAGGGTGAAAGAGAAAGTCTGAAGATGGACTACGTGCCCGGTTATATTGAGATCAAGAAAGATGACGTCATTTACACAACCGGGCAGGGCGGTGTTTACCCTGCCGGCCTCCGCGTCGGTGTAATTACGGAAGTGCGGTCGGGATCCGCAACCGTGCCTCATCAGATCTTTATAAAACCAAGTGCGAGAATTTCTTCTATGCAGGAAGTCGCGGTTCTTCTGTACACGCCGCCCGACCTGCCTAAGTATGAAGAGGCGTTGCCGAACGCGGTGCCGGAAGAAGAGAAAGTGGCGAAATAGCAGTTAAGAGATATGGAACAGATCAAGATAACGGTTGCGCTGATAATCGCAGTGCTGCTTCAGTGGACATTGAGAAATGTCGCTGAACCGTTGGCGTATCTCGATCTTCCATTGATCATCGTTGTTTACGCGGCGCTTCAAAGAAACGCGATCCGCGCGATCATTGTTGCAACAATCGCGGGAATAAGCGTCGATGCCCTGAGCGGAGGTCTTTTGGGCGCCAACGGGTTTTCAAAAACCCTCGTGGCTTATGTGATTTCCGAGATTGCCAGAAGGGTCTATCTAGACAACGTTTTGTTACGCATACCCGTCATAGCTGGAGCTTGTTTGCTGGACGATTTGGTATATTACGGGATGCATAAGCTCCTTGGTCAACACCTCGGTGCACCTCTTTTTGAGACGATGGCGTATACGCTTATCGGGACTACGATCGCCGGAACATTCATCTTCCTGTTCCTCGACAGTTTTTCTTCCGATTCCATTAAGAAAAGACGCCGCGACATCTTTGCGCCCCGCAGGCAGACCCGCAGGCGCAATCCGATTAGATTGGGTCGCAAATGATAAGATTTACAAGATTTAGATAATGAAGCTCCACGACTATTCCCAAAACATAGCAGCCCGGGTCAGTACGATCCAGATTATCGGCTTTGTGCTTTTGGCCATCCTGGGAGTACGGCTGTACCACCTTCAGATCAACAAGGGCGAGTACTACCAAGACAGGGCAGAGAACCAGCGTATACGAACGATCCGTATTCCCGCACCACGCGGAGCGATCTTTGACCGCAATGGAAACCTGCTTGTCGATTCGCGTTCGACCTACAACGTCACGCTCAATCACGAGCCGATAAAGAACAAGGACATCGGCGACCGCATTGACGAATATGCACGCGGACTCGGGGTTGACCGGCAATACCTGGTAGACCGAATTAATCTGATTAAGACCCGTCCCGAATACGAAACCATGGTTCTGAAAGAGAACGCGACGCTCCAGGATATAACCTGGGTCGAAACTCATTCTCTCGAGTACCCTGAGCTGAGGATCCAGCTTCAGCCGCAGCGATTCTATCCGCATGGCGAAACGTTGGCTCACGTTCTTGGCTATGTTGGGGAGATCAGTCCGAAGCAATTGGAGAGGCCCGAGTACCAGGAGAAAGGCTTCAGACCCGGCGACATCATCGGGAAGGGTGGTCTCGAACAGTACTATGACGAGTTCTTGCGTGGGGAGCCCGGCTATCGAAAAGTAGTGGTGGATAGTCGCGGCAGGGTACAAAGCCAGATCGAATCCGTACCTCCCCAGGCCGGACAGGACCTGATAACGACGATCGATCTAAGGATTCAAAAGGCAGCTGAGCAGCAGTTGGCACAGTCTGTAACAAAACGCGGTTCAATTATTGCCATGGACCCGAGGAACGGCGAGGTCATTGCAATGGCTTCGGCTCCCTCATTCGATCCAAACGTTTTTGTACAGGGAAGCGCCACGCGCCCGGGAAGAAGACAGATAGCGGCATATTGGCAGAATGAAGAGCGCCCACTCTATAACCGCGCGATTCAGGGCCGTTATCCACCGGGTTCTACATGGAAGATTCCTGAGTCCGTTGCTGCGCTGAATCAAGGTGTGATTACCGTCACGAGTTCCAACTTGGTCTGCGGAGGCGGAATACGGATCGGCAATAAGTTCACGAGGTGCATGGGCAGCCACGGCTCGCCGCCGCTGAAGTACGCGATCACAAAGTCCTGCGACGGGTACTACTACCGTCTTGCGCTGAAAATGGGAATCGACGGCCTGATCAAGATGGTTGAAGACTTCGAATACGACAAGCGGACCGGTGTTGATCTGCCAAACGAAAAGATCAGCCGTACGCCTAAGTACTATCGGAAAGCTGTCGAGAAGAAGTACGGCGGCAAGTGGATTGATATCGAGACCGTCTTTGCCTCAATCGGGCAGGTTACCGTCGATGTGACTCCGATATCGATGCTTAGAGCTGTTTCGAGTATTGGGGTACAAGGAAAACTTCATACTCCGCATTTCCTTAAAGAGTTCAAAGAAATCGGTGCGGTTGGTGATCCTGGATCATCCAACTTTGTTGAAAAACGAAAAGGATTTACCTATAAGCCGCCACCACTCAGTACTGTAAAAATGACCCCGGAACAGAACAAGCTCGTATTGGACGGTATGTATGCAGTTGTAAATGCGGGAGGTACTGCGACGAGGGTATCAATGGGTTCAGATTTCCCGATCGCCGGAAAGACCGGAACCGCTCAGGTGACCGAGCTTGGTAAAGACAAGGGAAGGCTTAAGGACCACGCCTGGTTCGTTGGGTTTGCACCGGCCTATGCGCCGGAGCTGGCGGTGATCGCGATCATCGAGAATTCGGGCTTTGGCGGTACTCATGCGGGACCTGCTGTAAAAGGAGTATTTCAGGCGTACGTAGATCCCTCATCGGTTGAATTAACGGATGAAACTGAAGAGGAGGGGGAAGAGTCGGGTGAGAAACCCAATGAAAACGTTGCGCTGACGACAGTAGGCGAGAGGCTGAGACCCTCTCCCAAACCGGTTAATTAATGGTTGGAATAATAGAAAGAAGACAGGTGCGTGATTTCGACTGGCTGACAGCGGTCGTTGCGATGGCGATTGTCTGTTTCGGAATATGGCAGATCTACAACGCGCAGCCGACCCAGTCCTACTGGAGCAAGCAAATCCTTGGTCTGTTCATCGCGATTGTCGGGATGACGATCGTCGCTTCGACCGATTATCGCCGGCTTCTGGACGCGGCACCGATTTTCTATGTCATTGGCTTGATTCTCCTTGTGCTCGTTCTCATACCCGGACTTGGCGTAAAGGTGAATGGCCAGAGAGCCTGGTTGGCGGTGCCGTTGATCGGACGCTTTCAGCCTTCCGAATTTGTGAAGATCCCGGTTGTGCTAATGCTCGCGAGTTACTTCGGAAACCGCAGGCACGGGACTCTTAGGTTCAAGGAACTGTTCGTGGGAGCGGCAATACTAGCCGCCCCGGTTTTTTTGATACTCCTCGAACCGGATGCCGGGCAGGCGATTACCTATTTTCCGCTTCTGGCTGTTGTACTTTTCTTGTCCGCCGTGAAGATGCGCTATGTGATTCTGACGATTGCCCTTACAGCGATACTCCTGCCAGCGGCATACGTAACCGGAATCCAGTCCGGTGTGATCAAAGGATATCAACGCGAAAGGATCGAGGTTATTCTGGATCCTGAGAATGCAGATCCGCGCGGATTCGGATACCACACATTTCAGTCAATGATCACGGTTGGAAAGGGTCGCCTGACCGGTATCGAAGGGGATACCGGAACTTCGCAAAGCGTCCTCAAGTTTCTTCCGGAGCCGCACACCGACTTCATATTCGCGGTTACCGCCGAAAACACAGGTTTTGTAGGATGCATTTCGCTGCTTCTTGCCTATGCGCTCCTGCTTTCCCGTCTCATTGTCGGTGCGAGAGAGGCGCCGGACCGAATGGGGATGCTTGTGATCATGGCAATCGTGGGTGCGATAACTTTTCAAATATTTATGAACGTGGGAATGGTACTCGGATTCCTGCCGGTGATCGGCGTTCCGTTGCCCTTGATGAGCTCCGGGCTTTCATCGATATTATCTACGTTTATTGCAATCGGCTTTGTGATAAGTGTTAAAATGAGACGTTTTGTTAATTAGAGGTTTTTTCGTATGGCGAATTCGATAGTTAGTTCGAACGACACAAGGGAAGTTAAGTCTGTTTCGAACGGAAGTAAAAACTACTGGTCGTTTTTGTGGTTTCCGGTCGCGTTGCTTTTGGCTCTTGCGGCGGGTGGAATGACGGGCGTTTTGGGGTCCTATTATCTGAATAATTCGCGCTATGCGACCGAGGTGTCGGCACTAGCGACATACCGTCCTCCACAGGTTACAAAGATCTATGCGGATGACGGGGAAACCGTTCTTGCGGAATTTGCGATTGAAAAACGAATTCCAATTAAGGAAAAAGATATTCCAAAGCTTGTTGAAAATGCCCTTTTGGCGATCGAGGACTATCGTTTCTACGACCATATGGGAATCGATCCTTACCGAATCGGTGGCGCGGTCTTTAAGAACGTCACGACCGGGCGGCGCGAAGGTGCTTCTACGATCACCCAGCAACTTGCGAAAAACCTGTTCTTAACCCGGGAGCAGACCTATACGAGAAAGATTAGCGAGTGGATGATGGCGCTCGAGATTGAGCGTTTTTATACAAAACGGCAGATCCTCGAAATGTACATGAACTATGTATTTTTGGGAGCCGGCTCATATGGGTTTGAGGCGGGAGCGCGTACCTATTTTGGTAAGACGCTGAAAGATTTGAATCTGGAAGAGGCAGCGCTTCTTGCCGCGATTCCTAAATCTCCGGAGTATTCGCCCACGAGGAATTCGGAGAAAGCCAAATGGAGGCGTGACATTGTACTCGACCAGATGGCGAAATATGGCTACATTTCTTCATCCGAAGCACGCGCGGCGAAGGCGAAACCCATCAAGTTGGCGGATTCCGCTTACTACCAGGCATTGCCGAAGTCGACAGCCTGGGACTATCCCGTCGAAGAGATAAGGAAGTACCTCGAACAGAAGTACACGACCCGGGTAGCGCAGGGGGGGCTCGAAGTCTTTACAACGATCAATGTTGAGGCCCAGACGATTGCGACTAGTGTTGTACGAGAACGTCTCCGACGATTCGACAGGGGAAGGAAATGGCGCTCTGAATACCTGGATATTCTCACGGATCAGAATGGCGACCCGCTTACCGAGAAAAAGGCGATTGACAGAAAGCTGAAGTCATTCAAGCACGCTGACTGGTACGGTGATGAGTACGCGGAAGGCGAGTACATAAAGGGGCTCGTGATGAGTACCAACAAGACTTCAAACATCGCTAAAGTGCGGTTTGGTCAGTATGACGCAACCGTTACCAAGGCAGAGATGGGCCGGGCCCCTAAAGGCCCCGCTGCGGAATTGAAGCCGGGATTCCTGGCCGAATTTGTTGTCGAGGAAGTCGATGATGAAAACAGGACCTTAAAAGTGAAGTTGTCGCAGGTCCCCTTGATTCAGGCCGCGATCACCACTGTGAATGCGAAGACCGGTGAGATCGTCGCAATGGTCGGTGGGTACGATTACCACACCAACAAGTTTAACAACGCAACTCAGGGATTGCGTCAGACGGGTTCTTGCTACAAACCGTTTGTCTACGCAGCGGCCCTTGAGCACGGTATTACTCCCGATATGCTTGTCAGCGGCGCACCGATCCGCCGAGGCGGTTGGCAGCCTCATAACTACAACGGGACCCTCAGTCACCCGAATGTCCCGATGAAGATCGCTTTGGCGAAGTCCTATAACCTGGCAGCGGTACATCTGCTTGATCAGGTAGGCGTTCAGACCGGTGCGCAGATGGTTCGCAGGTTGGGTATCACGAATCCGATGGCTCCGAGCCTTCCGTCGGCTCTCGGCGCCAGTGAGGCGTCTTTGCTCGAGATGGTGTCAGCGTACTCGACATTCCCTAACAAAGGGGTAAGGGTGCAGCCGCACTTTATTCGAAAGGTCCTGGACCGGGACGGAAAGATACTCGAGGAATGGGAAAAGACAAGCTACAAGGTTACAAGCGAATATGTTGCGCTTTCGATGGTAGATATGATGCGCGGCGTAACTCGCGGCGGCGGGACTGCGCCGGGCGCAAATGCTGCGGGGCACCAGCTTGCGGGTAAAACCGGCACGGTGAACAATCACACGGATGTTTGGTTTATCGGATATACACCGAGTTACGTTACCGGTGTTTGGATGGGTAACCCGAGGGCCAAGACTTCTCTTGGCCGCGGTATGACCGGTGGCGGGGGAGCACTTCCGTTCTTCAACGCCTTCATGGGCAAGTTTATGAAGGACAAGGAGAGAGATGCGTTCCCGAGAGCCCCTAAGATTCCGGCGGAGATAAAATCGCTTGTTGAACAGCGCAAGCGTGAGCAACTCGAAAAACTCGAAAGAGCCGAAGCCGCCGGGGTGAAGTTTGGTGGTCGTTCGAAGCGCTCGAGCAACTCGAACACCGATGCGAATGCCAACAGCAACGTTGCGACTGACGTCGCACCCGGTACGACACAGAACAACAACAATTCGTCAAAACCGCCGGGAGTTCCTCGTAAGACCCCGAAACCTGCGAAAACGCCGACTGCGCGCCGAACGCCGGTCAAGACCCCGACTCCAAAACCCACTCCCAAAGAAGGAAGATCGGGTACAAAGAGAAAGGGTAAGAAAGGAAATAACTAAGCAAAAGAAGCTGTTCCAGGGTAGGGTAAGAGTAAGAGAGGTTTCTCTAGGCGTTTTCGCGTCAACCGCTACTACGTGGGAGCAAAGGTTTTAACAAGATCTTTCATGCCGGTTCCTTAGGTTGCAAAGGTGGCCAGACATACTCTTGAGGAAAAAGTCACGAAGTGACGAGCTGATCGTAGCCGTGGACTTGAGTCCACGGAGTTGCAAATTAGAAGTTTTTGCCGCGTCAGCGGCAATTGAAATCCAAGCGTCGCTAACGCGACGCAAAACTCCCTCCGCTCCTTTTCCCGTGGTTTGAAAACAACGGCTACGATCAGTTCGCCGCATACGCGGCTTGAATTCTCGTATCTATACGCTGTCCGAAACCTGTGACCCACGCTGCTGTCATTCATCATTTGAGACTTTTACATTTGTTGATCCGGGCAGAACTCTAATAATTTAGCATCTCGCCTTTTTGCGTGAACACAACCGCGCTTGGCATCGAGACCAGAATATCCCTGATGGTTTTTGACTGGTTGGAAGGCGGGACGTGAACTGCCACAATCGTCTTTGCCCTCAAATCCTTCTTAAGCAGAGCTTTACCGTCCTTCGACAACAAAAACCAATAGGGAATAAAGGCTACGTCTATGACCTGATCCTCGAGTCCGAAGGAATCGAAGTTTTCCGCAAGCATATCCGCGTCACCAATATGAAGCAATTTCTTGCCTCCGATCTCAATCAGGTGTCCCAGGTTCTGGACGTCTCTGAATTTGGGCAATTCTGAATTGGCGTGCTTCAATCCCAGGAATGTGATCTTTAATCCTTCCTGCTCCAATACCTCGCTGCGTTTCCATTCATGCTTGATCCGTCTAAACTGCTCCGGCTTAGCTGATCTGCGTGGGAAGAGTTTCTTCAATTCCGCACCGGATTTCTCCACTTCGTCGACAACCTGATCGGAAGAAACAAGTACTGCATTGTTGTTATTCATCAGGTGCCTCGCGATAGATTCCGCGTGGAAGTGGTCCAGATGATGATGCGACACGAGGATCATGCTGATGTTGCCGTAAGGATAGCGAGCGCTCTCGATCTTCGAGAGAATATCCTCCGGCGTGAAGGCATAAGCGGGGCGATACTGACGGTGCACCGCATCCAGCAATATCCGGTGCTTTCCGTGCGTAATCGAGATTCCCTCGTTCGCGATGTACTCGACCGTCAGGCCTTCATTTCCCGGGGTTACTTCGACCCCGGAATTGTTTTGACCGCAAACAGCAGTTGCGAAAATTAGTAAGACGGCAAAGGTTTTGATTATTCGCATATCTATTTCTTATCTGTCATTTTGCGTTCGACATAAAACGCCTTATTAACAATTTTCCATTCGCCGTCGATCTTAAGCAGGGTCATGTAGTCGACGAAACGCGCGCCGGGATAGTCGAGAATGATCTTACCGACCGCAGCACTTCCGGAAACATCCACACTCTCAATGTAGCGCTTTCGGTTTGCCTCATCAGCGGCGGGCTTACCCCGCATCCGGCCGATATAATCCGCGAATTCAATCGTTGTAAATTTTCCGTCGCGCATATACATCAGTTTGCCCTCGGTATGAAAAGCAGCCTTCACGTATTCAGCTTTTCCGGTTTCGTGGCCCTTTAAATAGTTCATAAGGGGTTTCTTTGCCGCCTCCTCTTCATAGTGTTTGGCAAGCGCGGTACCGGACTGGTAACAGACGACAACAGCGAGTAGTACGAACG
>JABDKD010000173.1 GCA_013003215.1 Pyrinomonadaceae bacterium
GGAAAACCCGAATGTTGTCGCAACATTCTCAATTCCCTTATAGATATCATCGACCTCTATCTTCCGGCCAAAGATTCCAAGTTCTTCGAACGTCTCGTCCTTGATCGCTTGCTCCGTCTTTTTAATCGGGGCCTGGGCTCCTCCCCGTTTTACGAGACTGAAATTAGTGACAATTCCCGTCCGGCCCGAAACAGTTTTGCTGAATTCAAGGAGATAAGGACGATGAGCACTTTCTCCCGAAAACAGGATAATGTTGGGATTCCATTTACCATCTTTGCTCTCATCGGTTTCAATCTTATTTAGACCCTTGGCAACCACTTTTTCCCAAACGCTCCTCCAAACGTTTCCACCTTCAAGTTCGATGTGCTTACGCTGCAGCCAGAAGTGAATTCCGACGATCACGATTATCGAAGCGAACATCGCAATCATGTCCAGTTTGAACATCACGCCAAAACACGCGACGAAACCAATAAGCCCCACCCAGCGAGTGACCTTGAATGAAGGCTGAAAATCGGGGTTCGCCCAGCTCTCGAGAAAAAATGAGATGTTTATGAAGCCGTACGCGGCGAGGTAAAACATCGAAACGACTCTAGCTATCACATCGAGTTCGCCGATCAAAATCCCTGCCTGTGCTATCACAAAGACAAAGATAAGCGCGTTGATAGGTTCGTTTTCCCTTCCTCTTCCTTTCCCGAATACTCGAGGTGTCACCTTATCTAATGACATTGCCTGCAGGATTCTGGGTCCACCAAGGATGCCGCCAAGCGCGGACGAAAGCGTTGCGCCCCAAATGCCCGCAACCACAGCAGGGGCAAAATAGGCGAGCTTCATCAGAATGTTGTAATCACTACGAAGGCTTTCGGAGCTAACGGAATACGCGAGAAATATCGCAATCGCGATATACACGGCAAATCCGACTGCGATCGCAGCAATCGTGCCAACAGGGATTGACTTATTGGGATCCCTCAGGTTACCGCTCATCGCAGTGCCGGCGGTAAAACCTGTGACAGCCGGGAAAAAGATTGCAAATATTATTTCAAGGGGCACCGAATCTGAAACCGGGATCATTGAAACGGTTTCAGGCGCGGGGACGCCTGATCCCAAAAAAATGGAAACCAGCGAAACAACGATAGCCGCAAGAATGAAGAATTGTGTTTTTAGGGCTACAGAAGTGCTGATGAGGGCAATTGCGGTCAGTATAAGCATTGCCGCGGAACCTGAGATACGCAGCCCATTGATTCCCGTATCGAGACCAAAATACCCGTTAAAACTTTCTGCAAAACCAATCAGATAAAGTGCAATCGAAAACGCTGTGCCTACATACAAGGCCAGACCGATCGCACCCCCTATCGGTATTCCCATGCTTCTGGAAAGGATGTAGTAGATTCCGCCGGCACCGACTTTCTTGTCCGTCGCGATGGAGGAAACACTCAGACCTGTTGTCACCGAAATAATATGGGCGACGATAACGATAATAACCGCACCCACCAAGCCGGCGTTTCCAACAACCCATCCCATTCTCATGTAAAGGATTACACCCAATATGGTGAGAATAGATGGTGTAAAAACCCCTGAAAATGCTCCGAATTTCTTTGTTCCGGCCATTGATTTGTCTGATCCATGCGTAAATCAGAACGGATCTGAAATCTCAACCGCACGGTTTCTCCTGACATCGTAATAGAATCGGCTAAATATAACTTGAAACTTGATTAAAGACTAGCTATTTGAACATTTTCTAAGAATAGATTCTTAACAAGTCGGAATAGTATTAATTTCGCCATACAACATACCCGGCCCGCCGATTGGAGCTGCGGGAATGGAAACGAACTGAGAACATGGAATATCTCCCGGAGCGGAGCGTCAATTTGACCATTTTCCGTTGCCGGGAGTCGATATCAAATTCCGAATGCCGGATAGTCATTTTTCGGGCTCGAAATTATCTAAAAGTCCCTGCTGCCGTCATCATCTCACCGGGAACTCATCAAGATATGAACGTAACACCGAATCTCATGCTAATATTCCGTGATGTCTAATAGACTCACAATAATTCTGCTAATTCTTATTTCATTTTCTTCATCGGCATTTGCACAATCGGACGACCCTCTTGGTTGTGCTACCGAAAAATCAAAGACTCTTGCTTTCATGGTTGGCGAATGGAAGGTCAGAAGTAACTTTCGTACAAGCCGTCGTGACAACAAGTGGGAAAAGACAGAAGCGACATCTGTCATCAAACAACGGTTCAAAGAATGTGTCTACGAAGAGCTTTTAACGGGGGAACGCAACGGTCGCCCTCATCAATTACTCGGGCTCTATTCCTATAACAACTTGTCGGACAAACTCCAGTGGGTGGGAGGTCACTCCGAACACGGAGTGCTGACACTTTATGAAGGAGAATTTGTAGATGATGAGCTAATTCTCGAATACAGCATGATGCTCAGGTCGAGGTTAATTCACTTCCGGATCGTGATCACAAAAACACGAGAAGGCTTCGACCTGCGAAGTGAAAGATCATCCGACAAGAAACTCTGGGACGCCGGGTGGTACAGGAATTACAAGAAGATTTAGAGCGGCCAGTTCTGTTGCAAGATAGCCTGATGGGCCGAACACCTGTGACTCGGTGTGCGTTTTTGTTTGTGACGCCGGGTTCAGCTTAGGGAATCCAGTGATGTCGATGAATAGTGAATCCGGTGCTCATTGGTAAACACTTCTTCAGCTGTTGAAAGACTCGATGGGCCATCCGGGATGGTCAGCTCTGCGGGAGATCTCATGATCTTTGGTCGTGGTCTTTATTCCGGGAAGCTTTTGATCAAAAAATCGTTGAAGTGGGTTCTCACTCCTGCAGATAAAGTGGGCGTGGAGAACGGCTCTTAAAGTCAGGGCGAAATCAAGCTTCACAGGGAATCATTCGGGATTCTCTTCGCTTCAAACGGTGACAGTCCCGCAGGAATTAATGTCACTCTCGGTTATCAACCGAATTCCGATACTGTCGTCGTAGGCTTCACAAATATCTTCGATTTGTTTGATGAAGCAGATTTTATAAGCGCAGGGATCTTTGGTGAGCTGCTGCGGGCGGATTATCGCTGAGGCAACAAAACGGTATCCGATAGCAAAGTCTTGAGTAGAGCTGTTTGCTAAAGCAGGCGTTTCTACACAGGGATTAAGAAGTTTAAGGGGATTCATTAATCAGGCGTTTTTAGGAATGTCGCGGTGAGAGGGGTGACGTGGGAATTCGGCGAGCCGCGTATGCGGCGAACTGATCGTAGCCGTGGTCAAGCGCGTAGCGCGCAGCCCACGAACTGAGTTGAGAAACGCACGGCGTCGCGTCAGCGACGCTTGAATCAATTGTCGCTGACGCGACAAACACCCTTCGGATACAGGTCCCGAGGACTAAAGTCCACGGCCACGATCAGTCGTCACCACGTGACTTGTTTCACAGAATGGCGGTTTGATAAAAAAGGGAACTGGACCGGATATCGCTTACGAGACAAAAACGCCCCGGTTCCCCGGGGCGTTGTTCGAACGTTTTATATAAGACTATTCATCCTCAAGCGGGCTATCGACAATTTCCTGGAATTCTCTTTCCACATCCTCGTCGACATGGATCTCCTCGTCCTCGTCAAAAGTACCGGCATCGGGATCGTTGTAGATATCAACATCGATGTTGTCTTCGCTCTTGCCGACAACGGTCGAGACCATCGCATCCCCTGTAATGTTGACCGCTGTTCGACACATGTCGAGCAGACGGTCGACACCCATGATTATTCCGATTCCTTCCAGCGGAAGTCCGACCTGGCTGAGAACCATCGCGAGCATGATCAAACCGACGCCGGGAACGCCCGCCGTTCCGATCGACGCCAAAACGGCCATCCCGATAACCGTCAGATAACCGACGATCCCCAGTTCGATCCCATAAACGTTCGCAATGAAAACGGTCGCAACCCCCTGCATGATCGCGGTGCCATCCATGTTGATCGTAGCCCCGAGCGGAACCGTAAATGAAGCAACCGAGTTGTTTACACCGAGGCGCTCATGAACCGACCGCAGTGTGACCGGTATCGTTGCGTTGGAACTTGCCGTCGAGAATGCGAATGCCTGGGCGTTTCTCATCTTCCTCATGAAGGTTAAGGGATTGAAACGCGTGAATACCCAAAGAAGCAAAAGAATTGTAACGAAAAGGTGGAACGCGAGGGCTCCCAAAACGGTAAAGAAGTAACTCGCCATTGGCATCAGAAGGCCAATTCCCTGTTGTGCAAAGGTCTTAGCGATCAAACAAAAGACCCCAATGTGGGCGACGGCCATCACAAGATCGACAAGCTTCATCGCGACCTCATTCAGCATTTCCGCGCCTTCAACCAGGCGTTTGACGGGCCGACCAATAATTAGAAGGCTGACGCCGACAAGGATCGCGTAGAAAATGATCCCAAGCATCTCGCCGTTCGCAAAGGTCTCAACAGGATTACTCGGGATGATGTCGATAAATACCTGTGTGATCGGTGGGGCTTCCTTTGCGGCAACCTTCGCAACTTCCTTTCCTTCCATCTGGAAGCGTTTTCCGGGACCAACCAACTGGGCGAGAACTATCGCTGTACTGATCGCAATTGCCGTGGTAAGAACATAAAGAAGAAATGACTTGGTACCAATTCTGCCCAATGCTCGGATATCGCCGATACCGCATACACCGCAAATCAGGGAGAAAGTAACGAGCGGAACGACCAGCATCTTCAGGGAGCTGATAAACATCGCCCCGATCATGTGAAAGATCCCGTTCGTGAGCCACGTATCAATAAAAACGTTGTCGCTAAAGAACGTGTTGATGATCACGCCGGTGATCAAACCCAAAATCAGGCCCAACAACACCTTCATTGTCAGACTCATCTTCTTTCGTTCAGCCATTTTTTCTCCTAGAGATTCGGTTGTGCGGGAAAGTTACCGGACCAAAATATCATAAAAGCCGGGTAAAGCCTGCCTCAGAAAGCTTAGAGATACTTGTTTGGCGTTCCTTTATGCTGGCCATTGCCCTTTTCGACGCGCAGGTCGTAAGGGCCAAAAAGAACGCGAGAAACAATCAAGCAAGCCGGAAAACTTACCTACAGTACGGGGAGCGGTGCCGACCTGCAAGGAAGTAGATTTACCGTAGAGATCACGGGGAACGCAGGATCTTTTGTTAGGCGTTCCTTAATCTTGGCCCTTTTCATTTTCGATGCGCAGGTCGCAAGGACCGCAAAGGACGCGAGCAACAATCATGATAGCGAGAAGACTGACCTTTCGCCTGGCGTCCGGCTTTGCCCGACATGCGGTGCGAAGCACTGCTCTAAAAGGAGGAAGTGAGTCAGGAAAAAGCGGCTCTGAAGTACAAATCCTAAAAAGCGCCGAAGGCGTGACAGTAACTTAGCCAGTTGCAAGCGCGAAGCGCGCAGCATCTGGAATCGAATGTTAATAATCGATTTCAGATCTGAAGGATCCTACGTTTCCGCCCTGCGTTTTCGCACCAAAATCGTTGTATTCATCCGAAAACATCAATACGATTTCAAAACTACCAAACTTTATTCGTTTGCCCCTTCAGGGCTAAGTAGTTTTCGGGCGCCATTCACCAGATGCCGCGGCCTCCGGCCTTGCAACTGGCTAAGTTACTGCCGCGCTTTCAGCGCTTTTAAGGATTTCCGGATTCTGAATATCAGTACCGTCGGCGTGAGCCGATGGCTGTCATCTCCGCCTGCGTTAGCGGGTGGTTTTCAACCGTCGCTGACGCGACGAAAATTATCTTTATGATTCATATCCCGTGGGCTGCGCGCTTCGCGCTGACCCACGGCTAAATTCATCCGGTCGCTATGCGACGGTTAAGGAAGTCCGGATTCTCTGAAATCAAAACTCAGAACTCAAAACTCAGAACTCAAAACTCAGAACTCAAAACTCAGAACTCAAAACTCAGAACTCAGAACTCAAAACTCAAAACTCAAAACTCAAAACTCAAAACTCAAAACTCAAAACTCAGAACTCAAAACTACAAGCTCCCTTTCGCCAGCTTCAACGCGTTCTCGACTGTAAACCCGTACTCCTCAAAGACGACATTCGCCGGTGCAGAAGCTCCGAACTTATGCACCGTCAATGTTGCGCCCTTTTTCAGAGCTTCGCCTCGCATAGAAACGCCAGTCACCCGGCCTTATTAATGCATTCGTATTTGAACCAGTATTTGAAACTCGGAAAATAAACGAATGGAAGAGTGAGAGGGAAGATGCAAAGGTTCTTAATAACGTACTTCTCGCCAACTAACTACAGTTGACCCAATTACTGTTCCGAAATTGGATGACATGATCGTGGTGTCACCTGAAACCTGCATTGCGCCTTGCATTCTGCCTACAAGATTTGTGCCACCCGGATCGTTTGCATCGGGACCAAATGTTCCATTCTCCCGATAAAAGTCTGCTGCAATCATCCCGCCTACAACATAAGTAGTGTTCGAAAAGCGGATCTGTCCGTAAGCGTAGAATAATCCGGGATTGTTGAGATTGCTGTATTTGCTCGACATTGATATGTCATTTCCCGAAATCAGGGCGAAGCCGGGCTCATAGGGCTGTAACGAAATCTGATTGTTTAAGCTGATGTGACCTTCAGCGAATATGGTGACCCTTGGTGGGTTTGCGATGTTGCCCCCCTTTGTCAACCTGGCGTTGGTTTCCAGAAAGTAATAGTTGCCGTCGGGCAAGCGTTTATTTGCGAGATGGGACCATTTTTTCAGCGAATTGTTATAAGTCCAGCCATCAAGCCCAATCGTTGTTTTCTCGAACATCGAAAGAGGGGTGCCTCTTTCAACCCCGTTGGTCTGGGGGTATATAGACCCATTATCTTTAAATATCCAATCAGCCCTTGGCTGGTATTCGCTTCGTAACTCGGCAATGTCGATAATCGGGGGAACCGCCCGTGGCTGATTAAACAAAAGTGTAGTCCCCACAACCGGAGCAGTATTACAAGAAGGTGTGACATTAATGTTGGAATACACGGTCGGATTACCCATTATTTCAAAACGCTGCTCGGCACACGTAGTCTGTCCGGTTCCCGGAACAGAGAGATCGCCATTTATTTGAATTAATCCATAGGGTCCCAGCACTGTTAAATCGTTACTAAACCTGGCGTCACCGTTTGACAAGAGTCCGGGCAGTTCCAGCGCAACCGATTTCACGACGGCTTCGACCGTCGCTGTCGCTCCGTCGCGACCGATTCCAGTTGATGTGACGATCAATATCCCGTTTATATCGGCAGTTGCTGTCTCTCCTGGTGCCGTATCATTTCTAACTGATACAAAATATCGTCCGGTTCCAATCAAAATGCCGCCTCCAGCATTGTTTCCGGCGAGTATGCTCTCAGAGGCTGGCCAAAGTCCGGTTACCGGCGGGGCGCTCAATTCATCTCCGGTATTGGGTATGCCGTCGCCGGTTGTCAGGAGAACACTGTAGTCTCCTTTTTTGACTCTGTTGATCAATGCAGACGCGTGCGTTATTCCTGAATCGGCGATATAAAAAGCTTCGGTCTGCTGAAGGCCGTTGTTTGAGATTTCGAACGAAGAAAGTCCAACTGATACAAGGGCTATTCCAAGCAAAGTGGCCAAAAGCAACGCTAGAATCGACGTGATCAGTGCTGCCCCGCTCTCGCGTAAGTTGAATGTGTTCTCTGCGTTCTCCATGCTTATTTTCCTCTCAACTGAACGGAGGTACCAAACGTCATCGCAGGCGTATCGGGCGTTTGTGTATCAATCTCTATGTCTACTCTCGCGATTTCCGCATTATTGGTTACCGGGTCAAGGATTGCCGCATTGTCTGTGTCAAAGTATGTGAATCGCAAACTGTTTATTTGGCCGAGGAATTCAACCGGCGAAGTATCTCCGGGTGATTCCTGTTTCATCAGTACTCCCGCGGCGACCCAAAAGGTAACATCTTCAAAGGTGTCGTTTGTATCGCCATCCGGACTGCTCGACATAGTTGCGCCGTGCCAGTCCGAGCGAATCCTTATGGTGTTATATTGACCCGAAACCGGCACTCCGGGGTCAATCCCCTGCAGCCCGGCTATTTCGCCCGGATTGTTGCCTGCCATCCGAATCAAACGCGACATCAGATCCAATGCGGCGTTCGCGTCATTTACGGCTTCCATTCTTGGGCGTTGTTGAGAATAGGTGCGGTTGATTCCAAAGATAATACTCGAAAGAATACCCAGTACGATCACCAGCATGACACCCGCAATCGTGAGTTCGATCAGGCTAAATCCTGACTGGCGTGTTATTTTAACTGGTCTTTCATCCATCATCGTATTTATGAATTAGGTATCAGAACTTGAAGTTGTGTGGCCTGTAAGAGTACATCCGATCGATCGGACAATGTCGTCACCGTTATCCTTTGGGTTCCTTCAGGGACACCCGCATCGGTTGGGAAATCCTCAATTAACCACCTGCGGCGAAACCTGGATTCAGGCGAGTCGTTGTAGTTAGCTACATTGGAATTCAGACTCCCGCCCCGAGCACGTTCCGCTGAACCGGGAGCGTAGTTTCGTATTTCTTCAACCTTCGCTTTCGAAACTTCTTTTGCATCGTTTCTATTACGGGAAAACGAATGTAGATTGATTGCCGATACAACCAGCCCAAGAACGGCTGATAACCCGATGACCGTGATTACCATCGCGAACATGCATTCAAGCAAACTGAATCCGCTTTGATTGTGTTTTCCAGCATTCATACCTTTTGTTTCACTGTTAAAAGGGTGCGTTATGAGATTCGACACCTAATGCATCGATCCAACCAAAATTTTTCCGGCAGGAGAAACAGTTATCGCTTTTGACTTCGTTTGGCCGGAAGCGGTCAGCTGAAATGTGACGGTTTCAGTTCCGGTAGTCAGCCGACCCATCGAATCAAAACGAAATTCAACCGGAGATGTTTCCGCAATCGCAATCCTGGCGGGTAAAAGTTCAGCAGCCTTGAGGTTAATCGTATTGCCAGCGGTATCGGTCGTTTGAATTTGACTCGTTCGATTCGCGGGATCGATTCTTAACCAGGCGGTTCGGTTGTGTTTTATGGCATACGTTCTCGTTTCCGTCATTTTATTGGAAACGACAGACGAGTAAGTCTCAAGCAAACGCAAGTCTAGCGTCTTGCTGACGTTAGGAATCGCAATGACCACGAGGATACTGATTACCAGAACAACGATGAGTGTTTCAGGTGCGCTGAAACCTGCTTGCAGATGCCCTCTATTTTTAATGCTTCTTTGCATATTTGTGGGGTAAGGGGTAGGGCGGCTATTTACTAGGGCAGAATTCTCCCTAACTCTACATGTGTATTATAACATTGTTTATTTATATTAAAAAACATTTTACGTTGGTTATTGCTTTATTTGTCAATAATCTATTCAATTCATTGGATAATGACGATATTTGCTTAACGGAATAATTATTATTTGGACACGCGGCAGCACTTACGTACTGCCTGCATTTCTGGAATTGCAGGCCTTCGCAAGGTACAAAGGCGGGGAATCAACTCGTGGGAGAATGAATAAGGATGAAGTTTGGGGTCCCTGATCAGGACGAGCAGGAACCCTGAACTCTAAAGAACCGCCTTTGCTTTGGCGACAGCATTCTCAAGCGTGAATCCGTATTTCTCAAATACGACGTTTGCAGGCGCCGAGGCTCCAAATTTGTCGACCGTAAGGGTTGCGCCCTTCGGTCCCGAATAACTGCCCCAACCGTGTCGAACGCCTGCCTCAATGATGAGCCGTGAAGTAACGGAGGAAGGAAGAACAGTCTCGCGATATTCATCCGTCTGTTCTTCGAATAATTCCATACAGGGCATTGAAACGACGCGGGTTGCGATTCCTTCGGACTGAAGTGTCTCGCGGGTTTCGAGTGCGAGTCCGACCTCCGCGCCGGTCGCTATGATTATCAATTGCGGTGTGCCGCCGTTGGCTTCCGCAAGAATATAAGCACCTTTTGCTGTTCCCTCAGCCGTCGCAAACTTCTCGCGGTCGATGAGTGTAATGCCCTGGCGTGAAAGCGAGAGTGCCGTCGGCGCATTGCGACGGTTCAACGCGATTCTCCAGGCTTCGCGAACCTCGTGCGCATCACATGGTCGGATTACATGAAGATTTGGAATCGCACGCAAGGCGGAAACATGCTCTACAGACTGGTGCGTCGGACCGTCTTCGCCGAGACCGATCGAGTCATGGGTGAAGACGTAGATGCATTGGAGCTCGGATAGCGCAGCGAGCCTGATCGCGGGCCGCATGTAGTCGCTAAAGGTCATGAAGGTCCCGCCGAAAGGAATCAAACCTCCATGAAGCGCCATTCCGACCATCAACGATCCCATCGCGTGTTCACGAACACCGAAGTGGATGATACGTCCCTCATAATTGTCCGCAGCAAGCGAGCTGCTCGATTTGATATCCGTCTTATTGGAAGGACCGAGGTCTGCAGAACCGCCGATCATCGCCGGAATATCGTCCGCGATGGCGTTGATCACCTCACCGCTGTAAACTCTAGTTGCCGCTGCTTTTACATCTTCGAAGGAAGGAAGTCCGTCCTCCCAGTTTTCGGGCAGGCTCCCGCTCGTCACGTTCTCAAGAAGCTTTCCTTCTTCGGAGAATTCTGAAACATATGACGTCACAAGATCGAGCCACGCTCTTTCCTGTTCCGCTCCTCGTTCTTTGGCTTCGTTGAAATGCGAGTACACCTCGTCCGGCACATAGAACTTCTTGTCTTCCGGCCAGCCAAGGTTTCGCTTGGTTTCTGCCACGGCTTCATCGCCCGGCGCATCGGAGTGTGCCGAACTCGTTCCTGCGTGCGGCATGCCAAAACCAATCTGAGTCTTGACCCTGATCAATGAAGGCTTTTCTTTAACGCCTTGCGCCGCGGTAATCGCAGCTTCGATGGCGTCCAGATCGTTGCCGTCTTCGACCATCGAAACATCCCAACCGCATGACTCGAATCTCTTTGTCACATCCTCAGAGAAAGTGAGGTTTGTTCCACCCTCGATCGTGATGTCGTTGTCATCGTATAGATAGATCAGGTTCCCCAGCTTCAGGTGACCAGCCATGGATGCCGACTCGTACGAGATTCCTTCCATCAGGTCGCCGTCAGAACAGATCGCGTATGTGTAATGATCGACGACCGGGAAGTTCTCCTTGTTGAAGGTCGCGGCAAGATGCCGTTCGGCGATCGCCATGCCCACACCGTTTGCGAATCCCTGGCCAAGCGGCCCCGTCGTCACCTCGATACCCGTCGTCAGATGGTTCTCCGGGTGTCCGGGTGTCGTTGAGCCATACTGGCGGAAGTTCTTGATCTCTTCCATCGAGACCGATTCATATCCGGTCAGATGCAGAAGACTGTATATCAACATCGATCCGTGACCCGCAGATAGGAGAAACCTGTCACGGTTAAACCACTTTGGATTCGAAGGATTGTGTCTCAGGAATTTGGTCCAGAGGACGTACGCCATCGGTGCTGCTCCTAGAGGAAGCCCGGGATGGCCGGAATTCGCCTCCTGAACAGCATCAAGCGAAAGGGTCCTTATTGTGTTTATCGAAAGTTGCGCCAATTCCGGATTGCGTTTGGTCTGAGTCATAGTCGCAGTCGTCATATGGATGTCCTGTTTCAAGGAGGCTGATTGTTAATTGGATTTGCGGATATGGTAAATCGAAAAGATTCAGAACTCAAAAGAAGAACGTATATTTACCGCAGAGGACGCTGAGTACGCAGAGAACGCAGAGGGACGATTGGGTTTTGCGAGTGATCGGCGTTGCGATTTGTTCTTTTTTGACGCAAAGAACGCCAAACTCGCAAAAAGCGTGAAATCTTTACTTAAATGGAGAAGAGAAATTTACCGCAGAGGACGCAGAGAACGCAGAGGAATGATTGGGTTTTGCGATTGATCGCCGTGCGATTTGTTCTTCCTTGACGCAAAGAGCGCGAAATTTTTATTCAAAGGAAAAACGGATATTTACTGCAGAGGAATGAATGGGTTTTGCTGTAAACACCCTTTGATTCATTCGGTTACCAACTTCAAGTAAAACTGCTGGTGCCTTTCATAAGCCTCCTGGTAGATCTCCCGGTTAGATATGTTGAAACTGAAATGCCTGGCTTCTACCGTTGATTCCGGTTCGACCTCCGAAATGAGGCCAAGCTCCAGAGACGCAAGCAGGACCGCACCTCTCGAAGACGCTTCACGGGTCTGCGGAAGAACCATATCGCGGGCGATAACGTCGCTAATGATCTGAGTCCAAACCGGGGACTCTCTCAAGGCACCTCCCGATGCGATCACCTCACGAATTTCAAATACGCCGCAGAGCCGGTCAAACACGTCCTTAAATCGGTATGCGACCGATTCAAGCGCCGCCTGAACGATGTCTATTTGATCGTTCGCCGATCTAAGGCCCAAGACGGCACCTGTCGCGTACTCGTTGTAACCGGTGCTTCGTTCTCCCGCAAGAAATGGCAAAAAAGCAAGGCCGTGCCCTGCCGGCTCCCTTTTTGCAATCAAAGCCTCGGTATCATCGTCATCATCCGAAAGGCGCAGGTTCTCCTTTAACCAACGATAAAGACCGCCACCGTCAGAAAGTGCTCCGCCCATCACGACACGTTTCGAATCGATCAAATAACACCAAAGACCCGTCGGGATCTTCTCAGGCACTTTCCCTTCCCATGCTACCCGCATAGCCCCGGACGTTCCGATCATAAGAGCCGCCCTTTCTTTTGATAAACAGCCGGCTCCAACGTTATTCGCGGCTCCATCTCCTACCGCGGGATGCCATTTTGCTTTGGCGATATCCGGCCAACGATCCTGGTATTCGGAAGTAAGCTCGAGATTCGGTGAGGCGTCATGCGAGATCTGCGGCAACGAAGATCTTCGGATCTCAAGATAGTCGAGGAGAGGTTTATCCCAACTCTTGTTTCTAATATCAAAGATGCCGGTGCCGCTAGCCATTGAAATACTCGTTTCAGCAGTGCCGAACATTTGAAGACCCATGAATTCAGGAAAAGAGAGCCAAAGAGAGGTTCGTTCGAACTCTTCCTTCAGGCTCTCCTTGATCCATAGAAGTTTTGCGGGCCAATAACTAGAGTGGAAAGGGCAACCGGTACGGTTATGAACCTCAGCTTCATTCAATTCGGAGCGAAGTTTGTGAACATATCTCGCCGGCCTGGTTTCCGCCCATGCGAAGAGCTTTGTGGTCGGATTCCCCGCGTCATCGACCCCGACAAGGCTGTGCCAAAATGACGAAATCGCTCCGAACCCTGCGCGTTCCCGTTTTTCATCGCACTTCTCGTATAGCTCGTCGATTACTCCAACTACCTGTTCAAATGCTCGATCAGCATCGATCTCAAACCCGCCGTCCTTAGTTGCGGTTAGCTGACGCGAGTG
>JABDKD010000183.1 GCA_013003215.1 Pyrinomonadaceae bacterium
GTCCAAATCCCAGCGGACGAACGCGCATATTCGATCGTGGCACTTAACGATGCTTTGGAACAACTGGAATCGCTTGACAAAAGACAGGCAAAGATAGTCGAGATGCGTTTTTTTGGTGGAATGAGTACGAAGGAAATTTCAGAAGTCTTCGACATCTCAGAAAGAACGGTGAGCCGCGAATGGGCTTCAGCGCGACTCTGGCTCTTCCGGGAATTGAAAAAAACCTAGACGCTTTCGAATCAGAACGAATAATTGGCTTTTAATCGGTGCATTTATGCAACCCGAACGTTGGAAAGAGATAAAAGAAATCCTGGACAAAGCTCTCCAGCTCGACCCGTCCGCCCGGGTCCATTTTCTAAACGAACTAGATACAGATGAAGAGGTTAAAAGCGAGGTCGTTTCACTTCTCGTTGATTTAGACGAAGCCGAAGATTTTCTCTCTGCGCCTGCCAGCAGCCTTGCTGGCGAATTTTTGCCTGAAGAAGAATCGGTCGAAGACCCTAATCTTGGTGAACAGATCGGTAACTATCGAATAGTCAGCGAACTGGGTCTTGGCGGTATGGGAGCCGTTTACCTGGCGGAACGAACTGATGGCGAATTCACCCAACAAGTCGCCATCAAACTGTTGAAGCGCGAATTCAACACAAAGCGAATTCGAGAGACTTTTGCCCGCGAACGTGATATCCAGGGTGGGCTTGCTCACCCGAATATCGCAACCCTTATTGACGCAGGGACAACCAATGACGGAATCCCATTCTTGATAATGGAGCTCGTTGAGGGGGTTCCTATCGATCGGTACTGCCGGGAGAAGAATCTCAATCTAGGGCAAAGACTCAAGTTGTTTAACAAAGCCTGCGAGGCCGTTTCGTTTGCCCATCGCAATCTTATCGTTCATCGGGATCTGAAACCCTCAAATATTTTGGTGACGGAAGACGGGGAGCCGATGCTGCTCGATTTCGGAATATCCAAGTTGCTGGATGAAGACGGGCATGATTCATCTACAGTCACGAATATAGGCGCTCTGACTCCAAAATATGCCTCGCCGGAACAGATAACCGGAGAACCCATAACTACGGCGACAGATATCTTTAGCCTCGGGGTAATTCTCTACAAGATCCTGACGGGACGGCATCCTTTTACCAATTCAAGTGACGAATCCGGTGTCCTTTCGGCAATCGTCGAGCGGGATCCCACGCTACCTAGTGCATCAACTCGGGGCAATGGAACCGAAAGAGATCTAGAAACGGAAAAAATTATAGACCCGGCCAAATTGCGGGGTGACCTCGACAACATTTTGTTAATGGCAATCAGGAAAAAACCTGAACGCCGATACGCAACGGTCGAGCAGTTTAGAGATGATATCTGGCGTTACCTGGATAATCTGCCGGTCAGAGCCCGACCTGCGACCCTGACCTATCGTGCCAGGAAGTTCCTTAGCCGCAATAAGATACCGGTCGCCGCCGGGTTGCTTACGCTATTGGGGCTGATCGTTGGACTTTCGGTTGCCCTTTGGCAGGCAAATGTTGCCGGGAAGCAGGCGTTGATTGCAAAGAATGCCCAGCAACGCGCCGAGGTGGAGGCTAAGAAATCAAAAGCAGAGGAGGAAACCGCCAAAGAAATCTCAAAGTTTATGGACAAACTGATCTCATTCGCCAATCCCGGAATGTATGCAGCCGGATCAAAGGAATCGGGAAACGCGAGGGTAATCGATGCGATTGACGCGATGGGGGCCAGCATTGAGCGTGAAATTCCCGACCGCAAGGATATTCAAGCGGAACTCCACCACAAGTTTGCGGAGGTTTACGTTATGCTTGCAGGCGAAGACCACACAATCGCTCTCGCAAAGAGCTACCTGCGCAAGGCAAACTTTCATGCACGAAGAGCATTGAATCTTCGTATAGAACACTTTGGGAATCAGCATGAGCTCGTCGCCAAAGACCTGTATTACATGTGGGCGGCAAAAGTTCCATCAGAGAAATCTCCTGCCGTACTTCTTTCCGAGGCGATTGACATGATGCGTGCGACAAATCCCAAGAATCTCAACCTTCCTCAAATGCTTGCCAGCTATGCGAACCGCGTGCACACAATTGGAACAAAAGCCGAAAAGGAAGAATACAGAAAGGCTGCAAAATCGGATAAGGACTCTTTGGCCCTAGCACAGGCTTACTTCCTTGAGTCGCTCAAGCTTTTTCAAGAGAAGTTTGGGGAAGATGATATATCTGTCGTACTGGTGAAATGCAGGACCGCAATGGTAATGGCAGATCGGGGCCGAATCGACGAGCTCCGTCCTTTTTACAACTCCTGCAAAAACCCTCCCAGTTCGTTCAACAAGAATCAAATGGCGGTCGTCACCGATCTCGTCATGTACATAGAAAATTCAATAAGTGATTCTCAGAATCGATAACCGTACAGCCTATCGATAAATGTAAAATGTAAAATTTCAAATGAAAGTTTTGCGTTATTAGTTTGTTTCAACTCCAATCTAAGAAAATGTTTTCATTTGGCATTACTCATTTTTCCTTTTTCATTATTTCATTCACGTTAGCGGTTCCTGCCGTATTTCTCATGGCTCGAAACCCAGTCGCTTGAAGAGATCGCCGCCCCGAGTGAGATCTCTCCAGCAAGAACGACACCGGCAACAATTTCCGCCAGCTTGTTTACGCCGCCCTTGCCGTAACAACCGAGTACATCCAGACACTCTTTTTGGGTCGCCAGAGAAGTACCGCCGCCATACGTAGCAACGATTAGAGACGGGATTGTAATTGAAATATAGAGATCCTTATCCGGCGTCAACTCTGAATAGATCATCCCGGCGGAACTCTCCGACACATTCGCGACGTCTTGTCCCGTAGCGATAAACATCGCCGTGATCCCATTCGCTGAATGTAGACCGTTGTTGTTCGCCCCGGACATGAAGGAACCGACATTCGCGACTCCCGCATGATACGTCAGCGACTCCGGTTCTACCCGCATGTGTTCGATCAGCACGTTTCTTGGAATCGTGCATTCGGCCGTAACACGCTTTCCGCGAGTGCGCATAATGTTGACTTGAGACGCTTTCTTATCGGTCGCGAAGTTTGATTCAAGATAGAAATGCTTGATCTTGTCATCCTCGTAACTGTCTATTACCCAACTACATGCAGCGAATGTCGCACGCCCGACCATGTTCTGGCCTGCGGCGTCTCCGGTGGTGTAGTTAAACCTCAGAAAGACAAACTTGCTCGAGGTGTACGGATCAATGTCCTTGAGTTTTGCGACACTGGATGTCGCCTCGGCCTCCTCCTTGATTTTCTTAAAATTGTCCTGGACCCAGCTTACAAATCTCCTGCCTGCCCGTGCGTCTTCAAATACGAAAACCGGGGCCCTTTGCATCGCATCGCTCACCACGGTCGTTTTCACCCCGCCGCTCATATTGAGAACCTTCATACCCCGGTTGTACGAAGCGATAAGGGTGCCCTCGGTCGTGGCGAGCGGAATGAGATACTCCCCGTCCGCAAATTCGCCGTTTATTTTGATCGGCCCGGCAAAACCGATAGGTATCTGCGCGACGCCGGTGAAGTTTTCGCAGTTACCTTCCAGGATGTGACCGTCAAAGGAGTAGTTCGAAACGTGCTTGAGCTCGGCACCTGTGTATTCCTCAACGAAAGCCCGTCTAGCCTTAATTGCCTGTTCCGAATAATCATCTTCCTCGTTGCGGGGTATTCTCACATCAAGCTTTTCGACTTCGGCTATTGAGTCCTCGACTTCAAACTTCAACGAACCATAGCCCTTCGCTTTGACGGCAATCTTGATTTTGTATTTCCCATGCTCGAGATTGTTTGTCTTTGCGTGTACATGAAGGATCTTCTTCAACGGAAAGTCGATCGCTGAATCGCTAGAGACGGAATTCGCCGAAATCACGTTTCCCTCTCCGAGATCCAGCGTAATCCGGTCTTTCGGAATCTCTTTACCGTTGATTTTGATCGACTTCAGCTCTGTGAACTTCACATCTGTAAGGCGATTCTTTATCGAAAAAGTAATTCCCTCATCGGTGTTCTTGAGACTGTTATACGTATAGAGCTGCCGAAGGAGCATGCTCGGAATGGGTAAGAAAGCCATAGAATTTTCCTCTTTGAATTTGCGAGCCAATTCTACTTCGCGAGGAGGTTTTGTACAAACAAATGACACAATGCCTGAGTTGGACAACTAACATGGCAAGTTGCAGCCGGTCGTAAAGCCAGTGGGATCCGACAAGCGGAAGAAGAGGTCGATACTATTTCTGGGGAAAGTCTATTGTTCCGGTTCTGCAATGACAATCTCCAAGAAACATGGATTGGTGCAGTTCACAGAACGTCGCATAAACATACCTTAATACAATTATCCAATTGAAATTGATGCATTCCGAACAAACACATAGAATCTACAAACCTATGAAAACTGTAGTAGTTCTGATCACGTTCCTGATGGCGGTCCCGGCAGCATACGCACAGTGGACCAAGTATGATGTCGGCACCGACGCGAGCTTTCGAGGACTCGATGTAGTAAGCAAAAAGGTCATCTGGGCCAGCGGAACCGGCGGAACAGTCGTCCGCACGATCGACGGCGGAAATAACTGGGG
>JABDKD010000217.1 GCA_013003215.1 Pyrinomonadaceae bacterium
ATATCATGATCTGCCATGAACTGGTCATCAGCCCAGACGAATTCAGCATCACTTCCGGTAACTTCCCTGGCACAATTGAGCATGATCCCGAAATCAGTCATCCCGGGAACCCCAGCGACATTGAAAACGCCTGTGCCGCGATTCTCGATCATTTTAACGATCCAATCAGCTAAATCGCGGGCGTCGATTATTTGCACCGGAGCTTCTGGTCCAAATGGGGCCAAAACTTTTCCGCCATTCGCCGTCCTCATCACCCAGTATGTAAATCGATCAGTCCAATCATATTTGCCGACGATCAGTCCGGCCCGGACGATGAGCGATTCGTTTCCGAAGACCCTGGTGACGGTATCTTCGCACATTGCCTTTAAGGGACCGTAGAGATCGCCCAAGCCCATAGCGTCATGATTTCTGTTAGGATCCAGGTTTTGAAACGTTTCTTGTTGGGTTGGGTCAAGCCTCGTTAGCGGCGCATCTTCGCCAAAATTCGGAGTCGAAAAATCTGCGTAGGCGGAAATGCTTGATATGTAGACGTACTGAGCTGTCAGACCTGAAAGAGCCCGGGCCATCGACTCGACATGTGCGGGATGATAACCGCAGGTATCAATTACGGCGTCCCAGCTTCCCTGGCTTAGCTTATCGATATCAGAAGTTCTGTCGCCAAGAATCTCCGTCATTGGAGGTAGCCCATTTGAAGGAGTGCTGCCTCTATGAAAGACGGTCAGTTCGTGGCCCTTCGACGTGGCTGATTCTGTTAAATGCCTTCCGACAAATCTGGTTCCGCCGATGATAAGGATTTTCATGAACCGTTCCGATCTGAAGATTTAGAACTCGCTCATCGTCAAAGCCGATCAGGTTCTTTCGGGACGAGTTTGCTAGTTCGCTATCTGGTAAAAGCTGTCTTTCCCAAGATATGTCGCAGAGACATCAAGGTCTTCTTCTATCCTCAACAATTGATTGTACTTAGCGATGCGGTCTGAACGTGACAAAGACCCTGTTTTAATCTGTCCGGCATTCGTCGCCACAGCCAGATCAGCAATAAAACTGTCCTCCGTCTCACCCGAACGATGGGAGATTACGCAGGTCATGTTATATCTCTTGGCCAGCTCGATAGTGTCCAAAGTCTCGGTCAGCGTACCGATCTGGTTCACCTTTATCAAAATTGAGTTGGCCGCGTCGAGTTCAATTCCCTTCTGGAGGAATTTGACGTTGGTGACAAAGAGGTCATCGCCAACCAGCTGGACCCGATCACCCAGTTTGCTGTTCAGATCAATCCATCCGTCCCAGTCGTTTTCCGCCATACCGTCCTCGATCGAAACGATCGGGTATGTGTCACACCAATTTACCCAGAAATCCGCCATCTCTTCGCTGGAAAGCTCACGCCCGTCGGATTTCTTAAAGACATACTTTCCATTCTCGTAGAACTCGCTGGATGCAGGGTCCAGCGCGAGAAGGATATCTTTGCCAACCTTGTACCCGGCATTTTCTATGGCGATCAAAATCGTCTCTATCGCTTCTTCGTTCGAATTTAGATTCGGAGCAAACCCGCCTTCGTCTCCTACCGCCGTCGACAGGCCCTTGTCATGAAGAACTTTCTTAAGGCTGTGAAACACTTCCGCTCCTGCGCGCAGGCCTTCCGCAAAACTGGGAGCGGCAACAGGCATGATCATAAACTCCTGAAAATCAACGTTGTTATCCGCGTGCGCTCCACCGTTGATGATGTTCATCATCGGGGTGGGAAGTGTCTTGGCATTTGCCCCGCCAATATATCGATAGAGCGGCATACGAAGATGAGATGCGGCCGCACGTGCCGTCGCAAGAGAGACTCCGAGCAAAGCGTTCGCACCCAAAGAGGACTTGTTGTCCGTTCCATCGAGCTCTATCAACGCTCGGTCAACGACGGTTTGGTCCAGCGCATCCAGTCCCCGGAGCTCATAGGCAATCTTATCGTTAACATTTGAGACTGCCTGAGTTACCCCCTTGCCCAAATACCGGTTGGGGTCACCGTCTCTAAGTTCGACAGCCTCGTTTTCGCCCGTTGAGGCGCCACTTGGCACTGCTGCTCGGCCCTTTTCGCCGGTCTCCAGCATGACCTCAGCTTCGAGTGTTGGATTCCCGCGTGAATCCAGTATTTCTGTTGCCCAAATCTCTTCAATCGCGCTCATTACAAATTGCTCCGTTCTGTTGTGTTCTATTGATTTAAATTTAACTTTAATAGCACCCAAACACAAAAACGCTCCGCCTAAAAGAAGGCAGAGCCGTACATTTGCTTTCATTTGTCCTAGATGAAGGCTACGTTGATCACGTTCGAGTATTCGAAAGACCATACAGGTCTTTTCTCCGGCTTGTCTGAATCGGGTACCGGTACCGAACGGTAACCCTCGAGGCTCCTGATCTTAGCGAAGAAATAGACGTTGTCATCGGGAATGTTCGGAAGGCTGGGCGCCCAATTTCCGTATCTTGGTTTCGTACCGCCAAGTAGCCAGATTTCGCTCCAATATAAAGAAGCGATGTTTACGCGGAACACCAACTTCTCACCATCAGGAACCTCTCTATCAGGGATTGCGACCCGCGAGAAATATTTTGCCGATTTCTTTGTACAAAAAATCGAGTCTCGTTCCCCGGGGCCGCATTTTGAAAACTCGAGTTCTAAGTTACCAAGCTGTTTGCCGCTTAGCCGTTCGTCAGATTTATTCGTAATCGAGACTTTCAGCGTCTCCTCTGAGGCCTTACGATCGATCGCCAGATCTTCCAACTCGATCTCGATCGAATATCGGGCAGTTTGCGCCACGCCGGAAATACAACACAAAATGAGCAATAACAAAACTACTGAAATCCTCATACTTTTCTCATCCTCACACGCAAAATTCTGCGCCTGTCGGTCTCTTCCACCTGAAAATCATGACGATCAAATCTTACACTTTCCCCTTTTTCAAGCAGTTGGCCAGCCTCGGCCATCAGGAACCCCGCAATCGTTGTATAACTTTCTGAAACAGGAAGCGAGAGATCAAGCTGCCGATTGAGGTCCCGCACGGCCAACCCGCCTTCGAGAACGTAGCTGCCGTCAGCCTGTTTATGAATCTGTTCGGCAACCTCTTCGTCATATTCATCGGCTATTTCGCCAACAATTTCCTCAAGCAGGTCTTCCAAAGTGATGATTCCCTCAACACCGCCATGTTCATCTACTACAAACCCGAAATGAAACTTCTCCTGCTGCATCTGACGAAGTACATCCTCGAGTCTGGCAGTATCAACCACGTAGACGGGTTTTCGTAATACCTTCTCAATGCGGAATCGATCTGGCGTCAGCAAGGCAATCATGATGTCTTTGCTGTGTATGACACCCGCTATGTCATCCATAGATTCCCGGTAGACAGGAACACGCGAGAATCCGTATACCCTGAAAGTTTCAGCTATCTCTTCAAGTGGCATCATCACCGAAACGGCCACGATCTCCGTTCTTGGAATCATTGCCTCACGAACAGTCGTTTCGGAAAACTCAAACACCTGGTTTATGAGTTTTCTTTCTTCCTCATTCAAATGCCCGCTCTCCTGCGAGATTCTAACCAGCTGCCGAATCTCATCTTCCGTGTAAATCGAGCCGTGATCACCGGTAGGGTGGAGCCCGAATAGCCGCACGGTCTTGATGCCGGTCCAGTCGAGAACCCGAATAGGATAGTAAAACAGCTTATAAAACAGCTGGAGAGGAAGCGCAATCGCTAACGAAACACGCTCCGAGAGTTCAAGTGCCATCGTCTTCGGAGCAAGTTCACCGAACACAATATGCAAGAATGTGATCAATCCGAACGAGATCGCAAATGCAATAGAATGCGCCAAAGTCGGCGAATTCAGAATTTCTAAACCGGCGGCACCTGCAACCCAAACAAGTACCGGTTCCACGACCTGTACAACGGCAGGCTCGGCAACATAGCCGAGTCCGAGCGAAAACAGGGTGATACCAAGCTGTGTCGCCGAGATATATGCGTTTAGGTTCTCAAGCAAACCGAGAAGCCGTTTTGCCCCTTTACTTCCGTCAGCGGCGAGAGATTGAATTCTCGATTTCCTGACTGCAACAAGTGCAAATTCAGACGCAACGAAAAATCCATTGCCAAGAACAAGTGCGATCACGATGATCGCGTTGACAATAGTCGAAAATACGCTCGGAAACTCTGGTGGGGCGCCCGGTTCGGCGAACAGGATATATAAAAAGGGATCGTCCATGATTACAGAGGGCCTTTCGGCGGAAACTTACAATAAATCTAGCAGTTCTTATCGATCTAATAAACCCCGCGAACACATACGGTTCAACGGATCGTGTCTCACCGACAATCGGAAACCTATGTCCTGACTCTCAAAGATCAAGAATCTCTCCTATGGTCATCTGGCATGAGCCGCAACCCGTACCAGCCCGGACTGATTCACCAACCTCTTCTATGGATCGCAGGCCTTTTGTATCAATCTCCTTTCGAATAGCGCTTTCCGACACATCGAAGCAGGAACAAACCAATGGATCATCCCCCTCCCAGGTAGTAATCCTTCTTTTTCGGAACTGTTCAAGGGCTGAGTTCAGTGCGTCAAAACAGAGATTCACACAATGGATCCGGTTTTCAGGAACGTCCTCCAGTTCAGTATTCACGCGGGTCTCCAAAACCGCTCCGCCCTCCAACCGAAAAAGCTCGGTCCCGGAAATGGCGTCGCAAAGCAGTTCCGCAGCAGCAACGACATAACCGCAGCCATTTGTTGAAAATCCGGCGTCTTCGACGCGAAGGGATTCGGTATCGACCCTGACCGTGAACGCGATCGATACACCGCACAAAAAAGAAGCCGCCTTTCCGTTTGCGTTTGGGACCGAAACGACCCCGCGTAAAGCCGCTCTCTTGACGAGGTCATTTATACGTTTTGGATAAACTCTTTGCATATTCAAACCCGTCAGTTAGGATGCTGCGGGTTTTGTTATTCAGGGGTTACAATTTAACATTACGTTTTGGATGTTAATTATGCGAGTCGTATTCGTTATTCTGTGTTTGCTCGGAATCGCTTTGATGGCAGGCTGCCAGCCTGCAGCACCACCTGTTTCTGTTTCGAACCGTCCGCTCTCGAATAACCGTATGCCCAGAACGAATCTACCGATGCCTCCTACAAAGCCGGTTGAGAAGTTGGGATGGATACTCTTTGACGGGGGGGAGAAGAAGCTTCTCGAAGAGTATAAAGGCAGAGTCCTGATCCTTGATTTTTGGGCGACGTATTGCCCCCCTTGTATTGAAGCCATCCCGCATTTGCGAGCGCTGGATAAGAAATACGGGGACGAATTGGTTGTTGTCGGATTGCATGTGGGCGGCGAGGATGATCGACCCTCTGTCGCCGGTTTCAAAGAGAGGCTAACAATTGACTATCCGATAGCGACTCCCGAGGACGAATTGACCTATTCCCTGCTCGGGACAGACAACCGGATTCCCCAAACAATTATTTTTGACCGTGAAGGTAAACAGGTAGAAAAGTTTGTCTCATACAATGCGGACATTCAGAAACGGATTGATCTGGCGGTTGAAAAGACTGTCAATAAGAAATAGTTTATGCGAGACGTCCCGGTAGGAAATGGCTCATTACTCGTCACTTTCGACGAGAAATACCGCATTCGGGATATTTATTACCCGTATGTCGGCCAGGAAAACCACACCGAGGGGTTCGCCTTTCGATTCGGAGTCTGGGTAGATGGCACGTTTTCATGGATTTCAGATGATGGCTGGCAACGAACGCTAAAGTATCTCCCGGAGACTCTAGTAACTGATGTCCACTTGATCAACGAGGAACTGGAGCTCGAAATAATCTCCCAGGATACGGTGGCTAATCACGACAACCTGTTCCTTAGATACCTTGCAGTCAGCAACCTCTCAGATTCGGAACGAGATGTTCGCTTGTTCTTTCACCAGGATTTTCGGATTTATGAACACGAAGTTGGAGATACTGCGTTTTTCGATCCGGAAACCCACTCAATAGTTCATTACAAAAAGGACAGGTATTTTCTGATGAATACCGAACCTTTGTTCGACCACTTCGCCACCGGACGGAAAGACTTTCAAGACAAAGAAGGAACC
>JABDKD010000222.1 GCA_013003215.1 Pyrinomonadaceae bacterium
GTATCGAACCCTTAGATCAGGATCCTTCAGCCTCACGGAGACCTTCTCAAATACCTGTTTCGGACCGTCGATCGTTTCCATATCCGTAATATAACCAAGCAGATAATAGCTCTGGTCATCAATAACCCGTTCGAGACCCTTTCCGAGATTATTTTGGTTGAGCACGGCAAAACCACCGGTTTCCTTTGCCAAGACGCGAAGCCCGTCCTGCGTTTGCCGGAACTCGTAATCACGGTTGGTCCTTTTATTCTCGGTCTGACCAGGCCGAAAGTTACGATCAAACGCTTTGCGCACATCGTCGTCCGCTCCTGCCCCTCCAAGATACTGTAGTCCGCGAGGATCGATCGGGTAAATCACTACAGATGCCTGATTAGCTGATTCGGTAAGCGCCTTCACGGCATCAGGAGCCCCGGATCCGAACTGGTTCATTGACGACGGCGGCGCCCCGGTATCGGAGTCATCGGCATTTGCGACCGACGAGTTGCGGTTGCTCCTGTTTGTGAGTGAGAAACCCTCCGAAAAGAGGATCAGTGACTTTCTTCCCGGCAGATTACTCATGCCGCCGACCACATACTGCAGCGAACGCATTGTCGCGATCGCCAGGTTGTTCTTTCTTTCCAACTCGACGTCTTCAAGCAAGGCCGCCTCTTCCTGCACTCCCGGTATGTCCTGCCCCCTCTGTTCGCTAACCTCCTCCAGAAGCGTCAGTTTGATCGGATCGTAATAGTCGGCGCCTCCCCGGCTCTGGCCCGTCCACTTGATCTTCTTGACTGTCGCCAGAAGCTGCTTCTTATTCGAGGTAAATGCGGGTAACACCCCCGAACGTCCGGTTGTTAAGATGGAAACCAGGTCGCCGCGGCGGACTTGTTCGTTTATGAATTTTCGAATCGACCTCTTTACCTCTCCAACGCTTCTAAAACTCAGTCCCAGGTTATCGACGACAATTACAAACGTACGACGGATTTCTCCACCACCTGTTGAGCCGGACGTGGTGGGAATCGCAATTTTGTCCTTTAAATTTGTGCCTCCGCTTCCGGTCTCGAGGCCAAGCGAGTCACTTGTCGGCCTGGACGTCTTTCGTTGTTTTCCGGACGAAACGTAAGAGAAGTCAGAAATCTTTTGCTTTTTACCATCCTCGTAAATCTCGAAATCTCCGGGATTTAGATTCGAAACCGGGCGGTTCTTCTTGTCTGTAACTACAACATCGACCCGTATGAGGTTTGTCGATACCTTTATCTCTTCGTTCGATGTGATTACGGGAGGGGTAGGGGCTGGCCGACGGCGCTGCGAATAGGCGTGGGCCGAAAGTACCAGCAAAACCAGGCAAAACATGTAGAACCGCTTCATAATTACTCGCCGACCAGATAAGTCATTTCTCAAAAACATATTGTATTTATATTTCCGGGGATTGCCCAATGATTCCGGAGTTTTAAAATTGCTGGCCATTTCAAATCGCATAGTTTTGACATCCGGGTGCCGTAGAACTAATCTCAAATTATAACTTCTCGGAATAACCGAATATGAATTTTGGATTCATCATCGACAACCGAAAATGTATCGGTTGCCACGCCTGTACCGTCGCCTGCAAATCGGAACACGACGTTCCTGTCGGTGTAAACCGCACCTGGGTTAAATATATAGAAAAAGGTGAGTTCCCTGACACGCGTCGTCTTTTTTCTGTGATGCGCTGCAACCACTGCGCGGATGCACCCTGCGTGGACATTTGCCCGACCGAAGCTCTCCATACCAGGAAAGACGGCATTGTCGACTTTGACGACCGCCGGTGCATTTCGTGCAAAGCCTGCACTCAGGCATGTCCGTATGACGCGATCTTCATTAACCCGGAAACCAAGACCGCTAACAAGTGCAATTACTGCACGCACAGAACTGATATCGGGCTCGAGCCTGCCTGCGTGGTTGTCTGCCCTGAACACGCGATCATATCCGGCGACATGGATAATCCGGAATCTGAGATCTCGCATTTGTTGGCGCGGGAAACTGTGTCAGTTCGTAAGGCCGAGAAAGGTACAAATCCAAAGCTGTTCTATATTGACGGAGACAAGGCGTCACTTGATCCGACCGAAGCACACGCGGAATCGGATTACATGTGGTCTTCCCAGTCGATGGGAGTTGGGAAATACGCAAAGTATGCCGACGAAAGGCAGGCCGCTTCGACCGCACAAGCGCAATCGGGTCTTGTACAGATAGAGCCGTTAAAGAAGACTCCGCGACGCGTTTATGACGCTCCCTCAAAGGGTGTGCATTGGGGCTGGGAAGTGTCGGCGTATGTCTTGACAAAGGCTATCGCCGCCGGTGCGTTCATGATCCCGGTCCTCGGCAGCTACTTTGTTTACAACGTCCCCGACATCGTGAAATTGATCGGGACACTTGTTGCTTTGGTGTTTCTTGCAGCGACCGGTGCCCTTTTAGTGATGGATTTGGGTCGCCCCGATCGGTTTTTGTATGTTCTTCTTCGACCACAGTGGAAATCGTGGCTAACGAGAGGCGGTTACATCATTTCGATTTACGGGGCACTGCTAACGGCATGGCTGGGTGCCTGGTATTTCGGTTATACCGAGTTATTGAAATATATCGAACCGATAGGAGTCGTTTTTGCGGTGCTCGCGGCAATCTACACTGCATTTCTGTTTGCACAGGCAAAAGGAAGGGATTTCTGGCAGAGCCCGATGCTCGGCGTTCACATGGTCCTTCACTCGCTGATGGCGGGATTTGCAGTCTTTTTGATCGTGAACGTCTTTCTTATTGTAAACATTGGACTTACAGTCGTCATTTCAACACTGACAGCGGCATTCTTGCTCATTCACCTGCTCACGCTGTTGATCGAGATGTCGACCACACACTCGACCGACGATGCGCACGAGGTCGTTGAAATGATTGTCAAAGGACGGTTCGCAGCAGCATTCTGGTTCGGGATGGTAATGATCGGAAACATAATCCCGATGGTACTGCTCTATTTTTCGCATGAGATCTGGGCGGTCGGCATCTCGGGTGTGATGATCATGATTGGGCTTGGATTCGCACAGCACATATGGGTCAAGGCACCGCAATTGATACCACTGAGTTAGAATAATGTCCCACTAAAATCACGAAAGACACTAAATGTTCTTTCATGTTGAAGTGTTAGTTTTTGATAATCATACGATTGGCAATGCGCCAAACCTCACTCGTTATGAATAAGAAATTGATATACCCGAAGAGGGCGTACGAATTAGTTGGAGCTTGTTTCGAAGTCTATAAGAAGGTTGGAAATGGCTTTACTGAGCCCGTTTACCAAGAGTGTCTTGAAATAGAACTGGAGTTGAGAAATATCCCGTTCGAATCGCAACCGTCGCTGCCGTTTTTCTATAAAGGCAGAAAAACAAAGAAGCGATTTGTGCCCGATTTTATTTGTTTCGAAACCATAATACTCGAAATAAAGGCTCTGGACAGACTTGTAAAAGCAAACGATTCGCAAGTCCTTAATTATTTGAGAGCAACAGGAATGCGCCTCGGAATTTTGGCCAATTTTGGTCATAACCCAAAATTGGAATACAAACGTCTCGTACGCTAGAACGTAAATTCTTTGATTTCGTCCGGGAACTACAGACGGAGACCATTTGGTTCTTCCATTTTGTGTCTTTCGTGTTTTTCGTGGGCTAACTCTGTCACGGGCTAATTAAATGAAACACAAGCCATCATTCATAGAATCAATCGCCGAGAAGATCGGCATCATAGAAAACCTGCACCCGCAGTCTTTTGAAGAACTTCCCCGGATGAACGAGCCGGGTGAGTTGTCGAATTATCCGCCGCCGGAGAAGTGGGACGACTGGACCGAGTACGAGGCGAAATCAGGACTCAAGCGCGACAAGAAGAACTACATGATAGTTCCCACATCCTGCTTCAATTGCGAAGCGGGCTGCGGACTCCTCAGCTATATCGACAAAGAGACGATGGAGGTGCGGAAGTTCGAGGGCAATCCGTACCATCCGGGCAGCCGTGGCCGGAACTGCGCCAAAGGACCGGCGACGATCAACCAGATCAAGGACGTGGACCGTATCCTTCACCCGATGAAGCGTAAGGGTGAGCGCGGTGCGGGCGAATGGGAAAAGGTCTCGTGGGATGAAGCGCTGGACGATATCGCCGCGAACATACGTGAAGCGCTAAAGGCCGAGAAAAAGAACGAGGTCGTCTATCACGTCGGGCGTCCCGGTCATGAAGGCTTTATGGACCGAATTCTGCAGTCGTGGGGTGTCGACGGTCATAACAGCCATACAAATATTTGTTCCGCCGGTGCGAGATTTGGTTACGCGATTTGGCATGGCGCCGACAGGCCTTCACCCGACCACGCCAACGCTAAGTTCATTTTACTTATCAGCGCGCACCTCGAGTCGGGCCATTATTTCAATCCGCACGCACAGAGGATCATAGAAGGCCTTATGAACGGCGCGAAGATGGCAGTAATGGACCCGCGTCTTTCGAACACTGCGTCGATGGCCGACTACTGGATGCCCACATATCCGGGAAGCGAAGCCGCGGTTCTGCTCGCGATCGCAAAGATCCTTCTCGATGAAGGCACCTATAACCGTGATTTCCTTTTCAACTGGGTAAACTGGCGGGAGAGCCTCCGGGAGTTGAACCCTGGAGCAGATGTAACATTCGATAACTTCATCGAAGAGATGAAGAAACTTTACGCCGATTACACGCCGGAATTTGCGGAAGCTGAAAGCGGAGCTAAAGCTTCGATGATACGGGATGTCGCGAAAAAGGTAGGTGAGGCCGGAACCCGATTTGCGACACACAATTGGCGGAGTGCGGGGTCCGGTAATCTGGGCGGCTGGGCCGTTTCCAGATGCCTTCATTTTCTGAATGTGCTCACCGGAAGCGTAGGGACCGTCGGCGGAACTATGCCTTCTGCGTGGAACAAGTTTCATCCGACCGGTTTTTCAAAACCGCCGGCGCAGAAGTTTTGGAACGAACTTCATTTCCCCAAAGAGTATCCGCTTACGCACTATGAACTGAGCCAGCTACTGCCGCACTTTCTAAAAGAAGGCCGCGGACGCCTTTCGGTCTACTTCACACGCGTGTTTAACCCTGTCTGGACCTATCCGGATGGATTCATGTGGATGGATGCGCTTTGTGACAAAGAGAAGGTCGGAATGCACGTCGCGCTCACCCCGACCTGGAACGAGACCGCTTATTTCGCGGATTACGTTCTCCCGATGGGCCATTCCGCCGAAAGACACGATTTGATTTCGTACGAGACGCATTCCGGCAAATGGATCGGATTCCGTCAGCCGGTTCTCCGCGAGGCGGCAAGACGTATGGGTAACGAAACCGAGTTCACCTACGAAACCAACCCGGGTGAGGTGTGGGAAGAAGACGAGTTTTGGATAGAGCTGTCTTGGCGCATCGATCCTGACGGCAGCCTTGGAATACGCGAGCACTTTATCTCGCCGTATCGTCCGGGTGAAAAGATCACGATCGACGAGTACTACCGTTTCATCTTCGAAAACACAAAGGGCCTGCCTGAAAAAGCGGCTGAGGAAGGTCTCGAGGTACTCGAATACATGCGGAAGTACGGCGCGTTTGAAGTCGATTCGGAGACCTACAATGTCCATCTGAATGAACTCGACGATCTCGGGGAGGCCTCGGTTGACGAAGAAACCGGAACCATTTCGAAGGACGGCAAGAACATCGGTGTGATGATCGACGGCAAGGCGCACCAGGGATTCGGGACGCCTTCAAGAAAGCAGGAGTTTTTCTCAGAGACCCTCAAGGAATGGGGCTGGCCGGAGTACAAGACGCCAACCTACGTCAAAAGTCATATCCACCGCGAGAACCTGAAGGACAACGAGATCGTTCTCGTTCCTACTTTCCGTCTGCCCACGCTTATCCACTCAAGAAGCGGAAATGCAAAATGGCTCGCCGAGATTGCGCACAGAAACCCGCTTTGGATGAGTCCGGAAGATGCCGAAAAATGGGGCGTCGCTACAAATGACCTTGTAAGGATCAATACGGATATCGGCTATTTTGTGAATAAGGCCTGGGTTACTGAAGGAATGAAACCGGGTGTCGTTGCGTGTTCGCACCACCTCGGTCGCTGGAGCCGAAAGCAGGATCCGTCAAACAACCGTTGGGCGATGAACCAGGTCTCGATCGAAAAGGAAGGCTCGGCTTACAAAATGCGCGTGACGGACGGGATCAGACGCACGAAAACGGATGATCCCGACACCGAAAGGATCTTTTGGTCCGACGGCGGTGTCCATCAGAACATCACCTTCCCTGTTCACCCCGATCCGATTTCGGGAATGCATTGCTGGCACCAAAGGGTACGCGTCGAGAAGGCACACGCCGATGATCAGTATGGCGATGTCTATGTCGATACCGCAAGATCGATGGATGTTTACAAGGAGTGGCTCGCGATGACACGTCCCGCGCCTGGTCCTAATGGATTGCGTCGTCCGCTTTGGTTGGCGAGACCGTTGAGGCCGGTTGAGGAGACGTTCTATTTGAAGGACGAAGATTGAATCGTTTAGAGTCGGGCAAGCCAAAAAACGGGGCAATTATTGCAAAATAAGAATACTAATTCCACGCCCGTTTAGCGTCGGGCTTGCCGACCTACTATGCCCGGCACGGGTTCCAAACGAATGGATTATTCCATCCGAATCGCAGGGCTTCCGCGCTAACTGCAACAATCTACACAACCCGGACGTAGTAATTTTAATCCGAAATATCGTAAGATGTTCAATCCAATGACATTTTAGCAATGCCTTTTTGGCAGCCCTGATTCGAATTCACAACCGAGGTACGTTGAATGCCACGAACAATTAAGTTACTACTCGCAACTTGTACGGCTGCTATTCTTTTTGCACTTCCAGTATTTGCACAGGAAGGGCCCGTGATAGTTCAGCCCGGTGCACCTGGACAGCCGACAAAGATCCTGCCTGCATCGACAACTGCGGATTTCCCTTCTTACACCAAGAAAGATGTCGAATTCATGCAGGGGATGATCCATCACCACGCGCAAGCTGTTGAAATGTCAGCACTTATCAATGAGCGTACGACATACGAGAAACTCATCACGCTCGGCGCTCGTATCAGCCATACACAGGAAGAAGAGATTGCATTCATGCGGCGATGGCTGCGGACGAGGGGCGAAAAGCTGATGCTGCCGATGCCGGACATGGGCGAGATGAAGGACATGAAGGACCACAAGGGTCACATGGACAACATGATGATGCCCGGGATGCTTACTCCCAAACAGATGGAGGCGCTCCGAAACGTTAAGGATATGGAATTTGTACGGCTTTGGCTTGAGGGAATGATCCAACACCACATTGGTGCACTGGTCATGGTTGACGAGCTGCATAAGGCCGGTGCCGGCGAGGACCCGGAAATGTTCACGTTCGCCACTGACGTAGACAGCGGACAGCGAGCAGAGATCAAAGTTATGAGAGAGATGTTGAAGGAAATCGAATAAGAGGAAAGTATGAATCGATATAGATTAAGTTTCGTTGTTGTTTTTGTTTTGAGCCTGTGTATTGCGGCCGTGGCTCAGGGACCCGCGCCAAAACTTCCCGAGGGGATGACCGGTTCTGATGCACGAGATCCGAGAGCGAATCTGCCATCAGGCTTATTTGACGCTGGCGAAGTCGCTTACGGAATGAGACTTGTTAATCTCGTCAAGAAACCTTCGGCTTTCCGACTTGGCACAACCGATGCGAACGACCCGAAAGTAAAGAAGATCCTCTCGCAGATCGGCTTTCCGGCGAATGCCAATATTCCCGATCAGATCAAGCTGGTCTCGGCTCAACTCGCTTTTGCCAATTCCGACCTGGCGTTTCAGGGCGACCGCGTGTTTATGGGCAACTTTTATGGGGTCAACATTTACGATGTAGCTGATCCGAGTAAAGCGAAACTTCTAACATCGATGGTTTGCCCGGGCGGACAAGGCGACGTCTCGGTTTATAAGAACCTGATGTTTATGTCAGTGGAAATGCCGAACGGACGTCTCGACTGTGGAACTCAGGGATTCACTTCAGCAGATGGACAACCGGCACCGGCGGCTCAAAAAGATCGTTTTCGGGGAGTACGTATCTTTGATATCTCGAATATCAAGAGTCCGAAACAGGTCGGCGCCGTTCAAACCTGCCGCGGCTCGCATACGCATACTCTCGTAAAGGACCCCAACGACAAAGAAAACGTTTACATCTATGTTTCGGGTACCTCGTTTGTACGTCCCGCAGAAGAACTTGCGGGCTGTTCGGGCGGCACGCCGGACAAGAATCCGGATACCGCACGATTCCGAATCGACATCATCAAGGTTCCTGTTGCCTCCCCTGCCGATTCAAAGATCGTAAACCGGCCGCAGATCTTCGCGGACGAAACCGGTAAAATCGACGCTTTGACCGACGGAGGTTCGCATGACAACCAAGGCAGGCCAACCAAAACCGACCAGTGCCATGACATCACCGCATATTCGGAGATCGGTCTCGCCGGGGGAGCTTGTTCCGGAAATGGGATCCTACTGGACATTAGGGACCCTGCGAATCCGAAACGAATCGATGCGGTGAACGACTCGAACTACGCCTACTGGCACTCCGCGACATTTTCCAACGACGGCAAGAAGGTCGTCTTTACGGATGAATGGGGAGGCGGACTCGGCGCAAGGTGCCGGGAGAATGACCCTAACGTATGGGGAGCGAATGCCTTGTTCAACATCGAAGACAACAAACTTAAGTTTGCTTCGTATTACAAGATGCCTGCGGCTCAGGGCAACACCGAGAATTGCGTTGCGCATAACGGATCGATAATTCCGGTTCCGGGCAGGGACATAAAGGTCCAGGCTTGGTACCAGGGCGGTATCTCGATTATGGACTTCACCGATATCGAGAAGCCGATTGAGATCGCATATTTCGACCGTGGCCCGATCGATCCGAAGATGCTTATCATGGGCGGATCGTGGTCGGCGTATTGGTACAACGGTTACATATACAGTTCTGAGATCGCCCGCGGTCTGGACATCCTGGAACTCAAGCCAACCAAGTTCCTGTCGCAAAACGAGATAGATGCCGCAAGGTCCGTCAAGGTCGACGAGTTCAACGTCCAAACGCAGGAACG
>JABDKD010000243.1 GCA_013003215.1 Pyrinomonadaceae bacterium
ATCAATAACTTACAAGGCACTCTCGGCAACGGACAAGCTCGCCTATGATGTTTTTAAGAAGAATCAGGAAGACGCGATAAAGGGTTTTTCAAAGGAACTGATGGCCCTGACAGTGGTTCGACCGTTGAACCATTTCAGCGGGCTCCACACGTTCTATCCGACATTCGCTTCCGGCAAAGGTGCGGCTCCATTTAAAACGGTCGAGGATTATGAAAACAACCTCAAGAGACACAAGGAATTCGTCGTGATGCTGGATCGTTCGATCGAAAGGTTCCGACAGGGAATGAGCACCGGCGTTGTCGAAACAAAGATGACGATTCGAAACGTCATCGAACAGCTCGATACCCAGCTGAACCAGGGTTTGGAGAAAAGTACCTTCATGGGGCCCGTTCAAAATTTCCCGGATGGAATGAGTGACGCGGACAAGTCCAGGTTGACTGCGGAGTATAAGAAGGCTGTTTCTGAAGAGATCTTTCCCGCGTACAAGAGGCTCCGCGACTTCCTAAAGGAGGATTACCTATGGGTCGCACGCGACGGTGTAGGGCTCTCGTATATGAAGGGCGGCAAAAAACTCTATCGGTACATGATCGAGAGTACGACGACGCTTCCTCTCACTCCTGAAGAGATCCATGAGACAGGTTTGAAGGAAGTCGCACGTATCCGCGGCGATATGGAAAAGGTAAAGAAAGAAGTCGGATTCAAAGGCACCCTAGCGGAGTTCTTCAACCACCTGAGAACTGATCCGAAATTTAAACCTAAATCGCGTGAGTGGCTTACCCAGGGCTACTATGATCTTGGCAAGCAAGTCGACAAGAAAATCGACCGTTTGTTTAAGCGGCTTCCTAAATCGAAACTGGAGATCCGTCCTTATGAACCCTTCCGCGAGAAATTTGAAGCTGGAGGTTCTTACCAAAGCGGTTCACCTGATGGAAAAAGGCCGGGAGTCTTTTACTTCAATGCATACGACCTTCCCTCCAGGACTACGCCCGGAATGACAACGCTTTACCTGCACGAAGGTGCACCCGGTCATCATTTCCAGATTAGTCTCGCCCAGGAAAATGAAGCCTTGCCGGCATTCATGCGCTTTGGCGGAAACACGGCTTATGTCGAAGGGTGGGCGCTTTACGGGGAAAAACTCGGATTCGAAATGGATATGTTTGGCGATCCCTATCAACGGCAGGGACATTACGACGACGAGATGCTTCGGGCGATGCGGCTTGTTGTAGACACGGGAATCCACTCAAAGGGCTGGACCCGTGAAAAATCGATCCAGTACATGCTGGATAATTCGGCGATGGGCAAGACCGACGCCACGGCGGAGGTCGAGCGCTATATAGCAATTCCGTCACAGGCGGTCGCATACAAGATCGGTGCTTTGACTATCCAAAGGCTCAGGGATAAATCTGAAAAAGCGCTGGGTGAGAAATTCGATATAAGAGAGTTCCACGACCAGGTGCTGAATACGGGAGCGCTTCCCCTGGCGGTCCTCGAGAAGAAGATTGACGACTGGATTGCCGTTCAGAAGTAAAAGGAGCCAACGCGGATAGGGAGAATACGGTCCACGAAACACGCGAAATCCACGAAAAATGGGAACCGATCGGAACCTTCTGCGGTAGCGGGCAGTAATAAAAACCAGCTCTCGTAGAGGGCGAAAGCATGAAGCCCGTAGCGAAGGCCGTTTCGGCCAAGCTACGGGTGATACGAACGACAATCTAGCCCGTGTAACGGGCGACAGCTGTATACGACGCAGATCAACGCATACGAATGCGACTCCTTTCGCCCTCTACGAGGGCCGATGATGTTTTGAAATGAATGCCCATAGTCGGCAAAATGACGTTTTGTCGCGTCAGCGACAACTGAATTCAATCGTCGCTAACGCGACGCCAAAATTTTTCTGCTTCTCTTCCCGTGGTTTGAAAACCACGGCAACGATCAGATCGCCGCATACGCGGCTTCTAATAGCCGAATCAACACGCTGCCGCCATCTACGATGGCTAGTCTTTTGGCCGCATGCTGCGTTCTGAGGTCTCTCATACCTTCGTGTAGTTTCGTGTACTTCGTGGCTGAATCTGATCCGTATTCTCCCGCGTTGATCCACGGCCAAACAATCTTTCGCCCTCTGAGATAGAGTATTGACCGTACAGGCTAGAATATTGATAAGATAAGGGCGGTCTTATTGAAGAATACAAAATAAAGATTTAAAGGGGCGCAACAGTCGGGCACCTCGAAATTTAAATAAGAAATACTAGATACAAGGAGTCTTTTTCTATGCCAGAAGCAACCGAACCAAAGGTCGTGATCGAACCAGTGAATTGGGCCGAGTTCCTCACCGCGTTCGCGGCTCGCAACTACAACAGGCGTGCGCGTTTTGATGTTTTTCGCGTGAACGGCAAAGTAGACGCAGAGGAAATTGAGGCGCATCTTGAGGATGTCCACCTAAATCAAAATAGCGACAGCAAGAGTATCGACGTCATAAGAATTGACCGGTCGGAACAAACGGTAGATAAGGTAAGGGATACAATCGAGAATGTTATCGGTGTTGCTGTTCAGTACGACACGGACGGAAGCGAAGATATCCTTGAGATTACAGATCGCTCGAATACGCTCATCAGCCTGCGTCTTGAATCAAAAGTAGACGGCGTCTCCTGATCGATCAAGTAAGGAAACCGCGGGCAGCTCTGAAGCGTTATGGTATTGATGGAAGAGAAAAAGAAAAAGTGGCTGGGCCTCGCTACGTTTTGGCCGTTTGCCTATATCCTGGTCTTCATCCTTTTCATTTTTGGGATGGTTTTCCTAGGTAATGGCGGCGGCGAACCGATAATGGGCTTGTTTTTTCTGCTCTTTATGCTGCTTCACTTCCTGACTATCTTCCTAATTCTGGGATTGCAGATCTACTACATCATCCACGCGGTAAAAAATGACGACCTAACCCAAAACAGCAAGATTTTGTGGATCGTCGGGTTCTTCTTAGCCGGCCTGTTCGCAATGCCTGTTTATTGGTATGTGGCGATTTGGAAAGTAGCTGACGAATACGAACGACGGGAACTCGAAAGCGGAATGGGTTTTGAGTCGGCGTATGACCGGGAAACTGATTTCTCCCAACAAAAACCTCGAGAACCTCACAGTTGGAGATAAAAACGTATCTGAGAATGAGATGCTCAAATGAGAAACTGCTGCATCTGCGAAAAGACTATTGACCCGGAAAAAGATCTTTTTAAGATCAAACTACCTTCGGGGATTCGTAAGTTTATCTGCGAACCCTGCAAACAGATAATTCGGGTAGGGTTTGAAACTCACGGAAAGATGAAGTTCTCGAAGGGAAGGCTCGCGGGAAACAAATAGGACTTCCTTACTCGATCAGGGAACGCCGCCGAATTTTGTTCACAGCAAATCAGTTTTGATCTGTTGAAAGCCCCGCTTCACGTAGTGGTATGGCAAGAATGTCGTTACCGTCGGTGTAAACGAACAACCCTAGCTCCTTAACCGGCTGACCGCCCCAAGCATAGGGAATGTTTTTTAGTTTCCGTTCAAGAGTTTTTCCATTTGAGTCAAAGGATATCTCCCAGATTCCATTCGTCATCCCGGACTTACACGTGTCGTCGAAGCAACGCGTCACAAGTATTGATTTCCCTTTTTCTGTGTACGGATCAAATGTAGTTGCGTTCTCAGACAAGAAAACGGGTTCCGGTTTCCCAAACCCCTCCCCCATAGCTAACGACTTATAGATCCCTTGACCCTTGGAACCACTTGCATCAAAAAAATAGAGATTTCCGTTTAAATCCAGATTCGGATAGGAACCCTTTACGCCAAATTTTTTTGTCAGATTCTCCGGGGCCAACCACTTACCGTCTTCCAAACCCACCCGCATAAGCGTTCTCTTTTTTCCTTCACTCTTTGAGTAAAACACTGATTTTCCATCCGGTGAGATCGCCAGATTGTAGATCTTCCCGATTGATGTAATCGGCTCGACCTTCCAAACACCATCCGAGAGCACCGCATAAAATGGCTCCTTCTTGGACCAGTCCTCACCATAACGCGCGAACACCATCGATTTACCATCATTCGCGAATGATGGTGAGGTTTCGGAGGCATCTGTGCTGATCAAACCATTGCCAAACTTCAGAGAACTGCGAAAAGGTTTTTCATTTCGTTCTTTGGTCAGGGTCCTTACCTCAATCTGTTCTACAATGCCGTTTCTCGATTTGACCCTTCTCGTCCAATTACCATCAGTCTTTGTGTCCGAATACCGGTAGCGAAAAGAAAACTTCTTCTTACTTTTGATATATGTAAAATCCCAGCCTTTTTGTGTGCCGTTCGTATTCCAGAAGATCTGTTCAACACCATACTGGGAACCATCCGGCTTAAAAAATCTCTTTCCGATCTCACGTCCGTTCGAGTCGAGAATTATCTCAGTCCGGTCAGCTTTTTCACCTTTTGACGAAATATAATCCACCGTTTTTAAAAGACCATCTTCTGAAAACGTAAACTCTTCCCTAGAAGCCTGGGTGGCACCATCTTCGAAGTAGACAGCCCCAGTTTCTCTGCCTTCATCTCCGTAAATTAAGAAAAAGCGAAGGGTGTTGTTTCCGGCTTTGTCATTTATTTCCCAACGAAGCCGCTTGCCATCGGCGGCATACCAATTGATTTCATTTCCAAGATAAGCGCCGGTCTGCGGGTCATATCGGTCGATAGATTCGACGAGCGGAGTGCTATTCGCTAAGAAGAAGATCCCAAGTATTAAAGTGAAAATATACATATTCAATCCAATCAGTTTTTGGCGTTCAACCTAAAGGCAGTACAGGCCGTTTCCATCAACCCATTCTTGATCGTCGGATTTAGAAGGAATGCGAGTCCTAAGCATTCCGAGGACCGTATTGAAAAATCAACCAAGTGCTTCAACCGGAACATTTTCAAATCGTGAGTAGGAGATTCGTTCTGAACCAAACGCTCACTCTTGATTATGCTCAACAACTTGAACTTCGAATGTTTGGTGGTTTCAGATTCATTTGAAATGTTGGGGTCACCTAATGTTGGTTTTTCTGAACCGGTTTTTCCCGGACCGTATAACGCCTGGCCCGGCATGTTTCCCGTCATCGAACTGCCGTCAAGAACCAAATCACCGTTTCCCAAAACCGCACCGATACCTTCCGGATATTCGTGGGGCTTTTCGAAAGTAGCCGTATCAATGATCGTCTTCTCGTCAAAGATAACGATATCGGCGGCAAAACCCACTTTTTAGCAGACCTCGATCACGCAACTTGAACGTTTGCGCCGGAAGCGATCTATTTGCCGATACAGAAGGTTTCGAAGACTCGTGTGAGCATGTCTTCGGTCGTGGTCTCGCCGGTGATCTCTCCGAGAAAGCGGATAGCGTTGTGGAGTCCGACGAGGATGATCTCTTCACTCATGCGCTGATCAAGGAGTTCGATCGAGGCTTCGATTTCATCGGCCGCGCGTTCGAGAAGGTCGTGATGCCGGGCGTCCGAAACCACGAATCCCCGTGTCTCAGAAACCTCGCCGCGATATGGTTCGATAATCGCTTCTTCCAGTTTCTGCAGACCATGCCCGGTCTTCGCAGAGGTTATTACAACCGTCTCATTCTCAAATTCCTTAGGGCCAACAGGCGCGTCAAAAAGATCGTCTTTGTTGATCACGATGATGCGGTTGAGGTCCCGGGATTCTTCAAGTATTTCCCGGTCTTCCTGTGTCAGATCTTCCGAGCCGTCCATTACAGCCACGACAACATCGGCATCTGCCATCGCCCTCCTGGACCTCGCTACACCAATACTTTCGACGCGGTCTTCCGTCTCACGGAGACCCGCGGTATCGATCAGCGAAACGGGAATGCTTTCGATCGTAAAGCTTTCTTTGAGTTGATCCCTCGTGGTACCTGGAATTTCAGTCACGATCGCAGCTTCCTGTCCGATCATCGCATTAAAGATACTGGATTTGCCTACATTCGGACGTCCTACCAAAGCAACCCGGATTCCCTCCCGGAGTAATCTTCCGGCAGAGAAAGTGGCGGCCAGCTTTCTGAGTTTTCCGGCAAGGCGTTCCAGTCGTTCACGAATCTTCGCGGACTGGGTTTCGGGCAGGTCGTCTTCAACAAACTCCAATGCCGACTCGAGGACGACTATATCGTTGAGGAGCTCGTCTTTGACCGGCTGGAGTTGGTGCGAAAACTCACCGCGCAGCTGTCGGATCGCCTGGCGTGTCATTGCAATGCTGTTGGCGTCAATGAGATCCCGGACCGCCTCCGCCTGGGCAAGATCGAGTTTCCCGTTTGCAAGAGCACGAAGCGTATACTCCCCCGCTTCGGCTAGACGCGCGCCGGCCTTCAGACACATGTCGATGATTTGTCGCAAAAGTACAGGTGATCCATGACAGCTTATTTCGATCACGTCTTCACCGGTATATGAGGCAGGCGATTTGAAATAGACAAAGAGAGCCTCTTCGATCTCGCGGTTCGAGTCCTGAATCTTCTTTAATGTTGAGTAACGTGGTTCCGGATTGAAATCATCATCGCCGGTGATGGCTCGCGCAATTGTAAGAACATCCGGGCCGCTTAGCCGGATCACACCGATGCCGCTGCGGCCGAGAGGAGTTGCTAATGCGACGATTGTATCCATCTGAGGTAAGTTTTAAGTTTCGGGTTCCAAGTTTCAAGTTAGATCAGAAGTTTGCCAGGCAAAGGTTAACAGGGATGAAGGATATGAAAGGGATTCAAGATAGCTTTTCCGGAAAACTCTGGCACAGAGACACAGGGTCGTCATAGATTGTGACTACTAGCTTTTCGTTTCTAAATCTCGGTGTCTATATGGCAGCAAAGTATTCGAATCACCAACAAAAAAAGGACTTCAAAAAGCCCTTTTTCAAATCCCCTTTATCCCCTTCATCCCTGTTAACTACTCTTCTTTTAGAGAAACACGAAGACGCCGGTCGCGTCCCATACCGACCGATTCGGTAAAGAGGTCGTCATCGTCCTTTAATGTCAGGTGGATCATACGACGCTCGGTCGAATTCAAATCGCCGAACGTAAATGGAACTCCCTTTTCGCGTACGTTCTTTGCGGCAAACTTCGCCATCGCCGCAAGCTCGGATTTTCGTGTCCCGCGAAATCCGTCGGCGTCACAGATAAAACGATGCTCGCGCTCGAGATCACGGCCGTACAGTTGAAACAAGAGTGTTTCGAAAGCGTCAAGCAGCTCGCCGTTCTCGCTCAAAATGATCGGGACATCCTCGCCCGTGAAATTGACCGTACATCCGTCGTCATCCGACCATTCAGCACTGATATCCAGATCGAACTCCATATCGCCAACGACGGTGTTCAGGAATCCTTCGGCTTTTTCACAAATCTCGTTCATAACTATGCCTTTTTAGTCTTAAGGTCTCCCGCGGCTTCTTCGACCGGATCCTTGTTCACCCAGTTGATAATCATCTGCTGTGCAAACATTATGATGTTGCCGGTAAACCAGTAAAGCAAAAGCCCTGACGGCGCAGTCCACATAAACAGAAGCATCATGACCGGCATGAAGTAGGTCATTATCTTCTGCTGCATCTGCTGCTCGGGCGTAACTGTTGGTGCAGTCGGCGTGAACTTCATCGAAAGGACCATCGAGATCGCAAAAGCGACCGGGAGAATCCTGTACGGATCAGCCGTCGAAAGATCCGGCAACCACCAGAAGCTCTCCTGCCTGAAACCGAGCGCGATCGAAACCGTGTAGTAAAGCGTAATGATGAGCGGGAACTGCAGAAGCATCGGCAAACAACCACCGATCGGCAGGGCGTCTTTGGTCATCTTCAGCTGCTCCATCTGGAGTTCACGCATTTTTGGATCATCCGCTGGAACACCCTTGTCCTGCATCTTCTTCATCTTGTCGCGAATCGCTTGCATCTTGGGAGCATTCTTCTGTGCCTTTTTGAAGGACTTTGAAGAGAACCAACGCAGCGGGAACAAGAGTGAATAGAAAAAGAACGTAAAGATGATTATCGACCAGCCGTAGTTAAACGTAATTCCGTAGAGCCACTGGAGAGCGTACAGTATCGGTGTCGAAACCGGCTTTGTTAAATAATAGAGCCACCCGTAATTGATGAAGTCCTCAATATCGATCGGTCTTCCTGCAAGCTCAGATACCTTGTTGTTGTATTCGTGAAGTACGAAATAGTCCTTGGTTCCCGTGTAGACGCGGTTAACCGAACCATCTGTCGGTATCGGAACATAAGCTGAAAGAAGGTGTTTGGTTGTCGAAGTAGTCTGGCTGCGCGTTATGGTTGCGATAAAGCCGTCATAAAACGGCTCGGTTTCCTCTTCGTAGTTGGCCGATTTCAACTCAAGCCCGGCCATTGGTTTGGCCGGAATAACCGCCATCGCGAAATAGGTATCGCCGATTCCGGCCCAGTCAACCTCGCCCGCAATCTGCATGCTTCCCGTTTTTCCGGTGTCATCAATGATCGATGCAGCATATTGACGGGTCTGCTCGGCGGAAGTGTTGTATACCGCCTCCGGCTCAACCGTATAAAACGTGTAACGCTCGATCCCCTGATCACCGATGCTCGGACCGATAACGAGCTTAGTATTCGGTACAGATTTTCCTTCCTTCTCAAGCTTTACGGCAAGATCGGCAATATAACTGTCTGCCCTGAAGACGAACTTCTTTTCGACCGTTACGCCGCCGCTCCCCTTCAAAGAAAAGACGATCTCTTTTGATTCATTTCCGGAAAGCTTTATTTCTTTTTCGTCGACGGAAACCGAATAGTTCTTCTGGTTTAGGGTCTTATCCAGATTCTCGTCGCCGGTCCTGAGTTTGAAAGGTGCCTGACCGGGCTTTTCTTTCAATCCTTTTTCCGAGATCAACTGGAGCGGGATCTTTTTGCCGTTCGAACCGTCCGCGTAGAGATCCTTTCTTTCGTTTTCGTCCGGGGAATCGTTTTTGATCAGTATCCAACTGGTTGCCGCGGCGCCCTTGCTGTCCAGTTTGACTTCGTAGAGAGGGGTCTTGATCGTAACTGTCTGGTTCGGGTTCTCGTCCGCGTCTTCAGTTTCTTCTTCTTCGGGTTCTTCCGATGTTTCTTTCTTGGCTTCCTCTTTTTGAGGGGTCGGTTCCGATTTCTTTGCCTCGGTATTTGCCGTCGCGGTGTTTACATTCGCGTTTGCCGGATCTTCTTCCGGCTTGTCGGGTGCGAAAAAGTATGTCCAACCGGTCAACACGAGCAGCGATAAAACCGCTGCCATAATAAATCGTGTTTGGGTTTGCTGTTTATTTTGGTCTTGCATAAATTACCTGACCGGATCGTGGCCGCCTTCACAAAAAGGCTGGCAGCGGCAAATCCTCTTCGTTCCCATCCAAATACCTTTTGCCGCACCGTATTTGTTTACCGCGTCCATTGCGTACTCGGAGCAACTCGGCGTAAATCTACATGAAGGAGGAAGCATGGGCGATACAAACTTTTTGTATAGCTTTAGTATGTCCAACAAAAGATGCTTCATTGTTCAGTTTACGTTCTACCGTTCGTCCTTGTTCAATTCCCTTTTCGCGGTCTGTTCAACAATATCCAGGAACTCGGAGCGCAAATCGTCAAACGTCGATTTAAGAATCGCCTTACGGGCGTTTAAGGCCCAATCGTAATTCTGCGAGAGTTTTTCGATCTCGCGTCGACTGAGTCTGAAGGTCTCACGGAGAAGTCTCTTAGCGCGGTTTCGTCTGACCGAATTACCGATTGCCTTCCTTGAAGCAGTTACCCCTACACGATGAAAAGACGTTTCCGACGGAACGATAAATGCCGTCATGAAACGCCCTCTGATACGTTTTCCTTCATTGTAGGCCCGCCTAAACTCACCCGGTTTTCGCAAACGCTGCTCTTTCGGCAGGCGAAAACTTAGTAGTGAAACGGCGTTAACCTCTTGCGTCCCTTCTTACGTCGACGCGCCAAAATGTTACGTCCGGCCTTTGTCGCCATGCGGGCACGAAACCCATGTTTCTTTGCGCGTTTGCGATTGTTCGGTTGAAATGTTCTCTTCGGCATAAAATAATCCTCACCAATAAAAGCGAAAACGACGATTTTACGGCTGAAAACGCCGATTGTCAATCGAAATCCAGTGGAAAACGGACAATTCAAGATGGAAAAATTTGCCGCTGATTAACGCAGATTGACGCCGATCGGATTAAGAGCGGACCTCTGCACGAGAAGATTTAAAGGCGATCGATGCACTAACTGTTGTAAACGCGAAAGCTCGCACCTTGTTATAGTGGCAAACCTCATTAGCGCTGAAAGCGCGATGGGAACATAGCCAGTTGCAAGGCCGCTAGGCCGCAGCATCTGGTACGCGTCCCTCCACATAGTTTTTGGCCCTGAAGGGGCCCTACAGCAAGAATTTCGGATCGTATTCGATCTCGGCCTCATCCAGCAATGCGATCAACTCCTCTTCAAATGAAACCCCTTTATGATGCTCTTCTTGGTTTTCGATGTACTTTTTGACTGCCTTAATTCTTGTTGGGCTGACTGAAAACGCAGCATAACCACGCTGCCACTTGAAGATCGATTTCTTCTCTTTTGTGACCCATTTTGTTGATCCTGACTTGATGTCTCTAATTACGTAGTCGGGCCTGTGCCACGAACGCAATCCCAGCAATAAATGAATATGGTCTTCGATTCCCCCGACCGATATTGGAACCGCTCCCAGATCTTTCGCGATCCCGCCGGTATAGCCAAACAAATCATCTTTAAAAGCGGGTTTTATTAAAGGTCTTCTTTCTTTTGTGGAAAAAACGATGTGAACATTGAGACTTGTGAGAGTCGACGGCATGGTGAGGTGCCCTCCTTATGTGAGAATTTGCATGAATGTTAACACGGGCCCCTTCAGGGCCAAAAGGTTTCTTTCACACATAACCAGAGGCTGCGGCCTACGGCCTTACCACTGGCTAAGTTCCCATCGCGCTTTCAGCGCTAATCGAGGCCTGAGGTCTGAGGTCTGAGGTCTGAGGAATTCTCCATTTTCCATTGGAGAATTGTCCATTCGCATCACCGTGTCACCGCTTCACCCATTCACCGCATCACCACGTCCTCGGCTAACTACCCGCCGTCCTTTGATCTCGATCTCGCCCGCTGCAACACGCCGAACGGCTTCTATATAAGCCGCGTGCTCCTGAACAATGATCCTCTTCGAAAGCGAATCAGCGTCGTCCTCGTCTAAGACCTCGACAGCTTTTTGCAGGATGATCGCGCCGTGATCGAGATGCTCATCCACAAAATGAACCGTGCATCCTGAGATCTTGACGCCGTATTCAATTGCCTGATCGTGCGCGTGAAGTCCCTTGAAACTTGGAAGCAACGACGGATGGATGTTGATGATCCGGTTTGGAAATACTCTTACAAAATCGGATGAAAGTAGCCGCATATATCCCGCGAGGCAAACGAGCTCAACTCCACGGTTCTTGAGCACTGAAATGATCTCCGCATCATGTTCCTCACGGCTGCGTTTCTTGCGGGTAACGATAACCGTTTCAAGCCCAAGGTCACGGGCCTTCTCGAGGCCGGGCGCCTTTGATTTGTCGCTGATGACCACGGCGACTTCTGCACCGGGGATCACACCGTCGCTCACGGCCTCCGCGATCGCGACCATGTTCGAGCCCCTGCCGGATATTAAGATTCCTATTTTCATGAATAATAATCTGCCGCGGATTTACACGGATTCAAAACGGATCTGAAAAGAATCCTGAAACAAGTAATTCCGAAAATCAGTACCGTCGGCGTGAGCCGATGGCGATTATCACCGCCTGCGGCAGCGGGCGGC
>JABDKD010000260.1 GCA_013003215.1 Pyrinomonadaceae bacterium
AGATAGAGGTCGATGATATCTATAAGGGAATTGAGAATGTTGCGACAACATTCGGGTTTTCCGGGATTGACCCTAACACCGTGATGATGGGTTGGACAAAAACGCCAGAGACTCTAATCGAGTTTGCCAAGATGACCCAGAACCTCGTTCGGCTCGACTACAACATTCTGTTTCTGGACTTTAATAAGAAAACAAAGTTTGGAAATAAGGAGTCAATCGACTTGTGGCTGCGCAACACCGATGGCAACAACGCGGAAATGATGATGAACATAGGGAGGTTTATCTTGCAGTCACCCTCGTGGTCGAAGGCTAAAATCAGGATTCTCTTTGTTAACAATACGGAGACCGAAGGATCACTAGTCAAGGCAGAAATCACAAAAATTACCGAGAAATTGCGGATCGGTCCAGAAATTAAAGTGATATCCAATAGCGCTGAAAAACTGGGTATCCACAAGATAATTGAATTGGAGTCGTCAGAAACTGATCTTGTGATAATGGGTATCCCGGAGGGTAGAGTTAAGGAGCATGTTGAGTTCGTGAAAGAAACAGATGAGCTTTTCAAGTCGATTGGTACCACTTTGCTGGTAAAGGCCTCCAATAGTTTCAATGTTCTGGATTTTGACTTTTCCTATGACCGACTTCCTCAATCAAGAGAAGAATTGAATCTAAAACCACTTCCCGTGTCTGAAGTTGAAGAGGTTAGTGACCTAGTGGCGGAATTTGACCGTCATCTTTCGAAAACAACTAACGACCTTACGAGTGGTGCGATCGCTGCAATTTCTTCAATCTACATGCAGTTTTTGGAAAGTGCGGAATTGGAAATAACGACAATTTTGGATGAATGTTCAGCAACGGATTCTATTCAAACGATCTCGACGAGATCGATCCGCGCAATTCGGAAGATTATCCGTTTGTCGGAAGATTTTGCCGAAAACAAGCTCATTTCAGCGAACGGGATGCTCGAAAGAGATATCTATCAATTTGTTTCAGTTCGGAACCGATTTCTGGAAAACGTTTCAAAAACCGTCAAGATCGAACTGCCGGATATCTATCCGGGAGCTCGCGGAAGTAAGACTTCGAAAATTTACTGGAGAACGATACTAAATTATTTTGCCCGGAAAAAAGTATTGACGAACACTCGGAATTCACTCTTTTATTTCGGAGTTCGTAGCTTCTCCCTTATAAATAAGTTATCAAAATTCGTTTCGGAAGAGCATTATTTGCTGCTAAAGAACCTTGCGAACGAAAAGCCGGATGCATTACCTGAATTTCGCAGGAGGATTTCAAAGGTCTTTGATGTCTTGAGGGACGAGTGTATTAGATTGGAACAGCAGACTGCCGTTTCCCTTAGGACTTACGAGAGAGACACCTGCGCGGATCTTGTTAGGGAAATCGAGGACCCGGAATTTAACCGGCGCATCCGTCGCCTCAGCAGAAGACTCAACAGGAAAGACATAGCTAAAAATCAGTTAGCTGTTTCAGAGTTTTCGGAAAACTGGTTACGCAATCAGGTGTCCGCCCACGTACAGTCCGCGGCAGCATTGAATTTGTTGACTGCCGGTATTCGCGTCTTCACCACGAATGAAAGGATCAAGCTTTATTTTGAAAACACTGTTGTCGGGTCGCAGAACTCCAAGATCGAACTTCTTTCGGCCGCATCGGATGAGTTAAAGAAAGACGGCAAAGCAAAGAAACCTGCGGATCTCAACACCAGAAAAATTGAAAAACTGGCTGAAGGGATTGACTATATCAATTTTGACAACATCCTTGATCGAGAAGAAGCCGGGATTCTTCGTATCTCAGGTTCGATGCCGGTTTCGGTAGAACTAATGAGCGCAGATTCTTTCAAGTCTTTGCTCAAGGACGGAGCCAGGGAAAATGAGCGAATTGCGTTAAATCTAGCCGACGTACAAGGAATAATTGTTCAGTCGCACTACCTTACACCGCTTCAGGAAACGAAAGAACGCCTGGCGGGGGTCTCTAACGAAATCGCGGAAGAGATCTATTACATTGCAAACCTCATCTCTCATGTTATCGCGAAGTCGGGATCTGAAACTGAGGGTCCGGCCCACAAGAATATACCAAAAGACGTTGATGAAAGAATTCAGGTGTGTAAAACGAAGCTCGCGACAACTCTCGATTCGTTTGCCCACGAAATTGATACAAATCTAGAATCTACATTATCCGAGCTCAGCATTTTCCAGATCTTAGACTCGGCGGAAACGTACAGAAATACAGTCCGTGCGCCGGTTGTTAAATCGAAACTTAATGATTGGTATGAACAAAAGAGGTCGGAGTTGTCGGGCGTCTATAACAATGCGGTTGATTTTGCGATACAGCGCAAGCAGGAAATCGATACCCGAAAGTTTGAGGTCGCAGATGACAAGTATCTGAACAAGATCGAGATAACGAGTAACTTCGTACGGTCTTTGAAGGTAAAACCCGAGGTTGAAAAAGAGCTGCCGTTCTATCTGGAGAAACTATCTGTCGCAGGTTCCGCCGGTAAAACACATTTGTCGGGTAAGGAAGAGAACTTCAGGAGCGCCAAGCAAGCTATCGATAGAATAAAGGACGGTGTCAGCGGTGCGATAATGGTGGTAGGAGAGTCGCTTTCCGGAAGAACCTATTTTACGGAGGCGGTAGCCAGGTCTCTTCTTAGAGGAGAGCGGGTCCACATCAATCCTCCATCTAAGCAGAATTTTGATGTGAACGACATGCACTTCGCTTTCCAGTTGGCTTTCGAAAGAAGCGGAACGACAAAAGCGATCCTGGAACAGGCAAACAAAAACACTGTATTGATTTTCAATGATCTTGAAAGATGGTGGATAAAGTCTTCAAACGGAGATACGGTCATCAATTATCTTGCCAAAATGGTTGAAGACTATGGAAATAGACATTTCTTCCTTTTCAACTCAAACATCCACAGCTTTCAAATCATTAAGGAAACGACTGATCTCGAGAGGAGTCTTCTCTCGACAATAGTGTTATCACCTGCGAGGAAATCCGAACTCAAGGAGGCGATTCTTGACCGTTATCACATCGCCGGTGTAAAGCTCTTCTATAACGGCAGGCCGCTGAGCAACGCCCGACGTGTCGATGCATTGTTCGCAGAGTTATTCGCTAAATCGAACGGCAAGATAGGCCTTGCCCTGAACACCTGGGGAAGCAATATTGAAAAAGATGAGGAGAAGAACCTGTCGATTTGTGTCCCGCAAAGTTTGAAGTTTCCTGATATTAAAGATCCTTATTGGGTGATTCTTCTTTATCAGCTGATCCTTCACAACCGTCTCACTCAAACTCACATTGACGAGCTTTTTGGGCATGAAGACAGAGAACGAGTGTTAATGTCGTTGAGGGAAATGGAAAAGGCCGAACTGATTTATAAACAGATCAACGACGGCTACGTACTAAACAGCCCGGCGGGACACTATGTTGAGATCTGGCTAAAGGGTTTAGGTATTCTGGGATAGCCGGTTTTGAAAAGGCAAGACTGAAAACGACTGCCGCGTTAAATGAATTATCTTCTAAGCAACATTACTCTTTTTCGTTTTGCCGCATATCTGGCGGCTGCGATGTTGATGTATCTTCTCTTCCGTTTCGTTGAGCGATATATGGTGCCGCTCCTACAAAAAAGGATCGAATCGATAAATCCTCTCTTTGCAAAATTACAAATAGTTGCGTGGCTCAGTTTTGGAGTGTTCCTGTTTGCCTCGGCGCTCGCTCAATTCACGTTAGTCACATTGATAGTCACTGCATTGATTCTGATATTGGGAAGAGAGTATTGGAAAAACATCTTCGCGGGTACTCTTATCAAGTTTACAAATCGGCTTAATGAAGGTGATTTTATCTCTACTGATTTTATTCAGGGCACAATAATGAAGATCTTTTTGTCGTTCACTGAAATCCGAAACGAAAAAGGTGAATCTGTTATCGTGCCCAACACAAGCTTACACGACTGCGTGGTAACTCATCCGAAACGCGCACATGACCCCAATATTTGTGTATTTGAGCTTCGAACAAAAGCAAATCTCCGCCTCGAGCACTTTTATCAGCTTGCTTACAACTGTCCATATTTATCCGCTAATCAGGATATCTCGGTGGAAAAGACCAGTCCTTTTGAAGCTGTTATTAAGGCTACAATTATTGATGATTCCTTCAAGGATCGAGCGAACAGATATTTTGAAATGTACATTGGGGACGATATTTGAAGCCTGCTCTGTTTATGTGCTGCCGATCGGATTGACCTGGAGGAATAAATGAACGAAAGACGAATTGAGGAACAAGTCACGTAGTTATGAGCTGATCGTAGCCGTGGACTTAAGTCCGCGAGGCATGTCTCCGGAAGGTGTTTTGTCACGTTAGCGACTATTGATTTGAGCGCGCAACCTTCGGTCAAATGCCAGAAAAGAGCTTTTGGCTCTGGAGGATCCCTTATTGCTACATCGCCCCTTGTATGCCGAATTCCTTTATAATGGCATACAAAAGGACAGGAAAATCTGTTTGGTAATTTGCTAACCAGAGCCTGCGCACTCCGCGCTTTGCACTGGCTAAACCACGGTCGCACCTTCAGCGCTACGGAAGACAAAATCTTGAATCCCCTTATTCTCCTGCATCACCGTGAAGGACAGCCTCACAACTCAGACCTCAGGCCACAGACGTTATTACTCAATAGGTTTCCGGATCGCTCGACAGCTTGTAGAACTTTTCTCCATCAATATCCACCTTCGTGTACATCTCTTCTTCAAGAACAATGGAGGAGATTGAATAAGACTTCTTTTCGACCGGCGCGATACTCTTGGTGATGATTCGTCCCCCTTCTATCTCGTACTCGGTTGCGATCGAACCGCTTGATTTTACCCACCGACCGCCAAGGTGCAGCGCTACGCGGTTCGTATGGATGTGCAGCCTGCCGCGATGCACGTTCCAGAATCCCGAGTGTGAAAGCAAACGCTTTGTGCCGTCCATCTCGTTATAGTTGAAGACATAACGACCATCTTTGTAAAACTTGTAGTGATCGGTCAAACCCGAGGCTACCCCTTTTGAGTTTTGCCAGACTCCAATCAGTTTGCGTCTGATTTCTTCGTCTTCTCTCGGTGAAGGTGCTGCGGCAATTCCGGTGCCTACAAGAGTGAGCAAAAGCAGTGGTAGTAAGAATTTCATAATCTAGAGAACGAAAGATCCCGTTTCGTTTTGCAATGATATAACCGTATCTTGTGTTGTATTCTATTCCTACCGCCATTTCCGTTCTACATTTGATGACCCGGCATTTTTATCAACAGAAGAGCAGTGGAGAGAATTAATGAATATCGCAGATAGATACGATTCACTTCCATATCCGACAAAATTTTTTGCGGAGACAAACCCCAACCGCATGGCAGCTTTGGGAAAGATACTGGGCCTCGATGTGCCGGACCCGCAAGAATGCAGAGTACTGGAATTCGGCTGTGGAGACGGAAGCAATCTTCTCAGCCACGCAGCAATGCTGCCCGGCAGTAAGTTCCTTGGAGTCGACATATCAACACAGCATATTAAGACCGCCAAGGCATGGGCTGACGAGATTGGGTTGTCGAACATAGATTTTCAACAGGCCGATCTGATGGATATGGATGTATCGGAGTATGGTGAGTTCGACTTTATTGTGGCCCACGGTCTAATCTCGTGGGTCCCCCGGCCGGTTATCGACAAGGTATTCGAACTGTTCGGCGCGTTTCTTTCGGACGCAGGTATCGGATACGTGAGCTACAACACTTATCCTGGTGGCCATCTGCGAAACATGGTCCGCGAAATGATGGTCTATCACACGCGGGGTATCGATGATCCTCTGGATAAAGTAGAATCCGCATCATCGTTTCTTAAACTTCTTTCGGAAGGAACGGCTGATCAGAATGTTTACAAAGCAGTGTTGGCCGCTGAGAATATTCGTCACTCAAAGCATTCGCCAAGTGATTTTTTCCATGACGATCTTTCCGATTTCTATTTCTCCTTCTATTTTTCCGAGATCGCTAGCAGACTCGATTCCAGCGGGTTGGAATATCTCTGCGAATCCGAATTTCATTCTATGTCGCAAAGGACTTTGAGCACGGAGTATCAGAAGCTGATAAAGGGAATTGAGAACCCGGTCGAGCGTGAGGACTACTTGGACTTCGCACGGGGACGTCAGTTCAGAAAGACACTCTTCTGCAAAAAAGGGCGAACTGTCTCGCGCGAGATCAAACCCGCCAGGCTTTCAGAACTTGCTCTGGCATCAACAGCCGCGCCGGGGGTAATGAACGACGTTGAAAAGGAATCCAAGCCGGTTCGTTTTCAATCTCAGCTTGGGGCCGGCATCGAGATTGATCACGTCCTTACAAAACTCGCATTGACGGAATTGGGGTCGAGAGACGGAGCCCCGGTCGGTTTTCCCGAACTCCTTGACGCAGTCCGCGATCGGTTGGAGTTCCAGGATTGGAATAAAGAAGAAGACATTTGCCGCAGGATTCTGATTCGGCTGCTAGAGGACACGCCGATCGTTGACCTCTATTCGTTTAGCGATTCGAATACTCCTATTCTGGCAGAAAAACCGAAAGCCAGCGCCCTTGCCCAATGGCAAACCCGCGTCGGAACCAAGGTAACTTCCCGCAATGGCGCAGTAATTGGACTCGATGACGAGGTAGCAAGAACGCTCGTGAAATTGTCCGACGGATCCCGAACAATCGCACAGATCGAGGATGGAATTAGGAAATTCGTAGCACGGGAAGGAATTGGACGTGAGGTCAGAAGCGACCTAGGGGAATGGGTCCGGGAAAGTATCGAGCGCCTTTCGAGGATCGGTGTTCTGGATTCCGGGCAAACCGATTCCTGAACATCTTGCTGATGAATACTATGCCAATACGTGTGCTTGTAATTGACTCAAAGCCAATCTTTCAATTGGGATTACGTGCGGCCGCCGATAATCTTTCAGGGATTGAGTTCGTTGGTCAGGCTGATAACGGAGCGGAAGGGTTAGAACGATTCACGGAGATTGGCCCCGATGTTACTCTGATCAACCTGCGGCTCCCCGACATGTGCGCCGCCGACGACATCGGCAGCTTTTTCGAGATCGACCCCGAGGCAAAGATCGTCGTTCTTGCTGAAAGTGCGGGCGACGCAGAGATCAAGGCCTCGATCGATGGAGGAGCCCTCGGATTCGTCTCTGCATCCGCTCCGATTTCGATCATGCTCGAAGCTATCAGGAAGGTCCACGCCGGAAATCAGTATTTTGACGACAGTGTTTCCCAAACCCTCAAAACCGAAGTTTTGTCAGAAGATCTGACCGCCGCCGAAACCGATGTTCTTGAAAAACTTGTCGGCGGTCTCGCCAACAAGGAGATCGCTTTTGCGCTCGATGTTTCCGAGAATACGGTCAAGACGCACGTCCGACATATATTCGAAAAACTTGGCGTGACCGACCGAACAACCGCTACGGTCACAGCTATCAAGAGAGGCCTCGTCAGAGTCGATATTTAGTCTCACCCGAATTGATGATTTATTTGCTCCCGGTTTTCGTTAGGATGTTCTTAGAAGGAGGCAGAAATGATCAAAATAAGAAAATCCAACGAAAGAGGTCATGCGAATTACGGATGGCTCGATACAAATCATACGTTTTCATTTAGTACCTACTACGATCCCGTAAATATGGGTTTCCGAACGCTGCGCGTGATCAACGAAGATCGAGTGACTGCGGGGCAGGGTTTCGGCACGCACGGACACAAGGACATGGAAATTATTTCGTATGTGGTCGAAGGGGCGCTGGCGCATAAAGACAGTACCGGCGGTGAGGAGGTTCTTCGTCCCCATGAAGTGCAGCGGATGACAGCGGGAACCGGGATCAGGCACAGTGAGTTCAATCCTTCCGAGGATGACAACCTGCACTTTTTCCAGATCTGGATCCTACCTGAAAAAGAAGGCCTCGAACCCGGTTATGAACAAAAGCTTTTCACACCGGACGAGAAGACCGGCAAACTCAGGTTGGTTGCGTCAAAGGGCGGAGACGACGGCTCGGTTCATATAAATCAAGATGTTCGGATCTTTTCGACCATTCTGAATCCTGGCGACGCAGTATCGCACAAGCTGGCAGAAGGCCGGCACGCCTGGCTTCAAATGATTGAAGGCAAGATCGAGATAAACGGTCAAACCCTCGAAACAAGCGACGGTGCTGCGATAAGTGAAGAGACCTTACTCGAGATAAAGGCTGAAAGCAGAAGCGAGTTTCTTTTGTTCGATTTGAATTAGAAAAAGCAGGCGGAAGAAATGTTAACAATTCCGCCTGCTGCCGCGTCTAATCAATGGTATGAGAAGAAAAACCCTTACGCTGATCTTTGGTCTGATATTCACTTCCCTTTCTTTATCCTGTGTTTACGGTCAGGCACGAACTCCCCGCCATCTGATCAAGAAGACCATCAAAATTGGTAAATACGACCGAACCTATCATCTCTTTGTTCCAAAAGGTGTTTCCAAGAACAGAGACCTGCCGCTGGTATTCGTTCTTCACGGGGGTGGCGGTACGGGTCTGCGAATGGAACGATGGCTCGGATTCACCGCACTAGCGCGGAAAGATAAGTTCATTGCAGTTTATCCGGATGGTATCGGCAAGAACTGGAACGACGGACGAGAGACAAACAGATCGAGGGCCCACCGCGAAAACATAGACGATCTGGCTTTTGTAAAAGAGATGGTTGACGAGATCTCAAGGACATATAACGTCGACGAGAATCGGATCTTCGCAACGGGTCCTTCTAACGGCGGGTTCTTCTCGAACTTCGTTGCCGCCCAGATGTCGGACACTTTTGCAGCTATCGCTCCTGTAATTGGAGGAATTGCCGATCCGTTTTACAAGAGGTTCGACCCTTCCGAACCGGTTTCAGTTTTCTTCATCCAAGGTACGGCTGACCCCCTGGTTCCTTACAATGGGGGGACAGTGGCTCGGAACAGGGGGAAGCTGATCTCTACAGACCGGGCGATCGGTCTTTGGAACAAGGCCAACGGAACAAATAAGAGGCCTGTGCGCGGTGATCTTCCGGATACGAACAGACGCGATGGCTGCAAGGTGGAAACGTACACCTGGAAGAATGGTCGAAATCAAACGGAAGTTGTTTTGTACAAAGCGGTTGGCGGGGGACACACCTGGCCAGGAGCAAGCCAGTACGCTCCGAAGTTTCTCATAGGCGGTGTTTGCAGAGATTTCGATGCGACAAAAGCCGTGTGGGAGTTTTTCAAATCTCATCCGAAAATTGAGCGTAAACCCGTTGCAAGAAAATAATCATTAAACTTTTTTGGGAGGCGTGCCGATAAGTAGAGTACGGATGATTGACCGATCATTCGATACCCAAATCCGCACCTACCAGACGTGACAAACTTGCAAACACATTCAGAGATTGTTCCCCCGACAAGTCCACTCTCGAAAGCACCTGAAGCACTTAAGAAAGACAGTAGCAAGCGAATCGAGATCCTGTTTGTTGATGACGAACCCATACTCCTTCATGGACTTCGACGTATGTTGAAGGACAAGGTTGAAGAATGGAACATGGAGTTCGTCGAAAGCGGCAAGGAGGCACTCGAAAAACTCGAAGAAAACTCCTATGACATCGTTGTTTCCGACATGAGGATGCCGGAAATGGACGGAACCGAACTTCTGAATGAGATCAAAGATCTATACCCGGATGTCGTCCGTATAATTCTCTCCGGCTATTCGGAAAAGGATATGATCCTAAGATCGGTCGGAACCGCCCATCAGTATCTTTCGAAACCTTTTAATACGACAGGTCTTGAAGAAACGATCGCGCGTTCGCTCTCGTTAAAAGAGGTTCTGAGCGATAAAAGCCTGCAGCATCTTGTTTCGAAGATCGACCAGCTCCCTTCGCTTCCAAAGCTCTATAAAGAATTAATGGAAGAGGTCTCCCGTGAGGATCCTGACAACTACGTGATAGCAGGGATCATTAACCGGGACATAGGAATGACCGCGAAGATCCTTCAGATCATCAACTCGGCCTTCTTTGGACTTAGACGCAGCGTCTCGGATGTACCGGATGCGGTCAAGCTTCTCGGTACCGATACAATCAAAGCACTGGCATTGAGCGTCGGCGTGTTCGCGCAAATAAAGATACCCCGGGAATTTACCGGTGAGCTGAACCGAATCTGGCATCACAGCATGGAGGTCGGGCTTACTGCCAAAGCCATATCAGCGCATGAGGGATCGGTGATGACCGACGAAGCATTCACAGTTGGATTCCTTCATGATGTCGGGACTCTCGTAATGCTTCTGAACATGCCGGAACTCTACAAAGATGTCGTGGAACTGTGTCAGGAGGAAGATCTCTCGCAGACAGATGCAGAGATCCAGGTCTACGGTACGACGCATGGCGCAATCGGAGCATACCTTCTTGGCCTGTGGGGCTTACCCAGAAACATGGTGGAAGCCGTCGCGTTCTATGACGATCCCGGTTCCCATTCTTACCGGTCCTTCAGGCCTCTTACCGCTCTGCATATCGCGCACGTTTTATGCTGCAACAAAAACGACTCGGTTGAGCAGCTTACACCAAAGTTTGATATCGACTATTTGACCCGCATCGGCTCGTTTGACCGAGTCCCCGACTGGCATGATCTATTTCGGGATCTCCATGATGGAAAGAAATTAAGTTAGAGTTCCTGAGTTCTGAGTTCCAAGTTCTGAGTTCCAAGTTCCAAGTTCCAAGTTCCAAGTTCCAAGTATCGAATCTGGACAATTGTCCATTGTCCATTGGGCAATTTATGGCTCGCCATCCCGCTCTCCCTCCTGCCACCCGCACATCCCGTTTACTGACAAGGCTATCGGCTAACGCCGACGGTACTGATCGCCATTGCCTATCGGCGACGGTACTGATCGCCATTGCCTACCGGCGACGGTTCTGATCGCCATTGCCTATCGCCGACGGTACTGATCGCCATTGCCTACCGGCGACGGTTCTGATTGCCATCGGCTAACGCCGACGGTACTGATCGCCATCGCCTACCGGCGACGGTTCTGATCGCCATCGCCTACCGGCGACGGTTCTGATTGCCATCGCCTATCGGCGACGGTACTGATTGCCATTGCCTACCGGCGAAGTTACTGATTGCCATCGGCTAACGCCGACGGTACTGATTGCCATCGCCTACCGGCGACGGTTCTGATTGCCAGATCCCGCTTTCCCGCCATCTCGCTATCCCGCTTTCCTGCACTCCTGCCCTCCCTCTATCCTTCTATCCTTCTATCCTTCTCTCCTTCCCTCCTTCTATCCTTCCCCCCTTCCCTTCTTCTCGCCTTCCCGCGATCTCCCTTGTATCCTTAAGCAATGGAATTCAAACCGGCCGTTCCAAAAGAAGCGGCAGCGCTTATTGTGCTGGAGGCCCATGGAAAGAAAATTCTTTGGGCACGCCGGAATCCGGCGCTCAAGTTTTTGGGCGGCTTTCATAGCTTCCCCGGCGGGAAAGTGGATGAGGACGATGAACGTTGCCGTGTCGAGAACGCGCCTAATTCTGAAACAGCGCGGCTGATCGCATGCGCTGTCCGCGAAACGTTTGAAGAAGTTGGCATTCTCCTGGTGCGTAACGGGGAAAGGCTAACGAAGGGTCAGCTCCCGCTGCTTCACGATGATCTCGAGTCAGGGCGGAACGCGTTTAGTGAAATTCTCGAATACTGGGGCCTCTTGATCGATGCGTCAGATTTTGAGTTTGCCGGTGTTTGGACGACTCCTGAATTCTCACCCGTCCGCTTCGAAACGAGCTTCTTCGTAGCAAAGTGTCCGGACAAACAGGTTCCCTATGCTGCGATCACAGAACTTGAAAAGATCGAATTTACACTTGCCGAAGATGCCATCGAAAAATGGTCGGAATCCAAGGTACTCATGGCACCGCCCGTACTGAATACTCTTCGAGCACTCGAAGACGCAGACAAGCCGGTTATCGATACGGCCCGGTTTTCGGAGATTTGTGCTGAGCACGCATTTAATCATGAGAACGGTCCACATTTTATCGAACTCAATTCACGATTGAAGTGTTTTCCGGTAAGAACGAAGACCCTTCCACCCGCGACTCACACCAACTGTTACATATCCGGCGGACGCCGGTTTGTCGTTATCGATGCCGCTTCACCTTTTGAAGATGAGCAAAAGAAGCTGAACCGGTTCGTCGGAAGTCTTGTTGAAGATGGAAACTCCTGCGAGGCGATCATTGTTTCGCACCTTCACCCGGATCACTTTGGTGGCGAAACAAGTCTTAAGAGCTATTTATTGGAACGATTCGGCTTCGATGTTCCGATCGTTGCTCATCGCCAAACGGTCGAAAGCCTTGAAGATAAAGTCGTATTTGATCAAGAAGTAGAGGACTCTTACTCGTTGCAAGACAATTTAGGCAATCCTTTCGATCTCTCTGTTTTGCACACTCCAGGCCATGCGCGCGGTCATCTCTGTTTTTATGACGAAGAATTCGGATTCCTGCTTTCCAGTGACAATGTAGTGGGCCAGGGAACGGTCGTTATTGCTCCCCCGGAAGGAGATATGAGCGACTATCTGGATTCCCTAGAAAAGATGAAAAGGCTTCCCGGGCTGCGTTCGCTCGCAGGGTCGCACGGCTCTGCAGTCGCTGATGCCATCGGTAAGATCGAAGAATATATAACTCATCGTTTGGAACGTGAGAAACAGATTCTGGATGCGGTATCGGGTGGAGCGAAAACGCTTGAAACAGTCGTTGACAAAGTCTACCGCGGCCTTGATCCCGGCCTCATTCCTCTTGCAATGAAATCAGCCGAGGCCCATTTAAATAAACTCACAAATGATCGGGTGCTAGATTCGGATTGGTTGAGATCCGCTTCCGCAAACAAAAAACTTGTTGAATTTGGTGATTCGATGAAATAAGATCAAGACCTCACAGGAAACCGTGGTTTTTTGAAAAGCAAAAGGAGGGCGCTTATGAAAAAAGCAAGAAACATCCTCGAATCCAAGGGAAACGAGGTGTACTCTGTGGAATCCGAATCGACCGTTTTGGATGCTATCGGCTTGATGGCTGAAAAGGAGATCGGCGCCCTACTTGTCATGAACGGCACCTCGCTCGACGGTGTCTTCTCAGAACGCGATTACACCCGAAAGGTTGTACTTCGAGGCAAATCCTCGCGTAAAACTGCGGTTCGAGAGATCATGACTTCCGAAGTCGTGGTCGCAAAACCCGATCATACTGTAGAAGAATGCATGGCGCTTATGACCGATAAGCGTTGCCGTCATCTTCCCGTCGTTGAAGAGGGAAACGTGATCGGGGTTCTTTCGATTGGAGATCTTGTCAAGACGATCATCGAAGATCAACAATTCCAGATCGAACAGCTGGAGAGCTATATCACAACCGGCTATTAGCAGCCTGCCGGACTCACAGGAATTTGCTGCGAAAAAGCCGGATTTTGACTAATTTCCTCCGAATTCTCAGCGAATAGGTACGCTATGCACTTCAAATTCGTAGAAAATTTGGCTAAAACCGGACTTTCTCTCGCTACAAAGCCTGAAATCCGACAGACTGCCAGATGCTTACCGCTATAACCCGAAAGCCAGCGCAGTCGGTTAATGATTGCGAATTGTC
>JABDKD010000268.1 GCA_013003215.1 Pyrinomonadaceae bacterium
ACCCTGTATGTCGCGCGCCGACCAGTCGTTAACAAGGCAAAGTCCGTAGATGTGATCATCCGCTTTCGACAGCGGAATCGTATCTCCTAGCTCATTGCCTTCCTTTACGAAAAAACCCACTTCCATCTCATAGTCGAGTGCTTTTGACGGAATATAAACCGGGGGGTTCTCCGTGTCAGATCTGTTCTGGCCCTTTGGTCTCACCACGTCGGTGCCTGACATGATGATCGACGACGAACGCCCGTGGTAACCAATTGGTACGTACCTGTAATTCGGGAGCAAGGGATTGTCCGGACGAAAAATGCTTCCAACATTAGTCGCGTGATAAATCGAACAATAAAAATCCGTGTAGTCGTGAATATGAAACGGCTTCACGTATTCGAGAGTTGATTGTTTGCGCAGCAAGTGTTCGCCAATCAGGTTCTTGGCCTGATCGCTGGCTGATTCGCCAAGGGCCGTTTGCAGCGCTGCTCGGACATCCGAAGAGGCAGCCAAAGCCATGTCGATCTTTTCTCCGCCTTTCGCCAGGGCAGTATTAAAAAATGCTTCAAAGTCCAGCACTGAATCGCCTATCGCGATTCCGATACGTTTTTCACCGGCATCCAGATATTTGCAGACAGCCAGGTTTTGAATTGGAAAATCAGTGTCTGAGGAGTTTGCGGATTCTACCCAACTCTTCAATTCTTCGTTATGTGTTTCGTTAGTCATAATTCGTTAATGAATTCGGATCAGAGCAAGCCTATTTTTTGAAGATCTTCGATCGGTTCTTCGAACGAGCAGGAACCGAATGAGACAGCCCCTTTGTGTCTTAATTGTTCAAGGAGGATAAGGCTTAGATAGTGTTCTTTTTGCCAACAAGCCCCGTTGTCGTCAAACTCAAACACTTCCTCGAATTCCTCCTCAAGAACTTCCTCCAGAACCATTGGCTTGAACCCGTCTCTTGCAAATCCCGTGGCCATGAAAAGATTTAAAAATCCGTGCATCGTCCCTTTGGGCGCATTTGGCTCATAGGTCAGGGGCTTGAAGCACCGGATCGGATGATGCAGACCCGCAGTTGCTTTGAACGGAATGTTTGCGGCCATGCAGGTTCGTACGAACCTAATGATCTCAGCACTGTTTGGAAAAAGTTCCGGGGTTATTCCACCGGTGCGGATCTTTGCGCGACGCTTCTTTGACGCCAATGCAGAAACATACTCTCCGAGCTGCGGTCCGATCGGAATTTCAAAATAGGTGTCCAGGCTGGGAGGAATTGCGTCAGCCATTTTCTCAATTTCTTCGACACTCGAAGCCTTTACCTCGAGCATGTCGATTATGGCCCCAGGGGCAAACTTCGCATTGAATTCTTCAACTTCGCGGACCGTCTCAAAGATATTATTGCCGCCGATAGCACTGAGTCTCCAGACCCCCGTCTGGTCACGGCTGAAAAAGTCCCGCGCACTTTCGACAAATTCTTCCAGGCGCGCGACGGGGACAACGAATCGTCCCAGCATCCAGGAGTAATTGCTGTTCTTATAAGTCGCGTAGTTGATCACAGCCTCTGGCATCGAAAGTCCCGCCGGAGGAAACAGCCCGGCGTAATCAACAATCTCAGACAGAAGCACTTTTATCGATTCTTTTATCTCAACGGCCATTCGCAATAGTTTAGTAGGCAATCAGGCAATGAACAATAGCCAAAAGGACAAGATTAAGAAATTGGCATAAAAGAAAACGGACAAGGCTCCAATGGACAATCACCCGATTGACAAGAATAGACTCTCCGAAGAGAGCCCTTCCGGATCGTTTGACAGATTCTGATGGACCCCTACCTCATTTTCGGAATTGTTTTTTAAGCCCGTTCCAACATTTGTGGTAATCAGTCTGAAGCGCATCGCTTTCCATCGCAAACCGGGTCGGGTTGATGATGTAGCGTGATTCGAACATAAATGCGAGAGTATCCGACAATTTCATCGGTTCATCCGGCGCATTGGTCGCTTTCTCAAATCCATCTGCATCAGGGCCGTGGGCCGACATCTGGTTGTGAAGTGAACCTCCGCCCTGCCCAAATCCTTCTTCCTTGGCATCATATTGACCATATACAAGGCCCATATATTCGCTCATCGTGTTGCGGTGGTACCACGGCGGCTTGAATGTATCCTCCATAACAAGCCACCTGTCGGGGAAAATTACAAAGTCGCAATTCGCAACACCTGTCTCGGATGATGGGGAGGTCAGAACAGTGAAGATCGATGGGTCCGGATGATCAAAAGAGATCGATCCGATCGTGTTGAACTTTCTCAAGTCGTACTTGTAAGGGGCGAAGTTGCCGTGCCATGCAACCACATCCAGCGGCGAATGCCCGATCGAAGCCTTAAAGACGCCGCCCCCGAATTTCGCGAAGAGTTCGAGTTCTCCTTCCCGCTCTTCGTATGCGGCCACCGGTGTCAAAAAATCCCTCGGGTTCGCGAGTCCGTTCGACCCGATCGGCCCAAGATCCGGTAGTTTGAATAGCGAGCCGTAATTTTCGCAGATGTATCCGCGGGCATTCCCGTCCGGCAAAGACACGGTGAATTTTACTCCGCGAGGGATTACGGCGATCTCTCCCGGCTCGATGTCAATTAAACCCATTTCCGTGGAGAACCGAACGCGACCGGTTTCCGCGACAACTAGCATTTCACCATCGGCGTTGTAGAAGAACCGGTTTGTCATATCCTTGCTGGCGGCAAAGACATGTATCGCGATTCCAGCCTGGCCATTCGAATCCCCATTCGCTGCAACCGTAATCAAACCCTCGACAAAATCAGTCGGCTCTTCGGGAATTGGGAACGCGTTCCAGCGCAGTTGGTTGGGGGTTACTACGACATCGGCGAACGGCGATGTTCTCAGTAATGCGTGAGGTACACGTTCAAATGGCTCATGCAGCACCGAAGGACGAATCCGGTACATCCACGTTCGCTTGTTCTGGGCACGCGGAACCGTAAAAGCGGTGCCGCTCAACTGTTCAGCGTAAAGCCCCATCGGGGGTTTTTGGGGTGAATTGCGGCCTTCAGGCAAAGCGCCTTTTTCCGCTTCAGTAGCAAACTCATTGCCAAACCCTGACATGTAATCTGACATAGATACCCTCGGTCTATTTGAACAGGGATGAATGGGATAAAACGGATGAAAACGACCGAAAGACCCGTTCGCTTTCTATCAAATTAATCTTATTAATCCCTGTAAATGATCAAGTTAAAGATTTCCGCGCCGCCGCTGCTCTTCTTCGATCGATACAAACAGGGCCTTGAAATTTCCTTTTCCAAACCCTTTACAACCCTTACGCTGGAGAATCTCGTAAAAGACAGTCGGACGGTCCTCGACAGGTTTTGTAAAGATCTGAAGCAGGTAGCCCTCGTCATCGCGGTCCACAAGAATCCCGAGACGTTTCAATTCATCAATGTCCTCATCTATCGGACCGACCCGGTCATTAAGTTCCTCGTAGTAAGTATCGGGCACGCGCAGGAATTCGACGCCGTTGTCCTGGAGCTTCTGAACCGTAAACATTACATCTTTGCAAAGCAGCGCGACGTGCTGGACACCGGCCGATTTGTAGTAATCGATATATTCCTGAATCTGGCTCTTACCGCCTTTACCCTCCGCTGGTTCGTTGATCGGGAACTTGATGTTGTGGCCGCCGTCCGACATAACAATGGACATGAGCGCGGAGTATTCCGTCGAGATGTCTTTGTCGTCAAACGTAATATAGCGTTCGAATCCCATCACATCTCGATAATAGTCACACCAATGGTTCATTTTCCCGAGTTCGACGTTACCCACAATGTGGTCGATCAAGACCACACCTACTTCGTCACCTTCGACATCTTGTTCGGCAAATCCGGGGAGGAATGGGCCTGAGTAATTGTGACCGTTATTTGTGTTATAGGAAATGAAAGAATGGATTGTGTCGCCGTAAGTTCTTACCGCCGCGTGTCTTACTGAACCATGTTTGTCTTTTTGATCACTTGGTTCCGACGCGCTCTCAGCGCCCCTTTTGATTGCCTCGTTATAGGCGTGATCGGCGTCTTCAACAAGAAATGCGATATCGCGAACACCGTCTCCATGCTTACGTATGTGCTCCGCCGCGTAGTTGTTTTCATTCATCGGTGTCGAAAGAACAAATTTGATCCTGTTCTGCGACATGACGTACGAGGTCATCTCCCTATGGCCGGTTTCCAACCCGGCATAAGCGACCCTTGAAAACCCAAAAGCGTTCCGGTAATAAAACTCAGCTTGTTTGGCGTTTCCTACATAAAATTCAATGTGATGTATCTTCTTTAGTCCAAGTGGGTTTTGATCTGTCATTAGCTATTCTCTCTAAAAAAATGTTTATTAAACGAAAGTTCTGATCTCAGGATTCTTTTACATCATCGTTTCGATGTATCGCCTGGTTTCTTCTTTTAAAAAATCGTAAGTCGGGACCACATAGAGAATCGGCTGCATGTGGGAATAGTCAAAATCGTGGTTAATTACCTCTTCAAGATTAAATTCCCGACGCTCTACCTCGTCAGAGAATGCATGCTTCATTTCTTTGAAGGAAGAAAGGAGGCCCGCTCCATAGGCTTTGATGTCACCTTCCGCCTCTACCAGTCCGAACTCGATCGTAAACCAGTAAAGCCTGCCCAACTGATCGATTTGCTCATCCGTGGCAAGCCTGGCGGCGTGACCAACCATTTGCGAGTAGTCCGCGAACGCCTGGTTGGTAAACATGGGAATGTGTCCCATCGCCTCGTGTACGATATCCGGCTCCGGGGTATAACCCGGACGTGAATGGTGGCGGATGTACTGGGTCGACAGCATTGTTCTCCAAGAGAGCCAGCTCAAAAAAGCACGCGTGTCTACGAGCCCCTCGATCGGCGCCAAACGGAAGCCCGTTGTTTCCCCAAGTTTTTTATTCATCTCCGTCAATTGTGGAATCCTGTCATTGCTGATTCCCAGGTTCTTTTTTGCCTTAAGATAAAACGGAGAGGCTTTTTGCTGATGTAGTTCCTCAAGTTCTGCAGAAACAAATCTCCAGACACTCTGTTCTTCCTCGGTATAGTCGACATCCGTGATGACTCCCGTTTCGCGGAACTTTTTCGCGAGACCTGCAATATAGTCTCTTCTCTCACGATAAACGGGGTCTTTCGCCCCCGGGTGTTCCAGCGGAAGCTCTTCGATATCTTCAAAGGGCATATCCTCAAACTCGGGAAGATCTTCGGTTTCAATTCTAAAATTTGCGATTGAGTCAGGCTTTGAAGTCAGTAACGTGTCAGTGACCATATGTTCTCCGAGGTATAAAGGATGAAAATACTACTATGACTGTATTTTATGACATTGAGGCGTGAGAATGAATGGGGATTTATTGTTTTTCGACTCGTAGTGCTTTATTTTATTAAGTGTAAACTAAATTTGACTTTATTTTATAAGAAGTATTGATCGAAATTCGTCGAAATCGACAATTGTCCGGATTCGTTTAACAAAAAACAAGGATGAAACACACGACTGGAATTGATGAAATCGACTGGAAGATCCTGATAGAACTACAACAAGATGCCAGGATCAGTTACGCAGAACTTGGAAGGAGAGTTGGGTTGACTACTCCCGCAGTGATCGAGCGTGTTCGCAAACTCGAAGATGCAGAGATCATTACCGGCTACCGGGTTGAGATCGATCCGACGAAAGTCGGTTTGCCAGTTACTGCATTTATCCGCATGAGTATCACCGGTGTAGATTACTCCCGGATCATAAAGGTTGTTGAAGAGGCGAAGGAAGTGCTTGAATGCCATCGCGGCACCGGGGGCGATTCGTTCATCATGAAGGTCGCCGTAGCGTCAGTCGAGCATTTGCAGGAGATCATCGACAAGTTGACGCCTTATGGAATTACAACCACTGCTATTGTACTTTCGTCGCCGGTCAAATCGAGGACCCTTGGGCCCCAGTGAGTTCAAAGTTTCAAGTTCCAGGTTCCAGGTTCCTGGATTCAAGTTCCCCGTTTTTATTAGAGAAGCCCTTTCGAAATATCGGATCGGAAAACTTGAAACTTGAAACTTGAAACTTGAAACTTGGAACTCTGCGGGCTACCGCAGTTTGCTCATCGCGCTTCCCATAGCATTGATGAAATGGGTTAGCTTCTTCGTATCCCCCAAGACGTGATTTACCGTTAACTTCAGATGTTCATCGTCAAGTTCTATCGACGCGCTGTTTCTTTTCAGCCCAAGCATCTGCCCGCAGAACTCCGGCGTCATCTTAGCTTTTGCGACCTGCTGGTTCTTTGCCTTTACGATGAACGCCCGGTCGAAATCCTCATGTCCGGCCTTGATGTCCTGGAATCCGAATAGCTTGACCGCGCCATGGAATGCTCCTTCGGGATAGATCTGAAAACCAACCATAAGCTTTTCGGGATATTTGAGATCGATGGTTGTCTTCCATCTACCGGGCGATGAATGGATGCATGCTTTCATTGGGAAACCGTTGTAGGTTCCTTCCAAAACAAACTCATTCGGATCGACACTGAGGGAATGGTGTTTTGCAAAGGCAGTCCAGTTTGCCGCGAGTTGCTTTTCCCACTTCTCGAGCGGAAACTTCTTTCGGGCGTCGGCGAAACGTTTTGCCAAACGGTTGGTCGTCATCAGGAGGTGCTTCAGTTCATCGTGATCGCGAATATGGCCGCCCGTCTCAATGTAAACCGTTTGATCATTGAGGGTTATGGTGTCGTAGTCTTCTGAGGCAAGCATCAGGTCGCCCATCAGATTCCCCGTTTTATTCGAAGGGAAATCGGAAAGCAGTAGACGCTTCAGAACTTTCTGGTCGTAGCACCTCACCCCAAATCTGTTATCGAAGTTTCCGTGCCCGAGTGGCGTCCCCTTGCCTTTTAGAATGGCTGACAAAACACCTTTTGGTGCCGAGATCTGAAGTGCGAATCTCAAGGGCTTCGGGAAAGTAGATCTGCAATATGTGAAGTACTCTGTATGGCGGTCCTCGCCGGCCCCGCTGGTGCGCATCCCGACCGCCACCCGTGTATCAATGCCGTTATAGTTGCCGAGCATCTCCAGCTTCTTGGGATTGGGCATGTGAAACTTGATCTCGCCCGCAAGCTGCTGCCAGGCGGCCCGGTTTAGTTTGTTTTTTCGAAGGGTGTAGAAGATCACCCCACCTATGATCAGCGGGAATACGAAGATGAAGAACCCGGCGAAAAGTACGATAAACCATTCACCTGCGATGAATGTATTGGTGAGCATGAATGGATTCTAAACTGAAACAAGGAATTCAGTACAGGGAGCGTCAGCGACCTGTATGAAACGATTTGCCGCCGATTAACACGGATGAGAACGGATTTTCGCCGATCAGGATTATTACTAGTTGCTGAGACAAACGGGTCTCGGAAGAACAGAATTAACGGATATGCACCGATTCGGACTGTGACTGTTTGCTGAATAGAAACTGGTTACGAAAAAGAGAATCTCGGTGTCACGAGGTATTCAAGATTCATAGCATTTAAGGCTGATTGAAAACGACGTAAACTCAAGTATTTCTTTGATCCGCGAAAATCCGTTCCCATCAGCGGCAATCCGCGGCTAGATCTCCTCTTCCTCAGCTTTCAGCGGCCTAATCTCAGAAAGGTAGAAATGCCACAGCAACCGCGCGGCGACCGAACGATACGGCTTCCAGTCCTCGGCAGTCTCCAAAAACTCATCCGCGTTGGGTCGTTCATCGAGCCCCGCGAGTTTCTGCCACGCTATGTGCAGCGCAAGGTCTCCCTTAGGAATAACGTCGGGACGAAGCATCGCCATCAGAAGATAAATGTCCGACGTCCAGCGCCCAATACCCTTTATTTTCTCGAGCTCGATTCTTACCTCTGTATCTTCCAGCTTTCGCAATCCTCTCAGATCCAGCGAACCGTCATTGATAGCCCGAGCTACATTCCGACCATAGGAAGTTTTTTGCCTGCTAAACCCGATCGAACGCAGATCCTTGTCTGAAAGCTCTAAATAGTTGTCAGGAGTGATGTTTCCGATCATCGCTTCGAGCTTGTCAAAGCATGCTTTCGCCGATGCGAGCGAAACCTGCTGGCCGAGAATGATATCGATCAGGGAAGCGAAAGATTCGGGTTTGTCCCAAAGCGGCGGGGTGCCGTGTACATTGATTACAACTCTAAAATCCGGATTCTTGGAAGCCAGACGTGTACAGGCGGATTCCAGGCTTCGATCGCTTAGTAGCTTCATTGAGAAAGTTTACTTTTCGATCCTCTCGATGATCGGAAGCGTCAATTCGGATTCGCTGCGGCATTCTGCAGCGTCCTTTGTTAAAACAGCCATCACTCTTAGCTGACTTCCTGGCGGCCCCGTCGCGCGGACCTTGAGAATTCTTCTGCCAGAGCCGCTGACGATTTCACCATTCTCAACAGCCCATTCGATCTTGTCGGAAGAAGAAAAGATCTCCCGTTGGACAATTCGAAAGACTGCGACATCGTCTTTTTGGACCTCGGGGTATTTCGCTTCAACGGTTATACCCGCGCAGTCAACGACACAATCACAGTCGCATTCGGAAATTTCAAGCGACTTACTTACGACATCAAGGGTCTCGAACCCGCGATTGATTTTGACCTTGAGCCAGTACATTCCAACCGGTTGCCGCCAAAGCGACCAAGTCGCTTTGGCCTCGACTTCTAAAATCTCACCATGATCCGGAAGATACTCAAACCAAACATCGTCCATTTCGAAGCTCGGTTGGTTCGGAATCAACTTAAGGGCCGTTTTGAGGTTGGGCGCGTCGCTACATTCGTTTGAAGCTTCGCGAGGGGCGCAGCCAGGACCACAGGGGCGCAGCAATCTCTCCTTCTCGAACTCGATTCTAAAAAGCGAATCATCCGATGAAGAATTTTGGGCATGCGCGAATTGACCAGTAAATACAATCGCGACGAGCAAAAGAGCAACACCCGACAAGGTTCGAAACAGCAACGTCGAAATTATGGTATTAACTTTGAACGGCACAACCTGTATCATTCACCAAAGTGCGATTTCTATCAACAATTTTTGCGTTTTTCGTGTTTTTCGCGGGTACAGTTTATGCAGAGTGTAAGCTGCAACTGCCTGATTCTCCTTCACTTGCGAATATCAGGCTCGGAATGACCGTCGATCAGGCAAATGCGGCGCTTGGCGGAAAACCAAAGCTGAAATCGAAGGGCGAACGGCGGACGAACTACTTTCGTTTCAAGCAGGGAAAGGCGAAAGGACCGATATCGGGCGCTAAGGCATTTTGGGTCAGGTTCTACCAAGGACGCGTCTATTCGGTTGAGATCTTCTACCACTCCGGATACGGGGATCTGGAGGGCCTAATCGAAACCTACGCCAGTCGTAACGGTTTTGACGTTTCACTGTTTGAAACAAAGCATGGATATTCCCGTGCGAAGTGCGACGGTTTTTCGGTCGAAGCGGATCTCATCCTGAATCCGCATTTGGAGCTGATCGACACAAATGTAAAGGAACTGTTGGATAAGTAATATCACCAGGCTCGAATCGCGAACAGCACTCCAACGGCTATCATCAGTGCGCCAAACACCTTTCCGCCTCGGTCACCCATGGGAAGCACCTTCTCAAGCAAAACAAATGCAGTAATGATCGCGATCCAAAGCAGGTTCATGACTCCGCCTACAAATAGCAAGAGCATAAGGACCCAGCAGCAGCCCAGGCAGTAGACCCCATGATGGAGCCCCATTCGGAAAGCACCACCGACTCCATTCTTCCAGTAGGTTGAGATGAATTCGACTGGGGATCGACAGTTCTTAAGACAGCTGTTTTTCAATGGCAGAAATTGATACACACCCGCCGAAACCAGCAAGACAGCACCAAGGACAGGACTCTTCGAGACCATCATCGGTGACAGGAGCGCGGCCTTATCCAGTCCGAATTGTGCAACGGTCGCAAGCAGGCTGAACACAGTCCACATAGCTATGTAACCTGCTACGAATGCTGAGGTTGGAGCCACGGGTGTTCCTTGATTAGCAGCCTTTCTCGCAATCGCGGCGTAGATTAGAACAGTCGGAGCCACGGTCGGGACCATCATACCGATCATCATGATCACCCACATGACAAACATCATCAGAAAGTAACCCGGGGTCCAATCTGAGATCATCATCGGCTTCATGCCCGACATCGAGTTGGCCATTCTGATGAGGTATGCCCATGCAAGCAGCGTTATCCCGCCGAGTGCGACCAGGATCGCAATCGAATCGCGGTGGAGAATTCCCCGATTTCGCGATGGGGTATCGGAAGTCAACGGATGACACCGTCCTGGTTCATACGGATCTTGTTGAACTGGCCGTAGCTGTTTTCAAGATTGAGTTCGATCGCAGATGTGACCTTAGAGTTTCCGACACCCATCTCGGCGTAGGTGTATTCAAAACCGCCCGGCAGCGTGATCGCCGCCCTTTTCTCATTTCCGTCAAACGGATTGATTAATGGAGAACCCGCCGCTTCGACCACGCCTTCGATCTTACAATGCGCCTTTCGAGCGTCGATATCGACTTCCATGTCGATAGGAGCACTTAGAGGCTCATGGACCGTCGCCATGGTGCTGTTATACACGAAGAAGTGGGTCGCTCCCGGGCTCGTGGATTCTCCATGCGATATCTTGCGGATCGCCTCAAATTGCTCCGGAGTGGCGCCGTCATCGACGATCAGTTGTTCCTGGCCGTTGCCCTCGGCGACCTCGCCCGGCCAATGCAAGATCAGGGCAAACTTGGTGCCTGCTAAATCGACATCGTTGAAATGTCCTTCATCGATCAAATAGCAACTGATCGCTTCGCAGTTTCCATAAGTAGTCTTAGAATTGAACTGGCAGGGGCAGCCAAAAGCGCAATTGCAATTCACGAAGGCCCTTCCGTTTAGCATCCATTTGTCATCCATTTTTCACTCCTTTGTGAATTAAATCGAACCCTGATTTTTAATGGCGGGAAGCCCCAACTATAGTAGATATTTGTTCGGCAACCAATATTTTCGGAAGCCACAAAACATGAATATCAACACGTCCGCGTCAATTTACTACTTGCTCCAGGGATTCGGTGTTCTTCTCTGGTGGGGACTATTGTTCGTGTGGCCTGAATCGCGAGAGCTCTTCAGAATGGGGTCGGATGACACCGTGCTCCTTTCCTTTTGGCTCCCGGACATCGTTTTTCTTGCGTTCGGATCTATCGCTGCGGGGGTATTGTCGTTCGTGGAACACCAGTACAAGGCGATCGTCGCCTGGTTTGTGACGGGACTCGTGACCTACGCGACGATGTATACGTTTTCGTACGCGTTGATGAATGACTCTGGCTGGCTCGGTGTGGTATTCATGGCTCCGGCGACCCTCTGGAGCGGCGTATTCGCCATCGGGGTTTCTTCAATTGGCGACCGGATGTTCCGGAAGTCAGCAGAGGCCTCAACGGGCTGGATTTTATTCAAGACGTTCAGCCAGATTGTCGTTGTATGGTCGTTGATACTTGTGGTGTTTCCTTATCTGATCGTCTGGGCGGAACGCCGGATCGGGATCTCACAGTTCGAGTTTCCATTCCAGATCCCGGTATCTGTTGTCCTGTTTGTACTTGCAAGTATTCCCGGCGTTTGGTCGGCAATCGTGATGTCAAAATTTGGCGAGGGAACTCCGCTCCCTATGGATCATGCGTCGAATTTCGTTGTAGAAGGACCTTACGCGTATGTTCGTAACCCGATGGCAGTTTCCGGTATCGGCCAGGGAATTACAGTGGCATTGATGTGGGGGTCTCCCCTGGTTTTGATCTATGCCCTCATGGGCTCTCTGATCTGGCAGTTGATATTCAGGCCTTTAGAGGAAGAGGATCTCGAGAAGAGATTCGGAGACGAGTTCGTTCATTACCGAGACTCTGTCAGGTGCTGGATCCCGCGATTCCGCAAGTATCTCACTGCAGAGGACGCAAAGACCGCAGAGTAATGATTGGAAATGGCGCAGGTGCAACTAATCGATCCCGCTTATAATCATCTCAATGTAGGATCTAAAACCTCCATAACCTTCAACAACCGAATCCTTTGCGTTCCCCGCGCTCTCTGCGGTTGGTAAGAGAAGAAGGGATTAGCCGCAGATTAACGCGGATATAGCGGATCCGGAATGTAAATGTTTTCCGATCAAGACTTTTTCCACAACAATTGGCATAAACAAAGTGGTCTTTGAAACTTTTATTAAATACACACGATCGCTGAAAACTGGTCAGTCTCTACTGGTATTCCCATCCGTTTCATCCGCGTTCATCCGCGGCCAACTGTTCTTTTTCGAGTCTAAATACTGTCGCGTTGCACCCGACAAGTCGCGATTTCTTTTACGGCACTTGGGTCTTCAAGCGCCGAAAGATCGCCCGGGTCGTCGCCCAAATACGCCGATCTGATAACACGTCTCATTACCTTTGCGTTTCTCGTCTTTGGTAGCTTCGAGACAAAGTGAATTCTAGAAGGGGTAAGCGGTTTGCCCATATCGGCGGCGACGACCGACCGGAGGTCAGTCTCGAGGCCTGAGGCCTGAGTGCTGAGGTCTGAGCTCTCTAAACTCTGATCTCTAAACTCTGAACTGTCCTCCGCGAGCACCACAAAAGCGACCATCGCCGTTCCCTTAATTTCATGAGGGATTCCGATAACCGCGGCTTCAGTTACACGTTCGTCGGCAACAAGAAGGCTCTCGACCTCCGCCGGGCCGACCCGTTTTCCGGCGACTTTCAAAGTGTCGTCCGAACGGCCGAGTATGTACCAATGGCCTTCTGCGTCCTTCATGGCGAAATCGCCATGGACCCAAATGCCCTCGAACTTGTCCCAATAAGTCTTGAGATATCTTTCCGGTTCTTCCCAAAACCCTCGCGCCATTCCGATCCACGTGTCGCGTATGACCAACTCACCGACAGTCCCGTCGGGGACCGAATCTCCGTTCTCATCTAGAATATCGACTGCCATTCCGGGACAGGGTGCCGGAAAGGAACCCGGCTTTTGCGGCAGCAGCGGATTTCCCATCAGGATGCCCCCCGAGATCTCAGTTCCTCCGGAGTAATTGATGATAGGCAGTTTTGAATCACCGACCTTTTCAAAAAGCCACCACCATGGGGCCGGATTCCAGGGTTCTCCTGTCGAAGCAAAAGCGCGAAGCTTTGATAGATCGTGTTTCTTCGGAAGTTCGTCGCCCTTTGTAGCAAGCAGTCGAACAAGGGTGGGGGAGATGCCGAGGATTTCGACCTCGTGTTTTGCACAGAATTCCCACATCCGGTCCGGTCCCGGGAAATCAGGCGAACCGTCGTAAAGCACCATCGTCGCTCCGTTTATAAGCGCGCCGTAGATAAGCCACGGACCCATCATCCAGCCGATATCCGTCACCCAGGAGATCCGTGTGCCGCATCCGACATCCGTGCCGAAAGCCATATCCTGAGCCGCTTTTATAGGGAAGCCGCAATGAACATGAGCAATTCCTTTTGGTTTTCCCGTTGTGCCGGATGTGTAGAGAATGATCGCGGGATCATTTGCAGAGGTTTTTTCGGCATACTGGTCTTCAACTCGTTTCTTGCCGAACAAGTCGATCATCTTGTCGTAATGCATAAAACGCTGATCCGGACTGTCAAACGTCGGTTCGTCTTCCAGAACATTCACGATAAACACCTTCTCTACCGACGGACTCTCCTCGACAGCTTCGAAGGCCGTCTTGAAAGCATTTATCGGTTTGCCTCTACGTGCGAATCCGTCACAGGTGAAAAACGCTTTTGCATTAACCGCGTTCAGGCGCGAAGCGATGGCGTCAACGCCGTAACCGCTGAACACGGGAACCGCGATCGCGCCAATCCTGTTAATCGCCAGCATCGCGACCACGGTTTCAATTACCATCGGCAGGTGGATCCCAACCGCATCGCCCTTTCCGATTCCGTTCGCCCTTAGGCCCGCAGAACAGGCTTTGACGTTTTTGAGGAGTTCTTCAAATGAAATGACAATGCTGGTTCCGTCTTCACCTTCCCAGATGACTGCGGCCTTATCCTTCATTTCGTCGGTTTGCCAACGGTCGAGGCACATCTCCGTGATATTTAATCCCGCTCCGATACACCACTTGGACCACTCAATGCCATCGGAGGTGTCAAGGAGTTTCTCAAAAGGCGGATCAAACTCAATATCGAGAAACTGGAGGACATCATTTGTGAATCGCTCGACGTTTTTAGTCGAATAGTCCATAAGCTCATCGAAAGTTTCGACGCCAACCAGCTTCATGAAACGCGTAAGCTGTGCATGTTCAATAACTTCCGCGGTCGGGTTCCAGGCCACTGATTGGTTCTCGAAGGGGTTTTGTTCGGTCATAACTCAATTTATATCAGCACATTGGTGAATGGACAATGGACAATTGTAGCTAATGAAAAATGGACAATGGACAATGGACAATTCGTTCCCGCCCCCCCGCATCTTTCCTTTTTTTCGCAAAGGGCGCGAAGCACGCGAAGGGCGCTAAGATCCTCTATGTTTTTGGCGGTATCACGCAACTTTGGGAATCCGATTAAGACTTAAGATAGCTCGAAACTCTTCGTTTGCGGTGAGCGCCCTTTTTTCATTCGGATCAGCAGTGCGTGCAGGTAACCTCGCTAAGAAGATGATTCTAGAGTCATGAAAGGTCAAAGCTTTGTTAGATTTCAGTTCAGATCTGTCAATACTGCAAAAAGGGTTCAGCTTCATAATGCACCTTTTTGTCGCCTTTGCGGCCTTAGCGGCCTTTGCGTCGGAGGCAAAACCTTCAATGAGGATTTTCGAAATTGTCCATTGTCACTTGTCCATTGTCCATTGCCTCAAAATTCCCTAGAATAGTGCCCAATGTCCACAGATTATATTGAGCTTCCGCGGAATCTCTTTGAGGGGAAGACCGCGATCGTAACCGGTTCCTCGCGAGGAGTAGGCCGTGCGACCGCATTGCGGCTCGCCGAGGGAGGCGCGAACGTTGTTGTCAATTACCTCGAAAGCAAAGAAAAGGCGGAGAATGTAGTCAAACTTTGCGAGGAAAAGGGCGTTGAGGCGATTGCGGTCCAGGGCGATGTATCAAAGTGGTCGGATGCGTCCAATATTGTGAAAGAAACGTTGGATAAATTCGGAAGCGTCGATCTTCTTGTTTGTAACGCCGGTGTCTGGATCGGTTCGCCGATCGAAGAAATGTCCGAAGAGACTTGGAATAAGGTCTTGAACACGAATCTTAAGTCGGCATGGGCGATGTCGAAATGCTGTGTTCCGGCGATGAAGAAGGAGAAGAAGGCAGCAATTGTGCTCGTTTCTTCGACCGCCGGTCAACGAGGTGAAGCCAACTATACGAATTATGCCGCGTCAAAAGGCGGGCAAATATCTTTTACAAAGGGCCTCGCTACCGAATTGGCGCCCAGGATACGGGTCAACTGCGTGGCGCCCGGCTGGATCGAAACGGCTATGGTCCGTCCGGCATTTAAGAACGAGGCTTACAAGAGAAGTGTCATAGAAGCGATTCCTTTAAAGCGAATGGCGTCGACCGATGACGTCGCACTTTCGATCTGCTGGCTGCTTTCTGATTGGTCGCAGCACATCACAGGAGAAGTCGTCAATATCAACGGGGGAGCGGTGCTCTGCGGGTGATCTTATGACGGAAGACATGAACTCCAGCGTTCTGGATCAAATGGTCGGCAACACGCCTCTGCTGGAGGTCGATTTCAGGTTCCGCGGGAATCCGGTGCGAATTTTCGCGAAAGCTGAACACATGAATTTGACCGGAAGCATCAAGGACCGAATGGCCCTGCACATTCTCAAGGAAGGTTACCGGACTGGGGTCCTGAAGAAAGGCGATTTGATCGCCGAAGCGACAAGCGGAAACACGGGTATCTCATTTTCAGCGATTGGAAAAGCCTTTGGCCACGACGTTGTTATCCACATGCCCGACTGGATGAGCCGGGAAAGGATAGCGTTGATCAAGAGCTTTGGAGCGGACATCGTCCTGGTTTCAAAGGAAAACGGCGGGTTCCTCGGTTCGATCGAGTTGGCGGACAAATTGGCGTCCGGAAGAGACGATGTGTTCTTGCCGCACCAGTTTTCGAACGAAGCGAATTGCGAGGCACATTATCTTACTACGGGACCGGAAGTATGGAACCAGCTCAGGGAACATGCTCTTGAGCCCGACGCATTCATCGCCGGTGTGGGAACCGGTGGGACCATCATGGGCACCGGGAAGTTTCTAAAACAAACAAAGCCGACGATAAAGCTCCATCCATTGGAACCCGCTGAATCTCCGACGCTCCGTACCGGACACAAGGTGGGAAGCCACCGGATACAGGGCGTTTCCGACGAGTTCATCCCGGAGATTGTGGATCTGAATAAGCTCGATGATGTGGTCGATGTGTCTGACGGAGACGCGATATTGATGGCCCAGAAACTTGCCTGCGACCTGGGGCTCGCGGTCGGGATTTCATCCGGCGCGAATTTCATCGGTGCACTCAAGGTAATCGAAGAGCTGGGGGCCGATGCGATCGTCGTAACAGTATTTTGTGACAGCAATAAGAAGTATCTGAGTACGGACCTGTTCGGTGATGAACCGGTTAAAGAAGGTTATTACACACCCGATGTCGAGTTACTTTCTTACAAGACTTTCGGCCGCCTTGATTCCGGCGAAATCACAACCGCGGGAGCGTAGCCGGTAATAGATGAGCGCAAAACCAATAGTAATGAAGTTTGGAGGGACCTCCGTCAAAGACGCGGAGGCCTTTCAGCGTGTTGCCCGAATTGTGGCGACACAGGGCGGCGAGGCGCCCGTTGTCGTGACCTCGGCAATGGCGAGAGTTACCGATGCTCTGCTCGACGCATTTGATGTTGCGAAGAAAGGTGATGCAGTTTCCGGGTTTACTTCGCTTGGGGAGCATTTCGATAGACACAAAGCGGTCGCGGAAGAACTCCTGAATGATAAGAGCCGGAAAGCATATCTGGCCGAATTAGATCTGGCGAAGGAGGAGCTCTCCGGCCTACTGATGCGGGTCGAGCGCAGGTCACTTCCGCTGCAAATGCTACGAGACGCGGTTGTCTCCTACGGGGAACAGCTCTCGTCAAGACTCCTTGCGGAGATTTGTAAGTCGGAGGGGCTAAACGCCCGTCAGATTGACGCCCGCCGGCTGATTCTGACTGATGACGAGTACGGATCTGCGAAACCCGTCTGGGAAGAAACTGAAGAACTTATCAAGCTCGAACTCGAATCTCTACTGGAAAACGGAGAAGTCCCGGTCATGGGCGGATTCATTGCATCAAATCGCGCCGGAGAGACTACGACGCTGGGCCGTGGTGGGTCGGATTACACAGCCGCGCTTCTGGGAGCGGCCCTTGGGTGTGCTGAGATCCAGATCTGGACCGATGTGACCGGTGTGCTTACATGCGATCCGAGAATTTGCAGTGAGGCGAGAACTGTCGAAACCCTTTCTTACGATGAAGCTGCGGAGCTTGCATATTTTGGTGCTAAAGTGTTGCACCCAAAGACCATACAACCTGCCGTCGATCACTCGATCCCGGTCAGGGTCTGCAATTCTCGCGAGCCTGCCGAGCGCGGGACGATGGTTCTCAACGAGAGCGGGCTTTCGGCGAATAGAATAAAATCAATCGCTCACAAAACAGGAATTACGATCCTGCGCATTTCGTCTGCGAGGATGCTTGGCTCCTACGGTTTCATGTCGGCACTCTTCCAGATATTTGAGCGCTTTCGAACTGTTATAGATGTGATTTCAACATCGGAAGTTTCGGTTGCCTTGACCCTCGACAACACGGATCAATTGGAGAAAGTAGTAACTGAACTTGAACGTCTCGGCGATGTTGAGGTGGAGCACGGAAATGCTGTTATTTGTATTGTCGGTGAAGGTCTTAGAGAATCCTCGGGATTAGCATCAAAAGTGTTTTCGACGATAAAGGAAACGAATATTTCGTTGATCTCACATGGCGCCTCAAGCGTGAACCTGACTTTTGTCGTCAGTGAAGATGAGGTCAAAGGAGTGATTAGGAAATTGCACGGGGAGTTTTTTGATTAGTGGACGGTTGTAAAGAGTCACGCCTTGAGGCGTGATTCCTGAAATTTGGAAAACGGTTGGAGAGTCCGTAGCTGCGTTGTAGTTAAATTGCCGCGACCTTCAGGTCGGGGACCCCGTCGGGTATCAATGATTCGGGGCTTAAGCCCCTGACGATGTGTTTTGATCGAGTTCCACTAGCTGAAGCTAGTGGCAATTTAAAAGATTCTTGTAAGCTAGCGGCAATTTACATGAAACCTGTAATGAAGGGTGCTGTAAACGTTAAGAAACCGGAGATCACGCCTAAAAGAGTAACTCTGTACTTATGAACTTATTTGAACTTACAACCGAGTTGATGAGAATCCCGTCTGTTTCCGGCGACGAACATGACGTCGGGACGTTTCTTTGCGGGTTTCTTGAAGGACTGGGTTACGACGTCGAGATGCAGGAGGTGGTCGATGGACGGCGGAATGTCATTGCGACAGCATCGGAGGATGCCGCAGTATTCTTCTCAACCCATATGGACACTGTTCCGCCGTTTATTCCTCCGACGGAAGACGACGAAAAGATCTATGGCCGCGGTTCGTGTGACGCGAAAGGAATTATCGCCGCACAGATTACCGCCGCTGAAAGATTGCGGGCTGAAGGTGAAGACCGGATCGGGTTTCTTTTTACGGTTGATGAGGAAGAGTCCTGCCTTGGTGCGAAGGCCGCAAACGATCACCCTGTAGCAGCTAAGTGCAAGTACCTCATAAACGGTGAACCGACTGACAATGATCTCGGGATCGGGTCCAAGGGCTCGCTTCGCATGCTATTGAAAACACAAGGGAAGGCGGCACATTCGGCCTACCCCGAAATGGGGGAATCAGCTACAACCAAACTAGTTGAGGTTTTGTCCGATGTTCTCAAGGCGGAGCTTCCAACGGATGAATTTTTTGGAGAGACGACGTTGAACGTCGGTACATTGAATGGCGGGCTTGCGACAAACGTGGTGGCGCCGTCGGCTGAGGCGGGACTTCATATACGAATGGTAGCTGAGCTGGAGCCGGTTCTTGGAGCACTTGAGAAAGCGATTGCCGGCCGCGCGGAACTTGAGACGATGTCGCTAAGCCTTCCGGTGAAGATGCTTGCCGTGGACGGATTTAGACACAAGGTCGTGAGATTTACTACAGATATCCCGAATCTGCCGAACTGGGGAATGCCGCTTTTGCTCGGCCCGGGTTCGATCCTTGACGCACATACTTCCCATGAGTTTGTACTGAAAAAGGACCTCGAAAAGGCAGTTGACCTGTATGTCGACCTAGCAAGAGATCTTCTTTCTCGCGATTCTTAAACACATAGAATCATAGAATCATTAGTTTGTTTGAGATTCGTTCTGAGTCCGCTATGATTTGAAGGCTTGTTGTTTCTTGTTGCTTTGATCGCCTCGAAGTTTTCATCGGAGCATGCAAGCGAAACTGTAAAAGGGATTGCGGGATCTTGAGCTCTCCGATTTGCCTAAACTTCCTTACTCACCCAAATCATGGAGGAAGAATAATGTTGACAAAGAAGTACCTGGACGAGTTGTCCTACGAGGTTATCGGCGCAGCGATTGAAGCTCACAAGGCAGTCGGTCCCGGCCTAATAGAATCCGTATATCATCGATGCATGGAACACGAATTGTCGCTTAGGGGCTTGAGCTTTCAAACGGAGATGTCGGTCCCTGTAGAGTTTAAAGGGGTAAAACTCGATGCAGACCTGAGGTGCGATATGTTAGTCGAAGGGGCCTTGGCAGTGGAGCTCAAAGCAGTGCGCCAAATGATGCCTGTGTTGGATGCCCAATTACTTACGTATATGCGGCTACTCAAAATCGCTAAGGGATTGCTCATTAACTTCAATTGCAACAACATATATAAAGCAGGACAGAAGACACTCGTCAACAAGAAATATCGGCAATTACCAACGGGAAGACCTTGAGCGAACGGGAAATCATGTTTGAGAAACTATGTGCCTATGATCCTATGTGGTTGAATACAGGACTGATATGAAGATTGCACTTATCGGATACGGCGTGATGGGGCGGCTGATTGAATCGATCGCCGTCGAACGGGGTCACGAGATCTCCATAAAGGTAGACGAGCCCGAGGCCGAGCTTTCATCGGATGAACTCGCTCTGAAACTGGAGGGCGCGGATGCGGCGATTGAGTTCTCAGTTCCGAACGCAGTCGAGCGAAATATTGAAGCGTGTATGAAAGCCGGGGTTCCACTTGTGGAAGGAACCACGGGCTGGAACGAAAAACTCGATGAGATGAAAGCTCTTGTCTCAGAGCATGAAGGCGGGTTTGTCTACGGTGCAAATTTCTCGATCGGGGTGAACCTTTTCTATCATGTCGCCCGCAAGGCATCTGAGCTGTTCTCGAAATTTGATGACTATGAGGTTTTCATTGAAGAACAACATCATTCGCGAAAACTCGATGCCCCATCCGGGACCGCACTCAAGCTAAAAGACTTAGTTTCAGAAAGTTACAAGGATGAATTCTCTGTTTCATCGACCCGTGCCGGCAATATCCCCGGGACTCATCGGGTGGGTTTTGATGGAACCGCAGACCAGGTGCTTCTTGAGCACACAGCGCGCTCGCGCGAGGGTTTTGCCGCCGGCGCGGTAATGTCCGCGGAATGGGTCAAGGGTAAGCAGGGCTTCTGGGAATTTACTGAGGTAATTGAAGAAGTGATCAAAAGTGAACAGGGATGAAGGGGATTGAGGGGATTGAGGTTTGAAGATTGATGATTGAATTTTGAGAACTAAGAACTAAGACCTAAGAACTAAGAACTGAGAACTGAGAACCCAGATCTTAGAACTCAGAACTGAGGAATACTGCCAGAGCATCGTCTTGTAAAAGAGGCAGACCGAATTACTATTTTCGTTCTTCAAATCTTCAATTCTCAATCATCAATCATCAATCTCCTTCAATCCTTTTCATCCCTGTTAAGAACCGATGGTTCCAAAAGTCAAAATCTGCTGCATTTCATCAATTGAAGAAGCGCGAATGGCCATTGCGCATGGTGCGGATGCGATTGGGCTCGTGGGGCATATGCCTTCGGGGCCCGGTGTTATCAGTGAGGAACTGATCGCTGAAATTGCGGCTTCCGTTGATGGGGTCGAGACATTTCTCCTCACCAGCGAGACGGACGCGGAACAGATCGTCGCTCACCATAGTAAGGTCAGAACGACTGCAATCCAGATCGTTGACCAGTTAACGAGCGGCACACACCGGGAGATCAAGAATGAGCTCCCGGATGTAACGGTCGTGCAGGTCGTTCATGTGGTTGATGAATCGAGCGTAGAGGAAGCCCTTTTGGCATCAGAGACTGCTGATGTAGTACTCCTTGACTCCGGCAATGCGAACCTCGAAGTAAAAGAACTCGGAGGCACGGGGCGAACACACAACTGGGGCTTGAGCAGGAAAATCGTTGAGGCTTGTGCAAAACCCGTATTCTTGGCGGGTGGACTGAGTCCGGATAACGTAGCGGGAGCCGTCGTAAGCGTAAATCCCTTTGGAGTTGACCTTTGTTCCGGAGTCCGAACTGACGGTGTGTTGGATGAACGTAAGCTTGTCGCATTTGTTGGTGCAATTGGAATCCGGCGTTTAGGTAAAGAGCAGGGCATATGAGCGAAGAAACCAGGTTTTTTCTATTGATTTTGCAATCGGGTTTGGTGCCCTCGTGGTGTCATCAGTGGCTGAGACAATACTTCTTAGATGGCAGAAGAAGCTGGGCGAAAAAGGGGCGACAGGGTATGTAATTGTCTCTAACGTTTTGGGCGTAGTCGTAATGTGCGGATTTGGAGCAATACTGATGGGAACCGCTGTCTTGTTTTTTGGGGCTACTTTGGGAGGCGCATTTTGGATCTCATTGCTTTCGATCGTCTTTGTATTGGTACTCCTCGTTTTGACCCCCCTTCTCATGTTCGCAGGAAGATCGATGCAGGCCGTATGTTTGGAATTACTAAGGAACAACTATCTTGGATCTATGGGGTCGGGATTTCGATCTTCAATTTTGTTTTTGTGATCTTTTCGATATTCGGAGTGTTTGCGCTTCTAACAGCGATCTCTCAGGCACTTTCCTGATTGCTTCTACCTGTTTTCATCGATGAATTCTGACGGATCGAGCCACCCTTTTCGTATCGGGCTGTAACCGATAAATACCTTGTCCCACATCAAGTTCGAGTCATCCCGAAGCTCGAAGTGCAAGTGACACAGGTATTTACCGTCGGCGTCACCAATCGTTCCGATCTTCTTTCTCCTGGTAACCTGGCCCTCTTTCCTGAGAATCGTTTTCAGGTGTCCGTAGAGCGTCTGGACCTTTGAGCCGTCTTCCAAAAGATGTTCGATAATGATCACGTTTCCCCAACCGCTGCCCGCGTGTTCCGCATAGGTGATCACTCCGTCCGCACTTGCATAGACAGGCTCACCGCAATCGGTGTTCCCGCCCGAATTCTTATTCCAGTCTTCTCCCAAATGGTTGTTCTCGCCAAAGTCCTGGGCGTTATACCATTGATCCCCGGAGTCCCTTTCGGAGGTGACGAACGGCTTTTTCCCAACCGGGTAAGCAAACGACTTTGCCACTTTCTGATCAGGGCCGGGCACCGTGTCGGTCTCAGAGGATAACGGCTCGCTGTCTCCGCATGCGGCGACGAACAGTGCCAAAACGAAGATGGCAAACAACTTCATACGAGTCTTTCCTTCAGCTGTTTGACGCGGCTCCGTGCGACAGCGAGCCTCGTTCCGTGAACGTCTTCCAGCAAGACCTTTATCCCTCCCGAAAAACGACCCTGGACCTCGCTTACAAGATCCAGGTTCACGATCGAGGATCGATGAATTCGAAAAAACTGAGATGGGTTCAAAACCTTTTCAAGTGAGCTCAAAGACTCCTCGACCGGGTGATTTGAGCCGTCAATCGTGGCCGCAAATGACACCTTATCCTCCGAGAAGAAGTGCGTGATTTCTTCAAGCCTCAAAACCCTCAATTTTGACCCGGTGCGGGAATATATCCTGGAGATCGGATATCCATCATTGCCGGAGAGTTTTTTGTTGAGGCCGCTGATAACGGGAGTGGCGAGGCCGTTCATTCGACTGAGTTTGTCCAGGGCCGTGTTCAGCCTTTCTTCATCTATCGGCTTTACGAGGTAGTCGACTGAGAAATACTCGAACGCATCGAGAG
>JABDKD010000073.1 GCA_013003215.1 Pyrinomonadaceae bacterium
CGATAAGCGTTATCAAGCCTATGGCCGTCAAAAGCCCAAAACTACCCCTCGACTGCGCTTTCTGCGTATCGGAGGCACTCAAAGGCCTGGTCTCGCGATTCGCGATCTTAGTGCTCGCTGAATCACCTGCAGCGGCCCCCATAACCTCAGTCTTGAATTCAGATGGTTTCGATTTCCCGCCCGTCGAATGATCGATAAGCTTTGTATCCATCGTCAGGAGTTCTTCGTTCTCAACCGAAGCTGGAGTTCCAGCGGCCAAGACAAATGGAGTCGAAGTGCCCGAAAACAGGAGGGACTTCATTTCTCCTACATTCGCCGGTCGATCATTCGCTTTCAGCGACAAGCAGGTTTGAAGGGCATCCGATACTTCCTGTGAGATCTCAGAATTGAACTTTCCGGCTGGTTCAAGGGGATCCCTGCTCTCATTTAGAACCATCATCACACGCGTCAATGCATCTGCGGGAACCCTGTCCGTCATCAAGTGATAGAGGGTTGCGGCGAGCGAATAAACATCGCTGCGCGGATCTGTACCAGTTCCCTGAATCTGTTCCAAAGAGGCATAGTTTCTCGAGTATCCAAATATCGATTTAGCCGCAGTTTGGAAGTTGGCGTCTGTAGGATTTCCTTTTGCGAGGCCAAAATCGAGAAGGATGATCTTTTGCTGGGGAGTCAGCTTAAGATTCTGCGGCTTGATGTCCCGATGGATAATGCCCTGCTCGTGGAGATAGGCAAGCGCTTCAAGAAGCTGATCGGCCCACTCCAATACTTCGTTTACCGGAAACGCACGTCCTGCTTTCCGCATTTGCTCGAAAAGGTCGTCACCGCCAATAAACTCCATGACGATGTACTGACCATTGTCCTCGACGAAGTGGTCAGTAACTTTTGGCAACGCAGAATGCTTTAGTGAGTTCAGCAGCCTTGCTTCACGATCAAAAGCCTTTTTATAGTTTTCATCCGCAAAAAGTGCCTCTTTGATCGCAACAGTACTGTGAAAACGCTCATCCGTTGCCAGATAAATCGAACCCATGCCACCCTGGCCGACCTGTTTTTCGATCCGGTATCTTTCCTGAAGTTTCTTGCCTGTTTCGAGCATAGAAGAGCCTCCCGGTCATTCTACAACACCTGTCATGCAACCGCACATGAGCAGATTGCTGAGTCTACAGCAAAAAGCGGACACCGATTGGCGCCCGCTTTTCAGTGCTTTTGTCCCGATCGGACTAGTTATAGGCACTGGATCCAACCGCGGGCAACCTGTAGATCTTGGCAAGGGTATTCAATTCGAATCTCACTTTTGCCCAGTTCGATTCGGTCTTCGCTCCAAATCGACGAGCTCTCATCGTCTTGTTGATCTTGCTGGCGATTCGCAAGCAGTCCCTTACCTCGGCCTTGTTTTCAATCCAAGTATCGTTACGATCGAATTCACGCCTCAATTCGTCCGTAGCGCTCTCAAGTTCCCGCGCCCTGTCCATCAGATTATCTTCTCGCTCAGAGCCGTCGAGATTGCTGTTGTCCAATGAGTCGTCAAAATTGTCAACAAAGTTGTCTACTCTTTCTTCCACCCTCTTAATAACCCTTTCTACGTCAGCGCGGGTGTAGGTCTTACCCCGTGCCTTTCGTGTACGTTGGGCACTTGCCGTATCAACCATTACGAGTACTAAAAAGATTGCCGCCGATCCGATTACCAGTTTTACGAGTTGCTGTTTCATTTCATGTCTCCTTATGAATGTAATTATAAAAACCGTGAACTTTTTGTTCACAGTTTTCAGACGGGCCAGAAGGTCAAAAAGTCGAACAAAATCGCAAAAAACGCGAATTATTTTTTTCTTGTAAATTATTACGCAAAAACGATTTGCGGGTTACGTCTTACAAGTAAAACAGGGCTTCGGCCAACCCTGAAATCCACACTAATCCTTGGATTCCAGACGGACGATATCAAACCAAATCACGAGCCCCTTCCATTTTCCAAAATCCGAATAGAATCTCTCGATCTTCTTGTCGGAACATCGTTTGCCGCGATTGTGGTGCGTATAAAACCCCGAACGCAAAAACGAATCCAGCGCCAGGCCATCGTATCTGCCGATCAATTTCAGCAAATTTTCGGCAGCATAATTTCCAACGCCCTTGATCTTCTTCATCTCTTTTCTTAGTTCATCGGTTGTCAGCTCTGATTCAAGCCATGATTCGGGATCAAACTTGCCCGATGCAACCGACTCAGCGAGTTCCAAGAGATAGGGACCGCGATAGCCAGAGCGTATTTCTTTTTCAAAAAATGAACCGGACTTTGAAGCCATCTGATGAGCGGTTGGAAATGAGCGGGTTCTTTTGTCCGACTTGCCGCCCAGCTTCTCGACCAGATTCGTTGTCATCATTTTGGTCAATGACCATGTACAATTCGTGGTGCAAATGGTCTTTACGAGATCCTCAATACTGTCGGAGACCGGAGCATCGGACCCAGGCGCTCTTTCGCCATCCATTCGTAGCCAGACCCAGCTATTTGTTCGTAAAAATCCTCAAACGGCTCATTCAGCCTGAGTATATGCCGAACGGCATGCTTAACCTCCATCTCTGTGCACGGATAGTCGGATTCGATGGCAATCGATTTTTCAGTCTCTCTAACCGAGATTGACTTAGGCTGTCCGAAAACACTCGACACAAAGGTGAGGCGATTCTTGGATTCATCATAAGAAAATGGTGCCAATTGGTACCAACCATGAGAGAAGATGGTGTCCCTCATAGAATAATTCGCAGGTTTCCTTATGAACATAGAAAAAGGCCCCGAAGGGCTTTTGTTGCCAAAGCTTTAGGACGAAAGATGCCCGTTTGGAATAACAAACGGGCATCTTCACCAATTTTAGTTAATCTATTCTCCCGCGATCAGTTTCGCCAGCCGGTCGGCCAGATCTTGATCAAGCTCTTTCAGCTTCTCCTGTTGTGTTCTTGCGTTGTCCAGATCTCCTTCTTTAATATAGACGAATCCGAGGTTGTACCTGACCCGCGCAAACCTGGGAGCAATACGGAGGCAATCCTCGTAGGCCTTGATCGCGTTCTTGTTATCTCCGGTCGCAAAGTAAGCGTTGCCCAGAAGATAGAATCCATCGGAATAATCGGGGTTCTCGTTTGTGAACTTCACCAGGCCGGGCACTGATTTCTTGTAATAGCTGTTCGAAAGCCCTTCATTATCTAAATAAAAATAGGATCTTCCCAGATAATAATTTGTTTCCCCGTCACCGGGTTCGAGAGACAAGGCCCGCTTGCACGTGGTGTTTGCGTTGTTAAAGTACTGGTTCGCTTGGTTGATTTTGTCTTGTTTGTAGAGAATTTCACCCTGATCAATATAGGCGCGGCAAAGATTCGTGTGGGCCATGTATTCGTTCGGCATCAGCTGAACTGCCTTTTGTCCCGCCAGAATAGCCTCCGGAGTTCTTCCTGCAAGACTGTAATACCAAGCGAGGCTGATATGAAGGAGGCCGTCATCGGGCCGCACTCCAAGACCTCCCTTAGCCGCGGTGACGGCATCGTCAAACCTGTTCAGGTTTCGATACACATCGGCCAGATCCGAATAAGACTGGTAGAGATACCGGTCAGTATCAACAGTCTTCCGGTTTGTTTCGATTTCCCTGATATACGCGTTGATTGCGTTCGTGTAGCTCTGCGCGGCTTCTTCGAAGAGCCTGGACTTTGCCTGTGAGTCCGCAACCAGATACCAGGAATTTGCGGCATAGGAGGTTGCTCTTCGCAGCGCCTCCTGCGCAGCGGCTCTCTGTTCATCAAGCTGGCCCGACGACGCGTACGCTACCGCTAGGAAATAGTGGGTATCGGCATTCCGTTCACCGAGACTGATCGCTCGCTCCAAAGACGCAACCCCGGCCTGGTAATCGCCCGTCAGAACCGACATCCTGCCCAAAAAGGAGTGGTAGTAGGCCGTTTTCGGCTTAAGGTTTACCGCCGTCATAGCATCGGCACGGGCGGCCGAATAATCCTTGTTTTGAAGGTAGGCCTCCATCCGGACACTGACCACATCGAGACGTTTGTATCCCTGCGCCAAAGCCCGGTTAAACTCCTCGATCGCAAGTGGATATTGCCCCAGGTTGTAATGTGAATAACCCTTGAAAAATCGCGCTCTCGGAAATATCGGGGATATCGCCACGGCTTCGCCGTACTTCTGCAGCGCCTCTTCATACCTGCGCTGGTTAAACATCTTATCCGCCTGCCTGGCGAGCCTTCGGGCTTTCTTCTTCGGCTTCTGCGCGCTCGCGTCTTGCGGCATCGCGGCGATAAATGCCCCCAGAGCAAAGGTCGCGACAAATACTGTTAAAACTTTGCGTAACATATCTTTACCTCACTTAAAGGACGCCAGCGTCTTTCTTCTTTTTCGGCGTTTTCTTTGGTCTTGCCTTTGTTGGACGCGGCTTGGGCGTTGTTCGTTTAACGGGCGTCTTCCGCCTCACGGGAGTCGAACGTGGAGTACTCGCGGGGACCTTAACGTCCGGCTTTGTTGATATAGGAGTCTCGGTTGGCGTCGGCGATTCCCCGGCATTTACGTTTGAGTTTTCATTCCCGGCCTCAATCGGCAACGTGGACTCGAGCGTAGACTCCGGAGTTGGCTCTACCGATTCTGTCACCTCGGGTGTAGGATCGACCCCTGCATCAACCGGTCCGCCCGAATCCATATTCGACCAGTACCAAAGACCACCGCCGGCAGCTCCCGCGACAACGATCAAAACGAACCCGAGCCCTAGAAGAATACCGATGTATTTGCCTACCGAACTTTTTTCTTTTGGAGGCTCAGAACCGGCCGCCGAAACTGCAGTTCCCCCCGCTGCGGTTGCACCTGCTGCAGCTGCTCCCGCATCGATTACTGATTCATCTTCCTGTTCATCATTCGCTGATTCATCAAGGTTTGTAAAATCCTCTTCATCTTCGTTCAAATCAAATGCGGCTGCGGTTTCATCCGGAACGGAAGCCGCCTCTGATGTTTCTCCACCGACCGAAACATCTTCTTCTGTCTCAAATCCGGTTGGTGCTTCGGAGGGAACACTCGCCGCTGTATCCTCGGGAACTTGTGCAAGCAGGACTTCAGTCTTGTCCCCGGTTGGCTCACCGGTGTCCAGATTGGGTGGCGGAGTCGCGGTGTTTACTTCGGCCGCGATTTGCGCGCTGTCAATTACCTCCGTCTTGTCACCCGAAATATCATCGGTTTCATGCAGTTGCCCTCCGTCCGTCGCGGCATCCACATTAAAAGCAACAGTCTTCGCCGACATCGCCTTCTGCATCTCACTAAAAGACCGCCTTAGGAGTTTTTGCATCTCGCGGGCCGACTCAAATCTCTTTTCCTGGCTGATATCGAGGCCCTTCATGATCGCTTCCGAAACGCCATGTGAGATTTCCGGGTTTATCTCATGAAGAGGCCTCAAAGGGTCGGGCTGGTTGGCCAAAAGTGCATCCGCTCGCGTTAGTGCATCCGCGGGAATCATATTTGTCAGCAGCTGATAAAGGGTCGCAGAGAGTGCGTAAATGTCTGACTTAGCGTTGGTTCCTGTCCCTCGAATCTGCTCCATCGGCGCATAATGAGGCGTATACCCGACGACGCTCCCGGAGGTGGTAACCTGCGTCTTGCCAAGCGAATTCTTAGAGAGGCCAAAATCCAGCAGCACAATACGGTTGTCGTCCGTCAACTTCAGATTCTGTGGCTTGATATCACGATGAATGATCGGCGGATCATTTGTATGCAGGTAGTTGAGAGCTTCCAAAAGCTGATCGGCCCAAAACATCACCCAGCTTATCGGGAAAGGCTTGGCCTTTTCCTTCAGCCGTTTGGCCAGATCCTGGCCCTCTATGAATTCCATCACCAAAAACTGCTCGTCGTTTTCAAGAAAGTGGTCACTAACTTTCGGAAGCACCGGGTGACGAAGACTCGCAAGTGTTCGGGCCTCGTTCTCAAAGGCGTCGGCGAGCAGTTCGTCGTCACCTACCGTGGTCCTTTTTAGTGCGACTTTGTGCCCAAGTCTCGCATCTACGGCAAGATAGACCTCGCCCATCCCGCCTTTGCCAATGATGCTGGAAATCTTGTAACGGTTCTGGAGTAATGTGTCGGGGGCCAGTGGTTTCATGTCTTCTTAATTTGTCTCTTCAGGGGAGTCTTTATCCTTATGTTGCCAGCAGCGACCTCCGCCCCTGACTTTTCTCGAACACGGCTTCCCTTTCTTTGTCAGAGCACCGCAATAGCTTACAGGCTCGACTGATACGGGCGGCAGAGCCGTTCTTCCGCGAAGTGGTTCGTTCTCCGCGCTGTTAACTTCCTCTTTAGGCGGCACACTGCGAACTCTTCGGGATGCCGGACTCCCAGATGTTGACGGTAAAACTGAGGAAGTTTGCGGCGGCTCATTACGAGGCCGCAACTCCGGAGAAACCAACGCGCTTTTACTCTCCAAAGCCCGCCGGGGTTCTTCGACCAATTGAAAGCCGAATCCGGTCAATCCAAATACAAAGATCAGAAGAACGGCCGCCCTTGGCCACCATTCATCAAATACATACTCGGTCTCGCAAAGCTCACAAAATCTTGAGCTATTCCAAAACCGCCATTCGATCCGCTCTACACGATCGCCGCAATTGCAGCAATACTTAGGCTTACGATACATCCGCCCTCCCCGGTTGAGGTGTTTCCGGCGTCTACGGACGGCTCCGAAGAGTCCCGGCGTAACGACGCACAAAGTGAGAAAAACTAAGGAAAATCGATGCGGCATTATAACCCATAACTTATGCAATGTTAAGATATTTGCCGTTCGGCGCAGGTATTGAGCCGGCAACCGGTGCACGGTTTTCTGCGTCAAACGTTTTCATATTGATATGCGCTTTTTTGTATTAATTTTGGTCTTTTTTTTCCTAGCGGGTTTTACGTTCGCACAGGACCCCGATGACGACATCACGGTCGATTCATCCGTTGTCCGCCTGAATGTGGGCGTGGTGAACAGTACGGGCAGGCCCATCACCAACCTTTCGCGGTCAAATTTCAAGATATTTGAAGATGGGATCGCCCAGGACATCTCTCATTTTGAACCAACGTCGGCACCCTTCTCAGTAGTTTTGATTCTAGACATGAGCGGTTCGACGCTGGGTTTTCGCCAAAACATAAAGTTTTCGGCTAGCCGGTTCATCGACGCTCTGTCCCCGGATGATCGTGTTTCGGTGCTCGAATTCTATAACCGTGTGAATGTGCTCAACGGATTCACAACAGACCGGTCAAAGATCTATCACTCGATAAAAGTATCCAACGGGAAGAAAGGAGAAACGAAAACACAGCTTTTTCGTGCGATTGACCTGGCGCTTGATAAGCTCGCCACTGAGGGCTCCCGGCGAAAGGCGATCATCGTCCTGACAGATGGCGCTGATACGGCGGCACGGGACATGGACCGAAATCAGCTAAACAAGCTTGAGGACAGCGAGATGACCGGGGCCGTGAATCCCGAGGAAAACCCCTTGCTGAAGTCAGCACTCGATAAAGCTTCGAAATACAGCGTGACAATTTATCCGCTTGCTTTGCCCACAAACGACCCAAGAAAATTCATTGACCCGCTGCCGATCCAGCTTGCGATGTACGATCTCGCAAGGGAGCGTTTGAACATACTCGCTACCCGCACGGGCGGTGAAATGCACAAGATCAACCGTCTCGAAGAGATGGGGGTCCTCTACGCACGCGTCGCGGCCAATGTTAGATCGCTCTACACTATCGAATACCAGCCAAAGAATGTTAAAAAAGACGGCAAGTGGCGCGAGATCAAGCTCAAGCTGAACATGCCGGACCTCGTCTACACTACACGGCCGGGTTATTTTGCCCAATGAGTTCAAGGTTCAATGTTCAAAGTTCAACGTGGGTGAATCGTTTATTCATGTTTCGACCGACAAGAATCACAATCCTACGAAGTGGTCTCAGTTTTGTTTTCCTGACCATCTTTCTGATGGCCGCTTCACTCCCGGTTTTCACTCAAGTCAAGCAGCGAAACGGCACGGTCGAGTCTTTCCGGAAGGCAATTGAACTGACCGAGTCCGCGCTTAGGGAGGTGCAAAACGGTAATCCTTCGGGTCGATCTCGACGGATTTTTTGGAAGGCCGAAGGAAGGTCCGACATTTCAGCCAGGCTTCAGGGATTGACTCATGAGAATCCCGATTTCGTCGAATACACCGAGAGTTTTGGCATCGATCCGGTCAATAATGCTGTCTTTTACGAATACGACACAAAGGTAAATCACGACGCGAGTGAAACGATACGATTCGTTTATGACGGAGACGGGCAGCTGCTGGTGGCAAATCCTGTTGAGAAATGGGCGTTATGGGCGGGCGGACCCGATACGGAGACTCAGAAGAATAGTTACCAACGAATGCTTCCGCAGGCATTGCTTGAGGAGGCTCTTCAAAATCGGCGCACACTTAGATATAACGGGAAGCTCAGGCTCGGCGAAGAGCAGGTCGATGTCGCGACGTTTTCCCTAAGAGACAGTCAGGCAATCTCGCTTTTATTTTCATCGAAAGACGGTTCTTACAGAGGGCTCGAGTACCTTATCGATCATCCGATGCTTGGCGACACGGCGGTCCGGTGGGTATTCGACGATTTTCGCGATCTCAAGGGGTTCGGACTCCTTCCTTATAAGTACGAGATCTTCCTGGGCTCGAGACTTTTGAAATCCATGAAGATAACGGAGGTACGAACCGGTTTTGATGTGTCGGGATTTTTGTCTTCTTCCGACGACCTGAAAATTCCTGACCGGCCGTCTGAGAAAAGGACCGAAGCCGACTCAAGGAAAAAACCCGCGATCCCGGTGGAAAAGATCGATGAAGGTGTTTATCTCGTCAGGAACATACGCGGAGGATTTCATGTCCTGGTGGTCGAGTTCGAGGAGTCTCTGTTGATCGTCGACGCGCCCGCTGGCTATCACGAACTCCAGCAGATCCCTGCCAGCGACTGGGCAGGCGCCAAGAAATCCAGCGAGGTCGGCGAACGTCTACTCAATGTTTTGAAGAATAGATTTCCAAAAAAACCTGTTAAGTATGTCGCTCTGACTCATCACCACGGTGACCATGCGGGAGGCATTCACCCGTTTATTAAAGCGGGGGCCACTATTGTCGCCTCCCGAGAGACAATCGAAGCCGTCGAAAATTCGCTCAAAAGGAGTTTCCGTCTCGATTCATCCGAACCACTGCCCGGAACGGATTTCAAGCGTCAGTATGTGTCGGATAAGTCAAGGATCAAGGAAGCCGATGTAGTTGTGGAACTCCGAAATGTCGGTAAAAACCCTCATTCCGAAGGCATGGTGGTCGTATATCTTCCGAGACAAAAGCTCCTTTACCAATCAGATCTGTTTGAACCCTTCCGCGAAGACGCAGAGCCATCTGCTTCGAGACTGCCTGTCATGAA
>JABDKD010000103.1 GCA_013003215.1 Pyrinomonadaceae bacterium
GCAGTTTTGGAAGCAACTTCCTTAACCATTTGCGCACCCATGTTTGCGATTGGGTCTTTCAATTCGATTTCCTTGGCCACAGAAACTCCGTCTTTAGTTACAGATGGGGCACCGAACTTCTTGTCGATGACAACGTTTCTTCCTTTTGGTCCAAGAGTTACTTTGACAGCATTTGCCAATGCATCTACTCCTTCTTTGAGTTGTGCACGTGCACTAGTATCAAATGTGATATCCTTAGCCATTGCTAATGTTTTTTTGAATTATTAGTTCTTAATTGATTCAACTAGACGATCGCGAAGATGTCGCTCTCACGCATGATCAGGTAATCACTACCCTCGATCGATATTTCAGTTCCTGAGTACTTGCCGTAAAGAACAGTATCGCCGGCCTTCACTGTGAGAGGCTCGTCTTTTTTACCGTTGCCGACAGCTACGACCTTTCCGCGCTGCGGTTTTTCTTTTGCCGTGTCCGGAATAATAATTCCGCTTGCAGTAGTTTCCTCAGCTGCGGCAGGTTCGACCAAAACTCGATCTGCCAGTGGTTTAACTTGAACAGCCATCGTTGTAAATTGTATTTAGGGGTTAAACATTCAATTGTGTGTTCGCCTAATGGCAGTTTTCGTGCCAATTGAATTCTGACCTCAGAATGCGACATTCCTTCAGTTTTGGGCATAAAAAAATGTCAGCATTATGACATACTGACATTTTTCAATTGAATATCGTGACGATGTTACTCTTCGCCTTCGCCAGCTGCGTCATCAAAATCGATGTCACCGCCCTGATTGTCTAGTTCGTTGTCCTCACCGGTGGTCGTTTCTTCTGTATCCGGATCCTGTGGATCAGTGCCTGAAATTCTCGCTGTGGATGAAAAGCGAGCTGAAGCCAAACACAATACAAAAAGGGCAACGACCAAGTACCAGGTAGACTTTTCTAGGAAATCAGTTGTCTTCTGAACACCTCCCACCTGAGAACCGCCGGTAAAACCAGTAGCCAAGCCACCGCCTTTTGGGTTTTGAACAAGGATGATTAGCGAAAGCAATACGCATACAAGCACCGCCAAAACCAAAATAAATATTTCAATACCGTCCATCTTACTGATTTTCTTCTAGTTAGTTTTCTTCCCCAATTTTTTCAATTGGGCGGCAAAATAAACGCTTTTTTCTGGATATTTCAAGCTTAGCAAGCGATACGCTCGACGCGCTTTTTCCATTTTTCCTTGCGCCGCATAGATCTGGGCCATTGTCTCAGTCACAAGATTTTCATCTTCTACTAAGCTTTTCTTTGCCAAATCCCCTGTAGTATACTCTTCTGCCTTACGAGGAGTGATCTTCGGTTCTTTCGCGATAAACCGGTCTATCAAGGAAGCAGCGTCCATAGTATCCGCCTGTGCAGCAGTGCCACTCTCCATCTTCGATTCCTCTTCCTCTTGAAAACCAACTTCGCGAGAGCGTCTCAATAAATAAGCAGCAAATGGACTCAGGTTTTCCTGGGAAAGGTCTAATTCTTTTGACGCATCTTTTGGTACTTCAGGCTCGGCCGTTATCTCTTCCTCCGATTCAGGCTGAACTTCCTGTTCGATCGTGCGGCTCACAGCGCCCACAATGATCTCTTTATTCAAGGGATCGAAGTCATCCGCAGAAACCGCCTCATGAGCTTCGGCACTTTCTTCAACAGGCTCCTCCTCCTGTTCGGATTCTTTTAAAGTTTCAGGGACAACGAGCTGTTCATCGCTTTTATCCGATTCACCCGATATCGCAACTTCCTTTGCTTCTGACTGAGCAAAGACTTCAGGGGCGACAATGAGATCGTAGAGTACCGCTGGTGAGCCGACATAAATTGCAGCCTTGCTTAAGCTCTCAGGGTGTGAACGATCACGGTCTTCTTGAAGTTTCTCGGCCAAAGACACGTGCACGGGGGCAAACCATGGAATCTCAGCCCTCAATGCTTCCAAAGCATCTAGGTCTCCATTGTTCAAAGTATGTTGAATCTCTTGCGCCGTCATTACCAGTTTCCTAGACTCTCGTTATAAATAGATCGCCCTAATTTCTCAAATATCTCTTCCCAAAGTGATTCTTCAATGGAAAAGAAATCCTGTGAACTTTCATATTCCGTGTATTCCTCAAAAACCTTGTCAAAACTCTTGTCCGGGTCGAGGGAGTTTTGGTATTTGACTTTCATCCTCACCGTCAATCGGTTAAGGGAGGAAGTTACCCCTGCTTCTACCGCTACCGGCTTAATCTGATAGCCCGTGATCGAGCCTTCATAATGCAATTGCCCGCGTCCTTCTGTAAGATCGAGAGGAGATTGCTCTTGAACCAGGGTTTTGAAAGATTCGGTCAAGCGCTGACTAAACAGCTGGCTCGCTTGTGGCGTTTGAGCTTTGAAATAATCAACCGAAAAGTTTTGTGCTCCGGAAGTATCCGTCCCACTGAACGAATAATTAGCGCCGGCACACGACCACATGCCAAAAGCAATGAAAAGACAAATTGGTAGGAGCTTAGCCATACGGGTTAAACGTCATGTCTTAGGTGAGATTATATTCTTTGATCTTTCTGTACAATGTACGCTCAGAAATACCGAGTTCTTTCGCTGCATACTTCCGCTTGTTACGATGCTTTTGCAATGCCTTTTTGATCAATTCTTTTTCGGTCTCCTGAAGCGATAGCGTTTCTTCCACTTCAATTTCTCGTGAAGAGGAGCTCACATCGTTGTCCCGCGTTGACGGTAGATGAATGATGTTTCCTTCACTGGTGTATCCTTCCGATGAATCTTCGTGAAAAACTCTGCGAATCAACTCTTTGTTTCCCTCGGATGCCTCAAGATCTCCTCCTGTCTCCATGACTTTTAGAACAAGCTTCTTCACATCGTTCAAGTCATTTTTCATGTCAAATAAAACCTTGTACAGTATCTCTCTTTCGCTGAGGTCAGGTTCGGCCGAGTTGATCACCATCGGTGTTTGACTAAATCCTTCTGAAGGCAAATATTTCCGCAACGTATCCGCGTCCATCACTCGATCTTGTTCGATAATAGACATCTGCTCGGTGATGTTCTTCAGTTGACGGATATTTCCTGGCCAAGGATAGGCCTCCATAAGCTGAACGGCTTCTGGAGTG
>JABDKD010000110.1 GCA_013003215.1 Pyrinomonadaceae bacterium
AATTCTGCATTCGGTCCGGCGCCTTCAGATTTCTGAAGATACTAAGATCAAACAAATCGCCGCCCGTCGGTTTAATAGTTGCCTGAATCTGTTTTCCACCCATGTTGTAAGTCAGCAGATATTCACCGCTGCTTTGTTTCTTAGGCGATCCCGATTCAAAGAACTTGAAAAGTCCCCATGTACCCTGATGCCTGATTACATCCGTTCCTGAGTCCTGAAATCTCAATACCGCAGGCCCTGAACTACTGACGGTGGAAGTGTTTGTATTTGCGGAACTTCCGGGTGTCGGCACCGTGCCGGGCAGCAAAGGCCCTGACTCGGTAGACGAAAATCTCATCAAGACTCCGGTGTTAGCGCCGGACGAAGCGGGGAACTTGAGTTTCTTCGAACCCGTTTGGTCCGATGTAACGGTTTGCCCGTCGATCGAGATCTCAATCAAAGCCTGGTCAACCGGCATTAACCGGAAGTCATAGGTGTAGTTGGGAGTCTCGGAACTGCCAAACAAAGTTCGTCTCAGCTTGAAAGCGTTGTTTATGTACGCCACGAAAGCCGGGGAGAACTTCAAGTCGCTCGACTGCTTAACCCGATATGTTCCTTCAACTTCCTCGAAATACCGTTCGAGATTCTCCTTAAAGAACTTGGAGAGTTCGCCGGAATTCGGATTTAGGAAAGCGGCCAGGTTTATCATGTCCGCCTCGCCCGTTGATGTGAACGGGTATCCGTTTTCAATCTGGCGGGCCTTCGGAAGGATACGGTTTGTCCAATCCGCTTCAAGCTGATTCTGTGCTCCCTTGCCAAAATATGCACGAATAGCGTTTACCGGGGTCTTCAATAATGCCGCGACTTCCTTGCCGGCTTGCGAATTGAAGTCCTCGGTAAGATTATTAACCTCGTTTTCCGAATTCCTGATAAGCCTGTATCGTTTTCCTTCTTCTTTTATCAGTTCGGCAGAGATGGCTTCTTCCTGGCCCGCTGATATAGCGCCAATTTCTTCGTAGAGGTCCTTCATGACCGAACCATATGAGGAAATCGGCAGATCCTTATCCTCTTCTTCATCTACTTCAACGAACCGGAACAGAGGCCCAAATTCACGCTGTACGACGTTTTTTGTCTCGATACCTGAGTCCTGACCGCTTCCCGACCACCAATCGTCGATCCACGAGAGATCGAACCAGCCTTTCTCTTCACTCTTTGTTGAAAAATCGGTGTTGGACGATACGCCCCGCAATAGAATCTTCATCGGCGATTCCGTATCTGACAAAGCTCCAAGCGTCTTCTCAAGATCTTCCCGACTTTCATACTTCGGCACAGTTGTCTCGCGAATCAGCTTGCGCCAATGGTCCGTATACTCGTTGTAGTATTTTTCCTCAAGATCAGCCAGGTCATCAGCAGAGGCTTCGGCACTTTCGTCCTTTTTGCCCATTACCCAATCGTCTTTGTTCATTTTTGTGGCAGCCTCGGCCAGAGACTGCTTCATGAACTTGCGGAAGCCTTCCATGGTGTAAGCTCCCGGGACCGCGTGCGTGCCGGATAGAACTCCTTTGCTGCGTCCCTGAAGCAGGGAGTCAACCGTGACCGGATCTATCTCTTTCGAAACCTCCGCAACACTAAGCTTCAGGTACCTAATATAAGCGGGGAAAGCCTCAAGCTTCTTTCTAACGTTATCTACAAGCGTCTTCTGAACCGCGAACCTCGGGAATTTACTGCGTTCAGCTTCATCGCGGTCAACCTGCTTGAAATAGAACTCGAGTTGCGCCTTTGCCTTCATTTCGTTTCCGGGAGGCAGTTTTGCTTCGGATATCCAAATATTTTCGAGCGTCGAGGTCAGCGTTGTTGTCTCGCTAAACTCTTTGTATTCCTCGGTGAGCATGAGGTAGGCCTTCAGAAGGTCGTAATGCTTCTCGAGCGTCTGTTCCTGTTCGGGTGTCAGGTTACCGGACGAAATGTTGCCGCTCTTAGCGAAGGCCTCAAGGTCCCTGATAATTCTGTCTTTAGTAGGCTGTCGAAAACGCTTTTCGATACCTACGTAGTAGATATACATTAACCTTTCGCGCAGGAGCCTCGTTCCGGAATAAAGGCCAAACCGGAACGTATAGGGCGCACCATCACGATCCCATTCATCCAGCCTTTCAAGCTGTTTCCTAAGGGCTTCAAGTCTGTCGATTTCCTCCTGAGCGTTATTCGTTGATGCTGGCGTTCCGTCAGAGGAACGATTCGCCTCAACCATCAACATCACATCCTTGCCTGCAGCCTCCGCATCATCCACAAGACGCTTGTTGTTGTAGAGAGATAGCCCGGACAAACCAAGCAGGGTCAATACCAGAAGTGCGGCGATTGAGGTAAGCAGCCAGCCCATAATTGGGGGCTTCTGCTTTTGTTCATAAAACGTACGAACAAGATTCTTGTCGCGCAGGATTACATCCCGGAACAGCTTCTTAGTGAAAAACTGTTTGTCTAGCGTCCTCGGTATCTTGCCCGGACGCCCTCGCCCGCGCTGACGTTTCGCTGGTGAGGCAGTGAAATAAAATCCGCGCAGGAACGGACTCTCGCTAAAGGGGTTGGGGCGGAAAAGAGTGCTTACAAAGCTGCCAAGCTTTCGTCGCGCAGATCCAAAATGTAACGGGAAATTGAAGATCCTCAGTTGTCTGACAGGGGAGAATGGTGCTGAGAGGCGAAACAAACGCCGCCTCATGACAGACTCTTGGAGTACCTCGTATTCGGAGTCAAACAGAGATTGGGCATTGTCGCTTTTTTCGAGAGGTATGGTGGAACCCCAAACGAGGTTTTCATTATCCTTTTTTGACTCGGAAAAGGAATCGCGAAAGCCTTCGATGGCATCCGCATGCGTGAAAACCAGGTAAACGGGGTACCGTGTTTTCAACTTCTTTGTTGCTTCATCAAGCCTTGAACGAATTGCTTTTGCCTGCGCTTCAAGCTCTCTTTCGTCAGTATTAAGGATCAATTCCGTGTTGACCGAAAGAATGAGCCCGTCGAGCGGTCGCTTTGGTCTGAATTTCTTTATCGTGTCAACCAATCCAGTCCATTCATCCGCATCCGATTCTTTTTGAAAACGTCCAGCCGTATCTACAAAGACTGCCTCGCTGGTCACTCTCCAATCGACAAAGCTGGTAGGTTTTATCAGGTTCTGCTCTGCCTGACGTTGGCTTGGAAGGGTTTGGAAGTCGAGCCCGGAGCTAAGAACCAATGAGGTTTTGCCACTTCCGGGGCCTCCGATCACAAGATACCAGGGAAGCGAATAAACCGCTTCTTTCCCTGCGGAACCAAGGTCCGAGGATTTCAGAAACTTAACAACCTCGTCCGCGCCGGAACCGAGTTCAACGCTTCCTCCTGCTCCCGATGCTGCTTTCGAAACGGGTTTTGAGTCAGGCGCTTCCGATTCATTCGCGGCGTCCTCTGTTTCCTTGGCAGCTTCTAACTTCTTCTTCTTACGGCTTGAGAACCATCCGGCGAAAAGTACGAACGGGGCAGTTATCAACAGTAACGCGATAATGACGACTCGCGTCGACGGCCTGAAACCCAGATACTGGCCGCCGAAATAGACGATGAAGCCCGCACCCCCGTAGAGCGTCATTATCCCGCCGAACCCGAGCAGGAACTTCATCTGATTCATGTAATACTGACGATTCATAAAACAACCGCGTCAAAACGCGCTCGAACCCAAAAACTACGAACGTCAAAAACCGGGAGTATCTTCTAGTTAAGCAACAGGTTTCCCATTGCCTCCCGTAAAAAACGAGTCGAGACCAAGAACATTCCCATATAAACGACTAATGCAAGCGCCACACCTGCGAACGCCGAAATCTTTGCCCACGATGGCATTCCCCGTTTCTTTGGCGGTGCAGGTTGGTCGTTGACGAGCCAGTTCGGGGACAATTCCGTGGGCACGAGTTTGCCTGCTTTCAATAAGGCCTTGGCTGTCTTCCGCATTATTGAGATGAGCTTATCCTGATCGTAAACAGCGTATCTACCCTTAAATCCAAGCAACATACAGACGTAATAGACCTCTACCGCATCTGCCGTAACCTTCATCTGCTTAAGCATGGCTTCCAACTTGTCGAAAAACTTATTTCCCGCAAGCTGTTCACCAAAGTATTCGAGTTGAAGAGGATACTTCTCCCATTCGTCTTTGAGAGGGAAGTTATTCGTCAAGACGGTCTCGTCAACAAACGAGGCCAGCGCGAACTTCGCCACCCTGACAACTTTATGATTGAATCGATAACGTTCACCGCGTTTTTCAAATTCATCAAGAAGTTTGGCGACCTTCGGACGTAAGCTGTTGGAAGGTTGAACGATTCCGGCCTTGAGCCGTAGGATTAGGTCAAATACTGGCCCCGCGAATCTTAACAAATCATTTTGGCTCGCTCGTCTCTCACCCATTAGCAATGCTGGACCGTTTGAAACCGGTCAAATAAATAATTCAAATAATGACTACTTACCCTTGACGGCGTACAATTCGACCTCTTCATCCGGAAGTTCGTCCGGCACATAAATCGAGATAACCTTTGAGCCCTTTATCCCGTCCCAATAAGGCCCGATGGTGTCTAACGAAAAGTACTGAAATCCGATTCTTGTCGGTATCGGTGCCGGCGGTGGACTTGCGTGGTTTAGTACAACTCCCGGAAGCGCTGAACCGATAATCGTGTCGATTACATCACGCGATCCGACCTTTGCTACCCGTGGAACGGTATCGATCAATTTGGACTCGCCCATTTTTGACTTCACAGCCAGGTAGAAAGCCGCATCCTTGAACAATCGTTCATCGTCAATTCTTCCGACATATAGAGTTTCCCTTGTTTTCTCAAGAGGAATCGGTACGCATCGGCTTGGGATAACTGTCTCAAGCAAATCACGAAGTTGCGCCGAAAGTTTGCTGAATGTTCCGTAAAGATCATCGTGATCGTACTTGACGATATCCTTCGGGCTTTCCTCTATTGTGAAAGTCAGCAGTTGGCCGACAACTTTTGCCATTTCTAGATAAAGCTGTTCGGGATGCAGCAATGGTGACCTGAAATAATGGCCCATTACAGGTATCGAAGAATTAATCGTATGAAGAAGCCAAAAGACGGCCACCTCCGACGTTGTAAAGTCGGCTAGTGAGGCATTTTTCTGCCTTCGCTGCTCTCCAAGTGAGTTGCTTTTTGTAATCAGTATCTCAACCAGTTGCCTCAGCATATTGACAAGCCACACGGATGAAGAAGAGCGCAAAAGAGGAGGAATGAAGTCCTCCGAGATCTTGAGCTGACCAGTCGGAGTCCGTTCGAGTTCAGCGATCTTTAGAGAGGTAAAGCCATCCCGGAGCTCGTCATCAAAAATGATCCGCAGATTGCTTTTTGCGTATGCAACCGGCTGCTCGTTTGTGCCACTGGTTTCATCTTTGACAAGGGCTCCCTCTTGAAGAAAACGCAAGTTCTTACCCGGTTTTGCACCGCTTGCCTGGAAATTCGCTTCTCCGATTCTTTTCGCAGGAATCGCAAGATGAACCCCGAGTTTCTCTGCTTCAGGATGAAAATGGTCACCGATAGGCCGTAAATCCGGAACACCGCCTCCATCCGGAACATTGACCAGAAGGCCGTCCGGCAGAATAGCGTGGCAATTCGTAACCTGGAAGTCGCCGTTATTGATTGCTTCCCGGTTCACCTGAAGATCAAGCACGCCATACTGAAAAGGAGCAACGGACCTGATTCGGGAGTTCAGAAGCTCTTCGTGATAGTTGTCCCACTGCTGGAAATGATGTGGGGTCAAAAGCATGCCCTCATTCCAGACAATTTTCCGATACTTGCTCATAATCGATAGGGGGTAATAGTAAAGCGTTCCTGCTAAATAGTAAATACTAAAAGTCTTACCTTAGGTAGCATTCGTTATTTTTCAGTGTTTTCGCGCGGAATTTCCTGATGCGTTAACTCCGTAAAAAAGTCCGCCATCCACTCTTCGCCTGACTTCTCAGTTTGGTCTTCCTCATAATTTCTGGCGATCTCCAGCGCGGTGATCAACGGAACGAATCTAACGCTGGTCCCCTTTGTCGTCGATTGCGTTATCCTGCAAAGCGCCACCGATGGTTTTGCGAGAATAGGCACCATTTCAATGGTGTCTGCAGTTGGACTAGAACAATGCTCTGCAGGAGATGTTACAAGGTACTCACGGCACGCTACCGGCCGATTCTCGTGAATCGAGCAACTCTCATCTTCGAGAAACGGACAGGCGATCTGCTCGGAAAAATATTCGATCGCAATTTCATGCCTGACGCTTTTATCCATCGAGGCTACTCCATCGAGCTTTTCAAACCAGCCTTTACTGGCGAAGTGCTCGAAAGCTTTGTCGAATCTTTCCTTGATCTCTGTTCGTCTGGGCTCCGGCATGTTCTCGACCAATTCAGCCAATTCGAAGACTTCGGTTTCCGCAAGCGGAACCGGCTGGCGGCAACACGCACCGCAACCCGCTTTGCAGGAGATTTCCTTACCATCTGCTTCGGCCGCGCCGACCCCAATTCCGACAAATGAATTGGTCAGTTGTCTAAATACCGGAAGCATTCGCCGAACTGTTACCGGGTCCTTCGGTACAGTCATTTCCATATTTATCGGCTTGCCGCCAATCGTAAGAGAAACTTTGCCGGTTACCCACTCTTTTATTTCTTTCATCCTGTTCACCGTTTAAAAATTGAATGCCTCGCTGTTGACGCCGAATTCCTTTGGATTTTGCGCTATTGTCCCGACCGCCAGGAAGTCGAGCGCAAAATCGTACTGTGCCTGGGAAATCTGACCCTTTTCACGTAAAAACCAGACGGTTCGTACTTCCCGCGGGCTGGCCGTAGGGTTTTTTCTCGTTAGATTCGCGAGCCGGTCGCGCATTCGTAACGTATTCCCCGCCTTTCCTTCATCGTATGCTGCAATAACAAGTATCGCATCATCCGCGAGTTCGTTTCCGAGAACGATCGTAAGACGATCCAGGATCTCGGACATTTCCCGGGCCTTGGCCGCAACATTGCCGCTTCTATTCCCCTGTCGGGCAATCGCCGCAGCAGCCAAAAACTGGGGCTGAAGATTTTTTGCGGCCGCTATTGACCGAATTACCGCACCACTGGAAACCGCGCTTCTGATATTTGATGCCAAGGCGCTTGATCCCTTGAACCGGTTGATACGAGCGGAAACCTCATTAAACCGGCTCGTTGTGAGGTATGGCCGAGAGTCGTTTTTCGCGATCTTTCGCATAAATGAATAGACTAGTGCTTCGCGCTTTCGATCGAGTCCACCACCATTCGACAGGTCATCCCGTGTGTCACGGATCTCGGGAGTTAAGGTTGAAATCGGTGTTGCAGCGGGTGAACCGGTGATGACCGGTGTAGTGGTCGACGCTGGTGTTTCTTCAATAGTAGGATAAGGAGAATCGTCAAAGTCCCTGTCGAAGTCTCTTTCATTCCGGGATCTTTCGCGATCCCGCTGCCCCTCATCTTGATTTGGCCGGTTCAAATAAAATAGAGCCCCGATCCCTACCGCGAGTATCAAAAAAAGACCCAGAAGAGGGAGCACAACCAAGGCTGCACCGAATCCATTTGCGGCTTCAGCCGGCGTTTGCGTCTCAGCACCCTCGGGTGCCGCGGCTACTTCCTGTGCACTGAACTCTGCAGCATCCGATTCTTGCTCAGAGTCTTCAAAATAGAATTCGATCAAGACCCCGCCCCCGAGGTCGAGCGCCCCATCGACCGTCAGCTCGGTCTCACTCCTGATCTGTGAGCCGTTCAAGGTCGTGCCATTGCTCGAGCCTAAGTCGGTGACAGTAGTGAATTCGTCCGAGTGGTCGATTTGAAGGTGTTCTCGCGAAAGCCTTGAGTCAGAAATAACGAGATCACAGGCCGAGTGGCGGCCGATAACAAAATCGCCTTCAGGGACCTCAACCAACTGGTCCCTGCCTTCCGGGTCTACAAATTTGAGGAATAGTCTTCGCATTGTCAGCCGTTGCTAACGAGTGTATGTAGAAAGTGGCTGTAAAGATGAACCGAAGTCCGCAGGGTTCTCGCCCACTATTGCGGCTCCGAAGAATTTCGGAACATATTTAATGTTCTCCGATTTGAATTGCTTGGACAGTTTTTCCGCATTCGCAACAAGCGTCCAAAAGCTCCTTTCCTCGCTTGAACTGGATGTCAGAGCCGTCATAAGGTTTCTGCCCAGTCCACCTTCTCCACTGTTATAACTTGCGATCGCCAGCGGCACGCTCAGCGGTCCCGTGCCAATCCGTCCACTTAGATACTTTAGGTATTTGGCCGATGCCAAGGATGCGGGCTGAGGCTGGCACCTTTCATCAGGATTGCCGGGGGAAGCACCCCTCCGAACAGCCAGCCCGTACGCTTTCCCGGTTGCGTAGGTAAATTGAAACATTCCAAGCGGTCCGGTACCGCTCTGCAGGCAGACACAATGCTCGGACTCGATCATTGCGACATAAATGCCAACCTGAGGGTCGATCGCCTGACTCCTGAATGACCGCGTTATAAACGGCACATTTTTTGAGGCTCTTTGGAGCACCGTTTCCATATCGCTACGTGTAAACGTGCGCCGATTACTGCAATCGTTAAGGCGGTTGGAACGAAAGCGCCGTGCGTATTGGTCGACCCATTTTTTGATGCTTGCCACTGCAGCAGGGGGGATATTCCCGGCGCTTTTGTTCCCGATTAGCCGTGCCACTTTTTCAGCTTTAACCTTGATGTAAAGGTTTTGCTCTGCCGGCGTCATCTCTCTGTACTTCTTCTTTGGCAGCACCGGATACGGAGTACCGGAATCTTCAGGGAACATCTCAGGTGTGGGCGTTGGACTGGTTTCCACGAACGGTGTTCCATTGGGCCCCGGCGTATCTTCCGGTGAAGGACTTGGCGAAGGATCATCGGGAAAGTCTTCTTCAAAATCTCGGTCCCTATCCCGGCTCCGGCTCGAATTACGGGAATCGTCGTCGCTCCCGTACAACGAAACGCCTATCACCGCTATCGATGAAAGGATCAACAGAAACGCAACACCGATTATCGCGAGCGGTAAAACCAGCGAAGGTCCGGATGCCGGAACCGCTGAAACAGTCCTGTCCGGAGTCACGGATTCGGTGACTACACTTTCAGTTTTTTTTTCAACCGCCGCCACGCGCAGTTTCGTGTGATGCCCGATCTTGATGATGTCACCGTCAGCTAACGGCTCACCGGAGGGTGAAACTGGTGACCCATTAACAAACGTGCCGTTACTTGAGGCCTCATCGACGATCCATACGTTCCCATCCTCGGAGTAGACCGTTGCATGGAGTCTTGAGAGACCGTCATCCTCGAACCGGTACTCGGCTTCGCTTCCGCGGCCAAAGGAAACACGTCCCGACGAGAGGTCGATTTCGACAACCCCTTCATCTGATTGATATGTCAGCGTGTATTCCTTCATGCTTCTTTATTCTGCATAAGCGGGATAGAGAGTAGAGATCGGCATATCCCGGTCCAAACCAAACTTCTTTGGATTCTCAAGTACAAGTGCGGCGGCAAAAAACCGAACCACCTCCTGCTTTCTTTGGGGATTCCGAATCACTTTCCAAAAATCTCTCCGGACTGCAGGGTCATTGGGCAGACTCGCATTCCAGAGCGCTGCTTCCTGTTTATCCATTCCAAAGGCCGCTACGCCGTATATTACATCACCGTTGAATACATTAAGAATGATATCTTTCAAGTAGCTGGATGACGCAATTGCAGCACATTTCTGTGTTTCGGAAGCGATCGTCTCCGCCCCGCAGATACCGTTATATGCATTATCAAGAACAAGCTGATTGTTCATCCGCCAGAGTCCAGCGCCTTCGGCCCGGGCAACGGGTTGAAACTTGGTCCTGCTCATGGCGAGCACGTAGCCCAGCGACGGGTCTAGATTCTGCTCCCTCAGATACTGATAGTTGATCACATCACGATATTTCAACGCTCGAGCATAAAAGCCCTCACTTCTGTATTCCGCCGTCATTTTTGCAACGGCGCTTAAGAACTGCTGGTTGTTGATGTTATAAGCCGAGTTTCCTGTGATCTTTGGCAAAACCGCTTTCGCCATCTCTTGGGTATCGATTAGAGACGTTTGAACGGGCACCTGCGAATTATCTCCGTTTTTGGTATCAACCGGAGTGCCTCCTCCCGGCGTTTCGGGTGTTGGTGTTGCGGCCTCAATCGTTTCTATCGAAATCGCGATCTCATTGTTCTGCCGGATCTTGTTGCCGTCGGAATCGATCAACACGATGTTGATCTTCCGGTCTCGCCCGTCCGACATATTCGCGAAACGGTCGGGATCGAGTGTTACTTCGTATGGAGGATCCTGTGTTCGTGCGAACTCCTTTCCTCCAATCTCAAAAATCACCTCGTCAACGCAGCTGCCGTTATCGATCTCAATTTCTACAGATGTGCTTTCGGATAGTATGTCCCCGTTTTCAGGCGAAATGATCTCAGCGGCGGCAGTACACCCGCTCGCGGACTCCGTCGTGTCCTTTGAGAAGTAGAAACCCATGGCTGCAACTGCAAGTACGACCCCAAGTCCGATCGCGATTGCGGCGAAGACAAGCAGATACATTGAGTTGGAAGATTTGGTACCAGCGGCAGCTGCATCCGGCTTTGCAGTCTCGGGCGCATCCGCTGCTTCAGATTCCTCTTCTTCCGCTTCTGGCTCTTCTTTTTTCTCTTCCTCCGTACCGTATGCGAACCTGATAACAGTCGAACCGCCGAGTACGATCTCATCACCGTCGTTTAGCGGGGCTTCTGTTGCGCCGTTACCATTGAGTTCGGTTCCATTGCTGCTTCCCAGATCGATGAGCCAGTAGTCACCTTCAGCTCGTTTCTCAATCTCGGCATGAAACCGCGAAACATTGGAATCCTCTGTAAAAGAGAGAACATTTTCCGAAGTCCGGCCAAGGGTCATGATCGCTTCAACGATCTCGACCTCCTTACCG
>JABDKD010000161.1 GCA_013003215.1 Pyrinomonadaceae bacterium
GGCCTATCCCGTTGCCCCTCACGGATTTATCCACTCCCGCCTCGTTGATAAAAAGCTCGGGATTCTTATCCGGATGAATATAGTGAACCGCCGAAGCCATCCCGATTATCTGCCCGTCGACCAATGCGATCGCCAGATGGTGCCGCGGATCGTGAAGATATTCCCGCGCAAGATCGGGATCGACCTTGTTATCAAAAATGTCCGCAGCGACATTGCAAAGATCGTAAAGATCGCCGGTCGTCGCCATTCTGATTGTCACAGGTTTCGGCTTCATACAACCAGTTCAGAGTTACGCCTTTAGGCGTGATTCGTGACAAATTAGATAGGAGTTCAGAGTTACGCCTTTAGGCGTGCCCCCCTAGCAAACAGTGTAGACCATTGGCTTCAAAAAAGATGTTATGATTCAACCCGCTTAAATACAAATAAGTCATTTCCTCACTGAAATGTATAAATGGCGAAAACTCTCACAAGAAGAGCGTGAAGACATTGTTCAATACCGGAAGCTACGGAAAGTTCCATGGCATGCTCCTCCCCACTGGAATTACACCGGGCGTAAGCAGTTCCTCATCACCGCAACTTGCTACGAACACGCACCAGTCATTGGATTTTCATCAGCTCGAATGGCTGATTTCGAAATGAGGTTACTGGAAGCCTGTCAAAAGGTAGGTGCGAAGGTCTATTCGTGGTGCGTATTGCCAAATCATTACCACATCTTGGTTTTGACCGACTCAATTGATGAACTTCGCTCCGAGTTAGGCCTCCTGCTCGGTAGAACTTCGTTCGAATGGAATGGCGAGGAAGATACGCGGGGCCGAAAAGTTTGGTTTAGATCGCTTGAACGACCGATGAAGTCAGAGAGGCATTTTTGGACCACAATGAACTATGTTCACAACAATCCCGTCAAACATGGCTATGTCAAACGTTGGCAGGATTGGCCTTACTCAAGCGCAAGACAATTCATCGAAGAGGTCGGAAGAGATGAGGCCATCAGGATCTGGGAAGAGTATCCGCTTTTGGATTACGGAAAGAAATGGGATCACGACTGAAGGTTTGCATCTCAAAGTCTCCCCTTTAGGCGTGATCGATCCCAATTCGGGAGAAGTATAGAGTTGCGCCTTTAGGCATGATGACCATATTGATCCGAGTTGATCATATAGAACAGTTGTTGGACGCAAGGGGTCACGCCTGAAGGCGTAACTCTTTACTTCCAGCGTCTTTCCAAAAGCCAGATCACGCCTGAAGGCGTAACTCTACACCCCCTAGTAAGCATTCACGAGCAATCAACTTTCGCGTATTTCGCGGGCTAATCCGAAGAATAATCAAAAACAATATTTGCGAACGCCTTTACGCCGACATCGAGACGCGAGTCATCGAGATAGAAATCAGGCGTGTGGTGCCCGGCCGCTTTCATAGGGTCCTGGCCTTTCGGCATGCCGCCCAGGAAGAAATAGAATCCCGGCGCCTTCTCCTGGAAATACGAAAAGTCCTCTGCCCCTGTGGTCCACTCGCGGATCGAGACATTCTCTTCGCCTGCGGCCTTGAACAACGACGGGACCATCTTCTTAACAAGTGCCGGGTCGTTATAGGTCACAAGGGTTTTGGTGTCGATCTCGAGTGTCGCGGTCGCACCCTGGCTGGCAGCAATCGTTTTCACGGTGTGCTGCATGCGTCTGTGGGTATCCTTCTGCATTGCCGGATCGAGCGTACGGATCGTCCCGGACATCTCGAGCGTTTCGGGAATGATATTTTCTCTTACGCCGCCGTTGATCTTGCCGACCGTGATCACGACCGGTGCGGTCGTGAGTCTCGACTGCCGGCTGACGATCGTCTGAAATCCCTGGATGATCTGGGCCGCTGTGACGATCGGATCAACTCCGGCCCATGGCGCCGAACCGTGTGCCTGCTTGCCTTTGATCTTGACCGTAAACCAGTCTGACGAAGCCATCGCGGCGCCGCTCTTATAACCGATCTGTCCAATCTCTGTCTGCGAGTTGATATGAAGCCCGAAGATAGCGTCGATCTTTGGATTGTCCATGACGCCTTCCTGCACCATCAGCTCCGCACCGCCGTCTTCATCACCGGGAGGCCCTTCTTCGGCAGGCTGGAATATGAAGACCACGGTCCCCTTGATCTGATCCTTCATTTCGGCGAGCACCGATGCGGTTCCCATGAGGATCGCGATGTGGGTATCGTGACCGCATGCGTGCATGACCGGAACCTTCTGCCCCAAATAATCAGCCATTATCTTGGAAGCGAACGGGATATCGACCCTTTCCCTCACCGGCAGGGCGTCCATATCTGCGCGTAATGCGATAACCGGCCCCGGTTTTGCACCCTTCAAAATCCCGACAACGCCCGTGATGCCAATCTTTTCGCGGACATCAAAGCCCAGATCACGCATGTGCTTCGCGACCTTGGCCGCAGTCTTAACTTCCCTGTTCGACAGCTCGGGATATTGATGAAAATGCCGTCGCCACTTGATCACCTGCGGGTTTATCTTTTCGGCTGCTGCCGCGATCTCAGCACTAATGTCCTTCGCAATCGTAGGGATCGCGAAAACAAAAACACACGCAAAAACGATTAACTTCTTCATTTGGGATACTCCTGTATTCTAGGTTGGCCTGCATTCTAGCAGAAAATAATTCACCGCAGAGGACGCTGGGTGCGCAGGAGGTAATTATTCGGTGATTGGCAACGTTGTTATTCGGTAGAGGCCACCGAGATCATCTCGCGAAAACTTTTCATTCCTCAGCGTTCTCTGCGTTCTCTGCGGTTAAGCACTTAAGGTACTATAGAAATTCCCGACGTGTCCTCAAACATACCCTTTACGCCCCAACCGCCAAAGCCCTCCGTGACCGCAATGGAAAGACGGTTGGTGCCTTTCTTGAGCGGCAGGTAGACCGAATCGAAGAGACCGATCGTGCCCAGATAGCGATAATCCCGTGTCTGATACCTGTTTGTCCCTTCGTACATCAAACGGGCTTCAAAATAGACTCTCGCGTTATCGCTGTAGCCGAACGAGAACTTCTTGATCTGTGCCCTATCGGACTCTATTTTGATCGTCGCAAAGACCGTATTCTTTCCATCGGCAATGCCGTGTTTCCGAGCGATGTTTACAAAGCCCCCGATCTCGACCGGCATTTTTTCAAGATCATAGACCTTTTCAACATAGGCCGGCAGATCTTTCATTCCTTCGATTTCTTTAAATTCGAAAGGTTTTGAAATATTCCAA
>JABDKD010000170.1 GCA_013003215.1 Pyrinomonadaceae bacterium
CAATTTCACGTTGAACCGCGACAACTGTCCGGTGGCATACGCTCGGTCATCCACCGGTCAGGATCACCGCTTGTGCCCGTGAGCCGCGGTCGATTTCCTTTGCTATCGCCGGAGCGGTTTCATCGTACATATCTTTAAGCCGCATGGTGTATCCCATGTACCCGATATGCTTCTTAGCCAACCCTCCGATAAAACCCTCATCGATAAGCTCCCGGAGAATGTCGATCGGAAACACCACATTGATGTCCTCATCGGCATCCGCGTGGTCGTAGTGATGATGAGTTACCATGAGATCCTCAGACCGTATTTCATCATCCATTAAACGGTATGAGAGGTCACCGAGTTCGTCTTCGATGTTGAACGGATCCTGGTCCTTTCGGTGAACACCGGCGGCGCTCACTATCGCGATGTTGGCTTTGCTCAGGTCCCCGTCAAACGGCGTAAACGGAACACATTTTCTGGAAAGTTTATTCATCCTGCTTACCCTTAGATACAAGGGCGTAGATTCCCATTCCGAGTCCCGCGCCTAAACCGCCTCCAAGTGCTCCGCCGAGAATTCCTCCGAGTCCGAACACAACCCGAACAAGGATCATCCCGATAAAGATACCAACGGCAAGGCAAACTATCTGCATGACGTCGAACTTCACTTTTTCTGCCATGTAGGTCTCCGGTATAGGGTATTTAAATTTAGGGCCGCGGTTGCCCGCGGCCCTATGTATTAGAGATTCTTCAGAACATCGAAAAGTTCTTCGTTGTCCGGTTGATCTGCGATGTCATGTATGTCGATATAGGCAATCTTGCCTTCTTTATCGACAATAAACAGTGCGCGCTCTGTAATTCCGTCGCCCTCCCTCCAGGCTCCGTAACTCTTTGCTACAGCTCCTTTCGGATGAAAATCAGCGAGCAGGTCATATGAGATTCCCCCCAATGACTTCGCCCACGCCACATGGCTCGGAATGCTATCGATTGATATGCCCAAAACTTGAGCATCATATCCACTGAAGCGATCTGAATCAGCTTCATAGGACGGCATTTGAACCGTTCAAACAGGCGTCCAATCCAAAGGATAGAACGCGATCACAACATTGTTGCCCCGCAGATCTGAGAGTTTGACCTTTTTATCTTCGCCGAGATGCGAGGCCAACTCAAAATCGGGAGCCATATCACCAACACTAAGCATTGATTGCAAGTCTCCTTTTTTGTTGTTATTTACTAAAACTTTTACTTCTGAAAAGAATAACGGGTCATCGGTCTTTACTCAAGCCGATCATTGGTTCTTTGCCATTACTTTCTTCGCAAGAATCCTCGCGTCAGGAATCGCATCGATCGCTTTCAATACCTGGGGGTCAGTTTCCATAGCAACCTGAAATCCCGCTTCGCCGGAATACTTGGCAGTCGCAAGCTGGGCTCGCAGCCTGGCTTTCGCGTAGGAAGCCTGGCTTTCGATATTCTCAGCTGTAAGGCCGTTTTCTGGATCAGCGACACTGTCCGAAATGAATTTCCGGAAAAGAGCGTTCGAAACTACGACGTCATTTTTTCCGATCACAGTTGCGTAAGTCTGCTTTTCTGCCCGAAGGGACTCAAATCCCCGTACCTTACCGGCAGCGAGTTTCCTGACAAAGAAGAACGCGGCCTCGGAAATCCTGAATCTAAGGGCGGTCAGTTCAAGCGGCGGAGCCTTCAGATCGGGTTCAATCCCCCGGCCTCCGTAATACACTCTGCCGCCGGCAGTTTCCACGGGTTTGCCCTTGGGCTTCGCCAGGCTACCGCCCGGCTTTTGATCGTTCTCTTCTCCATTCCCGTTACTAAAATACTCATAGATGGAGCCGTTAGAATAATCCCTCTGAAGCGAACGTCCGTAGGGCGTATAATAACGCGCTGTAGTAAGGGTGAGGCCGGTTCCGTAAGGCAACGGGTAGATCTTCTGAACAAGCCCCTTGCCAAAGCTCTCGCTTCCAACAACAAGTCCACGGCCGTAATCTTGGATGGCGCCTGCCACGATTTCCGAAGCGGAGGCAGAACCGCCGTTTATCATCACAACCAGCGGGAATTCATGCAGCGGAGCCCCAACCGCTTTTAGCTCTTGAGCATTCGTGTAATTTGAACGGCCCTTAACAGATACAACTGTTTTCCCCTTTTCCACGAAACGGCTCGTAACCTCTATCGCCTGCGGCAGTAAACCACCGACATTATTTCGAAGATCCAGGATCAATGATTCCATTCCCTGTTTCTTGAGTTGCTCAATCGCAGCATCCAACTCATCAGAAGTCGTCTCCTGGAAACCAGCCGACAGCCCGACATAACCAACCCGTTTGTCGAGCATGAATGAGTTTCGAATCGACGGATAAGGCACCCCACCACGTTTTATGTCGAACGAAACCGGTTTTTCAGAACCCACGCGTTCAACCTGAACGTTTACATTGGTACCTTCCGGCCCCCGTACGTTACGTGAAACCTCACCGGCACTCCATTTGGTTGCGTCCTTACCATCGACTTTGACGATCCGGTCACCATACCGCATTCCCTGTTTTTCGGCGGGTGTATTTGGAACCACTGACTGAACATAAACACCGTCACGGTGCTGGAGGATCGAAACGCCAATCCCGAAGAACCTGGATGACTGTTCCTCAAAAAGCTTTTTGAGTTCGTTTTTTGTAAAGAAAGAGGAATGAGGGTCGAGTGAGAAGAGCATCGTCTGAACAGCGCTGTCCAGAATCTCTTCGCGTTCAACATCGTCCGAATAGTTCTTATCGATTAATTCGAGCGCTTCGGCGAAGTTGTCGCTTATTCGCTCGGTCGTAAGCGCCGAACTCGCGGTCGTGCGATGGGTTGAGCGGCCGAAAAAACCTCCCAACACTGCGCCAATTCCGATCAATACGATTGCAACGATTAACAGACCTTTATTCATAGCTTGCAGAGTGTAGTCAAGAATACCATATTTGTGTCTTCTAAGTAGCTGCCGACACACTGTTTCATTGGACCCGTTGAGTTTTGAAAAAAGGACCCAAAGAACTATTATCTCAGACAATAGGATGAGCAAATCCCTCTCAATTGTTGTTCCCGCTTTTAACGAAGAAAACAGGCTCGGCGAATCGGTAGTCGAGATTCTTCGTTATGTCAGCGAGAATCTTGCCGACACCGAACTGATCGTCGTCGATGATGGTTCCTCGGACAACACTTCCGCGGTCGCGGAGAATGCGGCGTCCGGCACCCCTCAAATCGACTGCAGTGTGATCAGGTACGAAGAAAACAAGGGGAAAGGTTTTGCTGTCAGAACAGGACTTCACGCTGCGAAAGGAGATATCGCCATTTTTAGCGATGCGGATCTTTCAACCCCAATCGAAGAGCTCAAGAAACTTGTCGATCCTATTGCCGACGATCTGTATGACGTGACGCTTGGTTCACGAGCGATCGACAGGACGATGATTGGAGAGCGTCAACCGTGGCGACGCGAGCAAGGAGGAAAGGTATTCAACTTCTTTGTGCGGACATTGACCGGGCTCCCTTTCTGGGATACCCAATGCGGCTTTAAGGCTTTTAATATGAATAAGTTCCGACCCTTGCTCGACAAGATGAAGATCGACCGGTTCGGGTTCGACGTTGAGTTTCTCTATGTCGCGAATATGCATGGCCTGCGGATGAAAGAAATCCCGGTTCGGTGGAATCATTGCGACGGTACAAAAGTGAGCATCTTCCGGGACAGCATTCGAATGTTTACTGAAATCAGTGAAATACGGCGCAATGCGAAACAGGGGCAATACGATTAATTGATAATCGAAATTGAATAATGGAGAATTTCTCGTTTAGAGTCGGGCTTGCCCGACATGGCGTGCGGAGCACGGTTGAAAACGAAGCTTGAATATTTCCCTCTTCCCTTACCCCTAGCCTCAGTTCCCTCGTTTCAAATGGTCAATGCTAAATGGTCAATGTAAAATGATCTCATGGTTGCAAAACTAAACGTCAATATCGATCATGTCGCAACAATTCGTGAGGCGAGAAAAACAATCGAGCCAAGCATTATCACGGCATCGGTAGTGTGCGAGCAGGCCGGCGCTGATGGAATAACCGTTCATATACGGGGTGACCGGCGCCATATACAGGACCGGGACATTTCTCTTCTTCGAGAGTGCGTCACGACCTATCTGAATGTTGAAATGGCGACTACCGAGGAGATGCTCGAAATCGCGCTCGAAACCATGCCTGATGCTATTTCCCTTGTGCCTGAAAAGCCAGAGGAGATCACAACCGAAGGCGGCCTTGACGTCATCCGCAATGAAGCGATAGTGCGTGCCATGGTGAAAAAACTCAGGGACGCAGGAATATTTGTAAGCGCTTTTGTCGACCCTTCAACAAAACAGATTGAGGCGGCGAAGAATCTTGGTTGCCAGCAGGTGGAACTCTGCACAGGTGAATACGCAGACCTGACCGTGGGCGCGAAATCGGCCCATGGTGAAGGAGCGATGAAAGCAGCCGCTGAAATCAAGAGAATCCATGACGCGGCGGTCCACGCTCATGGCCTCGGAATGAAGGTTGCCGCGGGACACGGCCTCACATACCGGAATGTCGGTGCTCTGGCCTCCATATCGGAGATTACCGAATTCAATATCGGTCACAACATTATTTCGCGTTCTGTGTTTACAGGTCTCTACCGCGCGGTTGAGGAAATGATCGAGAAGATACGTCTTGGAGCGACTGCCTCCTAGACATCGACTAATTACCGGGTCAATTCAAAATCGACCCACTGCGTGGCAATCTGGAATTTCTTTTTGGTAAGCCCGTCTCTTACGATCAATTGAAAAATGTAGTTTCCCGGTGCGAGGTCTTTGTCGAGCCTGATAGCACCTGCCAGATCGATTCTGTTCGGATCTTTCTGGTCCGCGGTAGTTAATTTTACAAACGGGGTCTCGCGAACAATCCTGTTATCCAAAATCAAACGGGTCTGCACCTCGACATCTGTTTGGCCCTCACCCGATTTTTTTGCATTGTAGATCACAGACCGATAGGAAAGATAGGTCGGCAATGCAAACTTCCTGTTCGTGGTATTTGAATAGAGGCTGCTTTTATTGAGCGTTTCTTTCTGCTTTTTGGTCGGAATCTCATTGAGTGTGAGGTTCGAGATCCAAAGCCTCTGCTTTTCGAATTTGGGGGTCTCGAGGAATTTTGCGGCAGCTCCTGCTTTGCCGGTCTCGGAGTCGTAAATCGCAACCCGGAAATGATAGATTCCTGACTTTTTCAAAGGAACCGGCAGGACATAGAC
>JABDKD010000185.1 GCA_013003215.1 Pyrinomonadaceae bacterium
CGGTCGTTGCCAAAAGATTTCTTAAAGCCTAATTCTGGTTTTTTGCCTTCGCTCTTAGATTCGCGATTTGCTGCTTCGTATTTTCGTCTTTTTGCTTGGTTGCTTTGAGATACAATTCAAGTTCGTCAGCGGCTTTGCCATACTGCTTCAGATCATTGGCGTACAGCTGAGCGAGTTCTTTGTGAATTTCGGGATTCCTCTTTTCCGAAAGTTTCTTCGCCTGCAGCAAATTAGCTTCCGCTTCGGTGAAATTCTTCATCTTTCTGTGGAGTTTACCTATCTCCAGAGGAATCTGATGAGCGCTTGGCGCAAGTACCTTTGCCTTGCCTTGTGCTACCAAAGCGGCCTTATAGAATTTCTCCCCAAGATTTGAAAATGCGACACCCATGTAATAGAAAGCTCTTGAACTCTTCGGGTTTACCTCGACTGCTCTTACAAAAACCGATGCTGCATCCATGTACCTTTCAGTCAGAATCAGCTGCACTCCAAGCACGCTCAAGGCATTATAGTAAGTCGGAAACGCATCGACAGCCTTGATCAAGCTTGCGATTCCCTCTCCGCGCTTGTCGTCACGGATAGACTTCACAGCTGCCTCAAAATGCCGCTCTGCTTCATTTGGAACTTCCTGCGCAAACACGACCCCGGTTGTGGTATCCGACAATCCACCTTTTTTGAACTTAAGATAAAAGTCCTGTTGAATAACATCTGCGCCAATACCGCCCAAAATACTCAGGGTATCGATCTTGACCATCTTTTCATCGTCAATAAGGTTGTACCGAAAGGCAAATGCCTTAACGTAGTATCGACCGTCCGCCAAACCTGAAAACCTGTATCGACCAGTGCCATCCGTTTTAGTCCGGCCTCGGGTGACTCCGTTTTCATTACGGAGTTCCATATCGATCTCCCTTAAGGGGACGTTGTTTTGGTCATATACTATTCCCTCGATTGACGCGGCGTGGATAGAAAAAGCAAATGAAAAAGCCAGCACGAACATTCCGATTACGCGAACGCTACGGCTTTTTAGGTGACAATTAAACGGCTTCATATAAACCTCCTAGCAAGATCCGTTAATGCATTGTGTTTTTGTTAAAAGATAGTCGTCTAGTATACCATTAAACTTCTCGTTCAGTTAGAGAATTTCCCGGATGAGCCTTATAAAAAGGGCTTTCGCTGCCATCGGAGCGCTTCGCAACTATATGTCGCAAGAAAGGATATACAGAGACCCCGTACACAACATAATCCGGCTCGAAACCGAAACGGATGAAGGAGCACTACTCGCCCGGCTCGTCGATACGGCGGAATTTCAGCGGCTCAGAAGGATCCGGCAACTTGGACTTGCACATTTTGCGTATCAGGGTGCTGAGCATTCAAGATTCACACACTCGCTTGGGGTCATGCACGTCGCCAGCCGTATCCTCGAAAAACTCTCAAGGAAGTATGACATCTCTCCCGAACACCGGCTTGCGGTAAAGGTAGCGGCGTTGGTGCATGACATAGGTCATGGAGCATTTTCCCATGTACTCGAATCAATTCTGGATTTTCATCACGAGGCCTTCACGGTTGAAGCGGTTCTAAGTTCTGAAACCGAAATCGGCCGTGTACTGCAGGATCATTCGCCCGGACTTGCCGAGGATGTAGCAGCAATAATCACGGGAGATTTCCGCCCAATGGCACTCGCCCAATTGGTTTCATCACAGCTTGACGTCGATCGGATGGATTACCTGCTCCGCGACTCGCTCATGACCGGAGCAAAATACGGTGTCTACGACCACGAATGGATAATCAAATCACTCGAAATCGACAAAGAAAACGATCGTCTTTATGTGTCGGCGCGTGGGCTGTATGCGGTGGAAGATTACCTGCAGGCCCGCTACTACATGTTTCGGCAGGTCTATTTTCATAGAACCCTCCGCTCGGCCGAGGTGATTCTTAAATCTGTTCTCAAGCGGGCACTCAAGCTCGAAAGGTCCGGTCGAGGTGTATGGAAAGCTAACAACTCGGCGTTCGAATCAATTTTGCGAGATGAAAAGCCGGGCCTTGCCGAGCACCTGGAAATTGACGATACCGACATACTTTTTCATATCAAGCGTTGGAAATTCGATGACGACAAGGTACTCGCGGATCTCTCGGAAAGATTTCTTAATCGCAGACTCTTTAAGGTCTTCGACCTCGATATGCCGGATTCAGTTCGCCGACGATTCCTGGTGAGCGTGAGGGAATTGGTGGGGGATGCAGGCTTCGATCCTGATTACTATTTCGTGGAGGACAAGGGGGATGACCTCGATTACTACTTTTACACCTCGGGAGACGATGTAAAGAACCAGATATTCGTCGAAGATGGATTTTCGAGTCCGGTTATTAGAGAGATATCAGAAATCAGCGCTCCTGTAAGGGGTCTTCAAAAAGGGTACGAGATCCATCGTGTTTGCTTTCCCAGCGAGTTAACCGAACAGGTTTCACAGCATTATCACAGCTCGGCCTTTTCGGCGGAAAAATGAGATTTGGAATAAAAGTCTTAGTTTCTTTTCTACTTCTTGCCGCAATTTCGGCTAATGCCGGCACTACGAGTACATTGGCAATCGTTGCTCCTGAATCGAACAAGACCTCCAAGGCGACCGCGCTCAGACTCGAACGAGTACTGTCTGATCATTTCGCTATCATCGACCCCGATCTCACGCGGGCGGCGTTTGACGCTCAGGAGTACTCGACACCATACAATCTCACGCTCCGCGAGGCTGCAATACTCGGCAGTTCGATCGGAAGCAAAGCGTTTGTTCTCGTGAAATCAGATACGATCTTACGGCGTTCTTTCGAGCGCCCTGAATACTTTGAGTCCTATGCAGCGATCTATCTGGTAGATTCCGCAGAGGGAGATCTTCTCGATTGGAACTTGATAGTCCACGAAGACGACGATCGTACGACGGCCCGTCAAAAGATGACGGCTAAGCTGAGCACGATCGGTGAATGGGCCCGCGATACAATAGAAAGGTGGAACAAAAAACAGAACCCACTTCTCCGTCTTCCGGACGATTACAATCCTTTTACGGAAGAAGATTCCCGGGCTCCATTACCTTACCGTCGGATGAAGCCCGCGTACACACCTGTTGCTGACAAGTATGGCGTCGCGGCAACGGTGGACATCCTTGTAGAAATCGGTGCGGACGGAGCGGTTTCGAATTCACGAATTACCAGGTGGGCCGGATTCGGACTCGATGAATCAGTTTCGAAAACCATCAGGAAAATGATCTGGAGGCCCGCCGACAACCGCAAAGGAAGTTTCACCTCCAAGATTCTACTACGGTATAATTTCCGGGATATCGAGGATTCAAAAAGATAGGCCAATTGCGAATGGATTATATTCGAGCGACATTCCGTTTTTCCGCTTTCATTCTAGGATCATTTGCACTCTACGGTACATGGTTCGCGGGAAACCTGATCATCCCCAACAAACAATACTGGCGGCAAATCGTCTTCCGTATCTGGGCGCTGTATTTTATTCGGCTTTCGGCTATGCGCATCGAAATCCTCGGCGATGTCCCTAAGCCCCCGTTCTTTCTGGTCTCGAACCATGTCAGTTATACCGACATCCCGCTCCTGAGAGCCATTTTGGACTGTGTATTTGTTGCTAAAGGCGAGATCTCCGGCTGGTTTCTGGCAGGGCGCATAGTCCGTGATATGGCAAATATATTCGTGGATCGGACCAACCGCAGGGATATCCCCAGGGCGGGAGAAGAGGTGCTTTCAAAGCTGAACGACGGTGAAGGCGTAGTTGTCTTTCCCGAGGGAACGAGTACAAAAGGAGAAGAGGTCCTGCCTTTTAACTCTTCATTCTTCGAATTTGCCGCAAGGGCCGAGCTCCCGATTCATTACGCCTCGATTTCTTACAGAACCGATGAATCCGGGAAGACTGCCAGCGACTACATATGCTGGTGGGATGACACCACTTTCATCCCGCATCTTTTCAGGTTCTTTCGCCTGAAGAGCCCGACTGCTATCGTCTCATTTGGGTGTGAAACCGTAGTGAATCAAGACCGCAAAGAGATAGCGAGGCAGTTGTGGAATCGTGTCAACAGCAAGTTCGTTCCGATGATTTAGCGGCCTTTCGGATCGAGGAGATCTTTCAGTAAAAAGACCAGAGGGTTTTTCATGACCGGCGTCCCGAATCGAACCGGCTGCCAGCCATGAAACCATTTCCCTCGCATACCGTAATACAAGAAACTTTTGATTTTCAGGAGATTCCTATGCGTAGCTTCTATTCTCGTATGTTTTCCGCCATGACCGTTTTGTTCTGCCTTTCGATCTCTGTAATTGCTCAGAGCAAAGGTTTTGACACAAATCGAATGGATAAATCGGCTGAGGCTTGTGACGACTTTTTCCAGTATTCGAATGGAAAATGGGTCGAGGAAACAAAGATACCGGCCGCGAACTCCAGGTGGGGCAGTTTCAATATTCTTGCGGAAAACAACCGCGAATTACTCAAAGATGTTTTGGAGAAGGCAAAGGATTCCAACGCTGCGGATGGAACTGACATGCAGTTGATCGGGGACTTCTATTATTCGTGCATGAACGAGTCAGCGATCGAGGCAGCCGGCTATGATCCCGTCAAGCCAGTCTTGCGGAGAATAAGGAGAATAAAGAACAAGGAAGACTTCCAGGCGGCGGTTGCCGATCTGCACAATATGGGTATTCCCGCGCTATTCGGTTTTGGCGGCGGAACAGATCTCAAAAACAGCAAGGTGACAATTGCCAACGCCGGACAGGGTGGCTTGAGCATGCCGAACAGAGACTACTACGTCGATGGAAGTGAGAAACTCCAGAAGACCCGTGAAAAGTTTCGCGAGTATATGGCCAAGATGTTTATGCTCCTCGGTGACGACCCGCAGGACGCGCGCGACAATGCTTTCACCGTCACTCGAATCCAGAACCGACTCGCATATGCATCGCTGCGCCGTGTGGAACTGCGAAATCCGGATAACCGGTATTCGAAGGTTTCGATGGACGAAGCCGAGGCGATGACTCCGAATTTCTCCTGGAAAGACTACATGAATCGCCGCGGTGTTCCTGCGGTCGATTCGTTCAACATCGGACAACCTGAATTCTTCAAAAAGATGAATGAGATCGTCGGTGAGATCTCGGTACGTGAATGGAAAACCTATCTCCGCTGGATGGCAATCAATTCCGCGGCACCTTTTCTTGCATCTGATTTTGCGGACGCGAACTTTGACTTCTACAGCAGACACCTCAGGGGAACAAAAGAACAGCATCCACGATGGCGACAGTGTGTTACACAAACTGACGCAGCGATCGGTGAGGCGCTTGGCCAGGAATATGTGAAGAAGGCCTTCAAACCGGAAGCCAAGAAACGAATGAACGAGCTCATCGATAACTTGTTCGTCGCTTTCCGAAGTCGTTTGGACTCACTCGAGTGGATGTCTGACCAAACGAAGGTTCAAGCATTAGCGAAGCTGGCCACGTTTAAACGCAAAGTCGGTTATCCGGATGAGTTAAGGGGCTACGAGGGCCTCCGGATTGGACGTGATTCGTTCGCCGATAATGTTCTTCGCGCCAATCAGCTTCAGATAAAACGAAATCTTGATGATATTGGGAAGCCTGTTGATCGGAGCCGATGGGGTATGACTCCGCCTACTGTGAATGCCTACTATCACCCGCTTCTTAACGAGATCGTTTTTCCGGCCGGTATTCTTCAACCCCCGTTTTTCAGCGCGGAGTCCGATGACGCGATCAACTACGGCGCGATCGGAGCTGTAATTGGGCACGAGATAACTCACGGATTTGACGATCAAGGAAGCCGCTTTGATGCTGACGGCAACTTCAAGATGTGGTGGACAAAGGACGACCGGACCAAGTTTAACGAACGCGCCTCATGCGTGATTGATCAGTTTGGAAAGTATGAAGTTCAACCCGGACTGTTTATGGATGGAAAGCTTACGCTTGGCGAGAACATCGCCGATCTTGGCGGTCTTACGGTTGCCTACGACGCCTACATGAAGTCACTTGAAGACAACGGCCGGCCGGATAACATCGATGGGTTTACGCCCGAGCAGCGTTTCTTTCTTGGTTGGGCCCAGGTCTGGGCGGTGAAGGCTACAAAGGAATTCGAGCAGCTTCAGGTGACGACAGATCCGCACGCGATTGCCCGATGGCGCGTAAACGGACCCATGTCAAACATGCCTCAATTCGCTAAAGCCTTTGGCTGCAAAGAGAAACAGCCAATGGTAAGGCCGAACACCTGTTTAATCTGGTAATTGCTATTTATGGTAGATACCGGGACCGTCGTCAGGCGGTCCCTTTTTTGTTGAGTTCGTTGGATGAAATAGGCTTCTCTACCCCGGCCGGCTCGTCCGGCAGGTGAAGAAGTTTGGCAGCTAGAAGCTTCTCGACTCCTGGAGAATCGTCCGGCACGTGAAGAAGGCTCCACAAACGCGTTCAACTTCCGTGCAAGACTGACGGCGTCTGCAGGCCCGTTCATCCCGCCTGTTTGGCAACGAAAAGCCCACGGTCCATCAATCCTATTTCATCAAAGTCGTACTCGAGACCATTTGCTTCGAAACAACCGGCTAGCTCTTCATTGGTTAGTAGACCCAATTCGTGGACTTCCCGCTCGTGCGCAAATTTCCCGTCTGCTCCGATCAGGTACTGAAAAGTGATTCTTGAGATATTACCGATTATTTCCGAATAGCTTATTCGGGCGACCTTCAAATCTTCCGCGTCTACAGTCTTTAAATGATAATTACCGACACCCTCGAAGTCCTTTTTCGAGATCCACGGCTCGACAATGATTATCCCTCCCGGCCGAACATGCCTCGCAAACTCGCCAATCGCCTTAGTCGTATTCTCTATTGTTTTTACATAGCCAATCGCGCTGAACAAGCATGTGACCACGTCGTATTCTTTGCCCAAATCGAAGTCCGTCATGTCAGCCACGGAAAACTCGCCTGCCGTGCACTTTGACTGCGCTATCTCAACAAATGCCGGCTCGATATCGATTCCGTCAACGTTGTAACCGTATTGTTCAGTCAGGATATGCGCATGCTCGCCGGTCCCGCAGGCAACATCGAGAATCGATTTCGCATCCGGCTTTTTTTGTTTGATTATCTCGTCGATCTTCTTTGCTTCGGCGTGATAATCCTTAAACTCGCGGTAGATTCGATCGTAGTATTCAAATGATTTGTCGAACATGGTGTCTCCGTGAGCCGTGAGC
>JABDKD010000187.1 GCA_013003215.1 Pyrinomonadaceae bacterium
GATTAACGCGGATCGAACGGATCGGAATGTGAACCTTCGGCGGAAGCGGGTGACGAAGCCCTCGTAGAGGGCGAAAGCGTGTAGCCCGTAGCAAGGGTCGTTTCGGCTAAGCTACGGGTTAAAACCAACCAATAAAGATTTAGCCCGTGTAACGGGCGACAGTTGATTTTGCCGCGGATTAATGCGGACCGAAACGGATTATGCAGTTAAGAATTGATGATTTGGCTTTGATCAAAAAAGACTTTGGATCTATTAGGACCCCTAAAATCTCGGTTGCTCCAACTCTTATTAATCTCCTCTGATCCGCGTGAAATTCCGGATCTTCCCCATCCGCGTTAATCCGCGGCCAATCTTCTCCCCCGCAAATTTGTTTACATCCCTCCATAGGTGATTTAGCAATGCTTGAATAGTGCCGGAATTCAGAAACTTAGAACTTGGAATTCAACTGGGAGCATCACGCTACGCTCTTTTCGAGACCGAGCTTTTGAATTCTTACAATCCTATCCGCGCCATCCGCGTTAATCCGCGGCCAAACTTCTCCCCCAACAATTTGTTTACATCCTGCTATCGGTGATATAAAAACCGGAACCATTCCACGAAAATCCGGAGTAAAAATGAAAAGAGTCATACTGCTTGCTGTCGTCCTGTCTTTCACCTCGATCGGTCTTGCCCAGAAGAATTTCGAATTCTGGCCGGGGACCTCATACGATCCCGCCGTTCCAACATTCAAACAGGTGCTCGGTTTTGAGCCCGGCGAAAGAATCGCTTCGCATGCCCAGATAATGAAGTATTTCGAAGCCCTGGAGCGAGCATATCCCAACCGCGTAAAGGTGTATGAGTATGCGCGTACGTGGGAAGGACGCAAGCTCGTTTACGTCGCCGTCGGATCGGAGTCGAACATCTCGCGGCTCGATTCGATCAGCGATGGCATGAAACGACTCGCCGATCCGCGTGTGACCAACAAATCACAGGCGGACCGGATCATGTCGACGATGCCGGCAATCACATGGCTTGCGTACGGTGTTCACGGCAACGAGATCTCTTCGCCGGATGCCGCGATGCTGACCGCATATCATTTGATCGCCGCCCGCGGAAGCAGTGTCGTCGATACGATTCTGGCTGACGGGCTCGTAATGATCGACCCGACCCAAAACCCCGACGGCCGCGACCGGTTTGTCCACAATTTCAATATCGCCGAGGGGTTGGAACCGGATGAAAGCCAGATCGCAGCGGAACACAACGAGCCATGGCCGGGTGGCCGTACGAATCATTATTATTTCGATATGAACCGCGACTGGATCGCGCTCACACAACCCGAGACCCGCGGACGGATCAAGGCGCTCCAGGAATGGTTTCCGGTTGTGTTTGTTGATCTCCACGAGATGAATACGAATTCGACCTATTACTTTGCACCTGAAGCGGTTCCGTACAATCCGCACCTCGCCAAAGACCAGCGGGCGAGTCTCGATATTTTTGGGAAGAACAATTCGAAGTGGTTTGATCAATTCGGTTTTGACTACTTCACACGAGAGGTCTATGACGCTTTTTATCCCGGATATGGTGCGAGCTGGCCGTCTTATTTCGGCTCGGTCGCGATGACCTATGAACAGGCTTCGGTAAGGGGGCTTGTCGTCAGGAAGAGCGACGGAACACGAATGCACTTTCGCGACAGCGTCAGGCATCACTTCGTCGCATCTGTCTCGACCGCAGAAGCTGCTGCCAGAAACCGCACGAAACTTCTAAACGACTTTTACAATTACCGGCTTAGCGCGATCTCCGAAGGATCCAGTGAATCCATCAAGTCCTATGTGATCCCTAGACGCGGGAATACTTCGGCTGTAGACAAACTGGCTCATCTGCTGAGTCAGCAGGGTATCGAGGTCAGACAATCGAGTTCGACCTTGCGGGCATGTTCAAACTCATACCCGGCAGGTACTTACGCAATATCCCTGGCACAGCCGGCGAAGAGATTGATACGCACACTCCTGGATAGGGATGTTCCGATGGAAGAGGAGTTTCTAAAGGAACAGGAACGACGCAGGAGCAAGGGTCTTTCGGACGAGATCTACGATGTCACCGCGTGGTCACTTCCCCTTATGTATGGAGTGGACGCTATTGAATGCGGGGAAGCGCTTGGCGGCAACCTGCCGGTAGTTAAACCTGAGATGATTCCGCCCGGAAGGGTTGTCGGGGGGAATGCGACTGTCGCGTACCTGGTTCCTTCGGGAACGACAGCGGCGGCGCGTATGCTCACCGCGTCTCTGCGGAAGGGCCTGACAGTGTTTAGCTCGGACAAGGAATTTGTTCAGAACGGCAAGACCTACCCGCGCGGCACGCTGATTCTTAAGCGGAATGACAATCCGGATGATCTTGCAACCACGGTAGCGGAACTGGCACGTGAGACCGGCGCGGAAGTTCACGCGACAAATACTGGCTGGGTGGATTCCGGGGTCAATTTTGGGAGCCGGAATGTAGTAAGGATCAAACCGCTCAAAATTGCACTCGCATGGGACACTCCGACATCTTCGTATTCCGCCGGGCAGACGCGGTTTATTCTTGAACGTCAGTTCGGTTACCCGGTAACGCCGATCCGCGCTCGACAACTCGCGTTCGGAGACTTGAGCAAGTTTGATGTAATACTCCTGCCGAACAGTTTTGGATATGCCGGAGTGTTTGGACCTGCAGGGTCTAAACGTATAAAAGACTGGGTATCAGCCGGTGGCACTCTGATCGGACTAGGCAGTGGGGCCGTTTCGTATCTTGCCGATCCGAGGACCGGGATGCTCGCGGTCGCAAGGGAGAATGCGGCGACGGTTGGCAAAGACGGCAAGGCGGTCGCACCCAAGAAGCCCGCAAAGCCGGCTCCAAGAGTGCCGGGCAGTCTTATCAAAACAGAAGAGGACTATAAGAAATCGATCAGTGCCGATGCATCTTCGCCCGACTCGGTATCGGGTGTGCTGCTCCGGGCCAAGCTGGATCAGGATCACTGGATAACGGTCGGGGCGGGTGAATCGGTAAACGCGATCGTTCGCGGAAACTCGATTTTCACACCGATCAAGATGAACAGGGGTGTGAATGCAGCCTACTTTTCGGGTCCCGATGATGTTTTGGCTAGCGGGTATTTGTGGGAGGAAAACAGAAAACAGCTTGCTTTTAAGCCTTTCGTGATCGTCCAGAGGACTGGGCGCGGTCACGTCATAGGCTTTACGGCGGACCCGACGATCAGGGCCTATATCGAAGGTTTGCACGTTCTCCTTGTGAACTCGATCTTCCAGGGAGCCGCGCACGCGCGGTAGATAGGGTGGCGCTTCGCTTGGGGGTGGCGCGTTGCTTAGGGGTGTCGCCTGCGGCTTGGGGTGGGCGCCTGCGGCTTGGGGGTGGCGCTTCGCTTAGGGATGCCGCCTACGGCTTTGGGGGTGTCGCCTGCGGCTTGGGGGTGTCGCGTTGCTTAGGGGGTGACGCGTTGCTTCGGGATGTGGGGTGGCGCCTGCGGCTTAGGGATGGCGATCCTGCTTCAGTTCTCAAACACTTGGATTGATTTGATAAATCAATCGAGGTTGTTGAGGTGACTAGCTTCGGTACCCAAACAGCGCGAAAAAGTCCACAGCAAGCTATGACCAAGCCACATCACCGGCCCACTTAAGCTAATAAACTCAACACTTTACCTTCGGAACACCATTTGCCTTTAAGACTGTTAAAGCAAGTAATTAGGGTGGTATTTCTGTGTCTTTTTTGGATTTACACTCATTTTATGATTAGAATGGTTCTAAATAAAATTAGAAAGGGGGAAAGAACTATGAAGCAGATAAGCAGATTTCTGCTCGCTTTCATAACAGTAGCAACGATTTTCTCAGTGCCTTTGTTTGCACAAGGTACTCCGAAAACCAACAATTTTTGGTGGCCGGACCAGCTGGACCTTACACCGCTGCGTCAGCATTCACCTGAGTCAAACCCAATGGGTAAAGACTTCAATTACGCCGAAGAGTTCAAAACGTTGGACTTAAAGGCGGTGAAGAAGGACATACGAAAGATCCTGACTACATCTCAGGATTGGTGGCCCGCAGATTATGGCCATTACGGACCCTTCTTTATAAGGATGGCCTGGCATAGCGCAGGAACATACCGTTCGATCGATGGTCGAGGCGGCGCGGGCGGCGGCCAGCAGCGTTTCGAACCTTTGAACAGCTGGCCAGACAACGCAAACCTCGACAAAGCACGACGGCTTTTATGGCCGGTCAAAAAGAAATACGGACGGAAGCTTTCATGGGCGGATCTAATGGTCCTGACAGGCAACGTCTCAATGGAAGACATGGGTTTCAAGACACTTGGATTCGCGGGTGGAAGGACCGATGACTGGGAACCCGATCTCGTTTATTGGGGTCCTGAGACAAAGATGCTCGATGACAAAAGGTACAAGGGCGACAGAAAACTGGAACGCCCATTGGCAGCTGTCCAGATGGGTCTCATTTATGTAAACCCAGAAGGCCCTAACGGAAATCCCGACCCGGTGGCGGCAGCAAAAGACATACGCGATACCTTTGGCCGCATGGCTATGAACGACGAGGAAACGGTCGCCCTTATCGCGGGCGGACATACGTTCGGAAAAAACCACGGCGCACGAAAGCCCGAGTGTCTTGAAGCGGAACCGGCGGCGGCTGGACTCGACCAGCAGGGATTCGGTTGGAAGAACAAGTGCGGAAAAGGAAACGCGGAAGATACCATGACCAGCGGTCTGGAAGGCGCGTGGACCAGGACTCCTGTGAAATGGAGCATGAATTACCTCGAGAATCTGTTCGCATTTGAGTGGGAGAAAACAAAGAGTCCCGCGGGCGCGACGCAGTGGATTCCGGTTAAGAAAGAAAACGCGAGATTTGTTCCTGACGCGCACATTAAAGGAAAGAAGAATCTTCCGGTGATGCTTACTACGGATCTTTCGCTCCGTTTCGATCCCGCCTATGAAAAGATCTCGAGACGATTCCTCGCGAATCCGAAAGAGTTTGAGATGGCGTTCGCGAAGGCCTGGTTCAAGCTTACTCACCGTGACATGGGACCGCGCGCTCGGTACATCGGTTCGGATGTTCCCAATATGACCCTGATCTGGCAGGACCCGGTTCCCGCAGTTGATCACAAGTTGGTCGATGACGGCGATGTTGCCGCACTCAAGTCCAAGATTCTGAGCTCGGGCCTAAGCACTTCCCAATTAGTGAGAACTGCCTGGGCATCTGCTTCATCGTATCGCGACACCGACATGCGCGGCGGCGCAAATGGAGCCCGCATTCGACTGGCTCCGCAAAAGGATTGGGATGTAAACGATCCTGCGGAACTGCAGAAGGTTCTGATGCGCCTTGAGACAATCCGCAATGAGTTCAATGGCTCGAGGTCGGATGGCAAAAAGATCTCGCTTGCCGATTTGATCGTTTTGGGAGGTTCTGCTGCCGTCGAAACAGCCGCCAAGAAGGGCGGTTACGAAGTCATGGTGCCTTTCACACCCGGACGTACTGATGCTTCACAGGATCAAACGGATGTGATGTCATTCAACCTGCTCAAACCGACCGCGGACGGTTTTCGAAACTACTTCGGAAAAGGCAACCCGATGTCGCCTGCGGAAATGCTCGTTGACAAAGCGAGTCTGCTGAACCTGACAGTTCCTGAAATGACGGTGCTCGTCGGAGGAATGCGTGCACTTGATGCAAATACCGGCGGCTCGAAATACGGTGTCTTTACGGATCGACCCGGCACGCTGAGCAACGACTACTTTGTCAACCTGCTTGATATGTCAACAAAATGGTCGAAGTCCGCTGAATCCGGAGCCCTCTACGATGGGCGTGACCGGAACACGGGTAAGCTGAAGTGGAAGGCTACACCGGTCGACCTGATCTTTGGTTCGAACGCTGAGCTGCGTGCGGTCGCTGAAGTCTATGCTGCAGATGACGCGAAGATGAAGTTTGCTAAAGACTTTGCAGCCGCGTGGACGAAGGTCATGAATGCAGATCGTTTTGATGTTCGTTAATGCCGGAAACAGTATTTTGGCTTCGGCATTCTTGAAACTTAAAGGGCGACTCATCGAGTCGCCCCTTTTTT